>NZ_PTRF01000025.1:0-38061 GCF_002965705.1 Escherichia sp. MOD1-EC6842 | reverse complement strand
GGTGATGACGGGATCGAACCGCCGACCCCCTCCTTGTAAGGGAGGTGCTCTCCCAGCTGAGCTAATCACCCGATACTACGCTGGATACTACTTAAAGTGGTGGGTCGTGCAGGATTCGAACCTGCGACCAATTGATTAAAAGTCAACTGCTCTACCAACTGAGCTAACGACCCACTTTTGCGTTGCTTTCGAGTTGTTTGATATCCCGTGGCAACGGCGGCATATATTACTGATTTCAGATTTGAGCGCAACAAAAATTTCGATGTAGATCACTCAACTGCTTATGATTCGCACGACACGACCAGAAATAATGCGACTTCTGGTCGTGTGTTATGCATTACATCGCGTTCAGACGTTTTTGCGCCTGTTTTGCGCCATCAGTCCCAGGGTATTTACTGATAACCTGCTGGTACACGGCTTTCGCTTTCGCGGTGTCACCTTTGTCCTGCATGATGACGCCAACTTTAAACATCGCATCCGCAGCCTTCGGTGACTTCGGATAGTTTTTCACCACCGAAGCAAAATAGTAGGCCGCATCATCTTTCTTACCCTTGTTGTAGTTTAACTGACCCAGCCAATAATTGGCGTTTGGCAGGTAAGTTGAATCAGGGTAATTTTTGATGAAATTCTGAAATGCCACCATTGCGTCATCCTGGCGGGATTTATCCTGTACCAGCGCAATAGCTGCATTGTAATCCGTGTTTGCATCGCCGCTTTTCACCGGCGCGCCAGCATTCGCAGTACCTGCATCAGCTGTTGGCGTCGTTGATGCCGCCGCACCGCTTTGATCGCCGCTGGTTGATTGCGCCGCTGCGCCACCGCTGCTGAGGCTATCGATCTGCAACAGGATCTGCTTTTGCCGCTCCACGACCTGATTCAGTTGATACTGATTTTCCTGAATCTGACCACGCAGGGAGTCAATATCGGACTGATTATCAGAGAGTTGTTGCTGGAGTTGGGTTAAAAGCTGGCTGTGAGCATTAGAAATACGCTCAAGTTGAGTGACGCGGTCTTCGACCGAGCCAGAGCCGACACTACTGATTGGTGCCTGAGCAAAAGCGGCCCAGGGAGCCGCTATACCAACCAGTAACGACAGACTCAATAGTTGATGTCTGAAGTTACTGCTCATGCAATTCTCTTAGTAAACCAGTACCGCACGACGGTTTTTGGAGTATGCCGCTTCGTCATGACCCAGTACTGCAGGTTTTTCTTTACCGTAAGAAACGATGGAGATCTGGTCTGCAGAAACGCCTTTACCCTGCAGGTACATCTTAACGGCGTTCGCACGACGTTCACCCAGGGAGATGTTGTATTCCGGAGTACCACGTTCGTCCGCGTGACCTTCTACGGTGACTTTGTAAGACGGGTTGCTACGCAGGAAGTTTGCGTGTGCATCCAGCATTTGAGCGAAATCAGAACGGATATCGTACTTGTCCAGATCGAAGTAAACGATGTTGTTCTGCTGCAGCTGTTGCATTTGCAGACGAGCCTGCTCTTCGGAAGACATATTGCCGTTGCCGCCGTTCGCATCCATACCAGTGCCGGCACCCAGCATGCCTTCGCTGCCGTCATTGCTGGCGTTCTTATTGGAAGAACATGCCGCAATTGCCATAACAGGCAGAGCGATCATCAGCCCTTTCAGCACTTTGTTCAGTTGCATTTCAATGATTCCTTTACTATTCAATTAATTATTATCACAGATACGGCGACCAGGCAGGGAATTTGACCTGTCCATCAGTTGCCGGAAGACGCGCTTTGAAACGCCCATCTGTAGAAACCAAATTCAGCACGGATCCCATCCCCTGAGAAGAGCTGTAGATTACCATAGTGCCGTTAGGTGCCAGACTTGGCGTTTCATCCAGGAACGTTGACGACAGAACTTGTACGCCTCCCGTTACCAGATCTTGTTTGGCAATGTGCTGCTGTCCACCATTGGAGCTGACCATTACCATAAATTTACCGTCGCTGCTGACATCCGCATCCTGGTTCTGAGAACCTTCCCAGGTAATACGTTGTGGCGCACCGCCGTTAATGTTCACTTTATAAACCTGCGGACGACCGGCCTGGTCAGAAGTGAAGGCCAGGTTCTGGCTGTCCGGGAACCAGGTCGGTTCGGTGTTGTTGCTGCGACCATCAGTCACCTGACGAATCTGACCAGAAGCCAAATCCATTACGTACAGGTTCAGGCTACCGGTTTTCGACAGAGCGAATGCCAGCTTGCTGCCGTCTGGCGAGAATGCAGGCGCACCATTGTGACGAGGGAATGAGGCTACCTGACGTACAGCACCATTTGCCAGCGTCTGGATGACCAGCGCGGAACGACCGCTTTCGAAGGTGACATATGCCAGTTTAGAGCCATCCGGTGACCACGCCGGAGACATCAGCGGCTGCGGTGAGCGATGAACCACAAACTGGTTGTAACCGTCATAGTCAGATACGCGCAGTTCATACGGGAACTGACCGCCATTGGTCTGAACAACGTAGGCAATACGGGTACGGAACGCACCTTTAATGCCGGTCAGTTTTTCAAACACTTCGTCACTGGCGGTATGACCAGCATAACGCAGCCATTGCTTGTTAACTTTATATGAGTTCTGAGCAAGTACAGTACCCGGCGCACCGCCGGTATCAACCAGCTGATAAGCAACATTGTAAGAGCCGTCAGGATTCGGAGTGACCTGACCTACAACGACAGCATCAATGCCCAATGCAGACCATGCAGCAGGTTGAACTTCTTGCGCACTACCCGGCTGCTGTGGCAGACGAGCGCGATCTAACGGATTAAACTTACCGCTGTTACGCAAGTCAGCAGCAACGATGCCACCAATATCTTCGGGTGCCGCGCCAGGGCCTGCCCACTGGAAAGGAACTACACCAATAGGACGACCGGAATCTACACCGCTGTCGATCACAATGCGGACTTCAGCGTGCAGAACTGATGCCCACAGTATGAGAAAACCAAATGCTACTCGTAATGCCTGCTTCATCATATCTCCCTTATCTGGACAGATAGCCCACGATAATTTAGCAGAATGTTAACAAACTCAAATACACAAAACTACCAGAACCCAGCGACAACCGATGTTTGATGTTAACCGCCGTGACGGTCAACATCGCGATTACGGCTTGAAGTCCAATGGTGCGTTTTTGAACACTTCATATACTGCCTGGCTTGGTGGTTTCGGGATCTTCGCAAGTTTAGCTGCTGCCAACGCAGCCTGACAAAGTGCGGGATCGCCACCTTCAGGTTTGATATCCAGTAACATACCATCTGGCGCCAGTTTTATGCGCAGCGTACAGGTTTTGCCTGCATAGGACGATGCGTCATAGAACTTACTTTCGATAGCAGATTTAATCTGCCCGGCATAGTTATTGATATCTGCGCCTGATGCGCCATTGTTTTTAGTATTACCACTCCCGGCAGGCGAAGCATTGTTCCCTTTCGCACCACCACCGGTTTTCGGTGCATTCTTACCAGAGCTTAGCTCACCGAAAATATCATCTGCCTCTGCGGCAGCTTTTGCTGCAGCGGCTTTTTCAGCGGCTGCTTTTGCCGCTGCCGCTTTTTTGTCTGCGGCGGCTTTTTCTGCAGCTGCTTTCTTATCAGCAGCAGCCTTTTCAGCAGCCGCTTTTTCTGCTGCTTTTTTCTCGGCTGCGGCTTTCTCTGCTGCCGCTTTCTTATCAGCAGCAGCTTTTTCTGCCGCTGCTTTCTTCTCAGCTTCGGCCTTCGCTTTTTCAGCAGCTTCGGCAGCCGCTTTTTTTCTCGCTTCTGCTGCTGCGGCTTCTGCTGCTTCCGCCTTCTTCTTCAGCGCCGTAGCAGCTTTAGCGGCTTCAGCCTCGGCTTTTTTCTGTGCTTCAGCAGCGGCTTTGGCGGCTTCTGCTTCCGCTTTTTTCTTCGCGTCTGCAGCCGCTTTCTTCGCAGCTTCTGCGGCTGCTTTGGCATCCGCTTCGGCCTTCGCTTTGGCATCTGCTGCCGCTTTCGCTGCCGCCTCTTCCGCTTGCTTCTGCTTTAACTCGGCCTGTTTAGCGGCTTCTTCAGCCTGCTTTTTCTGTTCCTGAGCAGCTAACCGCTCTTTCTCAAGTTGCTTCAGGCGTTCCTGTTCAGCCGCTTGTTTCTCACGCAGTTCTTCAGCAGCCTGCTGTTCCTTCATCTTGCGCTGCTCTTCGGAACGCTTCGCGCTTGATTCCTGGCTTTGCATACGTTTGTACTGCTCAACTACCGCACCTGAGTCAACCATTACCGCGTCGATGGACGAACCACCGCCGCCTCCGGCTGAAGCTTCTATATTCTCATCGAACGAACTCCAGATCAGCGCCGCAAATAAGATGACATGCAGCACTGCTGAAATAATTATCGCCCGCTTGAGCTTGTCGTTTTGTTCGGTTGCCTTTGACACTCTCGGTTCCCAAAAACTGTTCGCCTGTTACCCGCTCTCTTTCAAGCAAGGGAAACGCAGATGCTTAGATAGGCTGCGTCATTAAACCAACCGATTTCACACCCGCACTATGTAACAAGTTCAGTGCTTTAATTATTTCATCGTAAGGCACATTTTTTGCGCCACCGATCAGAAAGACCGTTTTCGGATTAGCCTTGAAACGGCTGGACACTTCCGCCACCACCTGCTCTGGGGGTAAACGCTCCAGACGATCTTTCTCAACCACCACGGTGTACTGACCAATACCAGACACTTCAACAATCACTGGCGGGTTATCGTTACTGCTCACCGCCTGCGATTCAGTAGCGTCTGGCAGATCGACCTCCACGCTCTGGGTAATGATGGGCGCTGTCGCCATAAAGATCAGCAACAGCACCAGCAGTACGTCCAGCAACGGAACAATGTTGATTTCGGACTTGAGATCGCGACGACCTCGTCCACGCGCTCTGGCCATGGCTTACCCCTTGTTGCTCTCACTAACGGTAAACGCCTGGCGGTGCAGAATCGCGGTAAACTCTTCCATAAAGTTGTCGTAATTCAGTTCCAGTTTGTTTACGCGCTGGTTGAGGCGGTTATAAGCCATTACCGCTGGAATTGCGGCGAACAGACCAATTGCCGTCGCAATCAACGCTTCTGCGATACCGGGCGCAACCATTTGCAGCGTTGCCTGCTTCACTGCGCCAAGAGCGATAAAGGCATGCATGATCCCCCAGACTGTACCAAACAGACCAATATATGGGCTGATGGAACCTACCGTACCGAGGAATGGAATGTGCGTTTCCAGATTTTCCAGTTCACGGTTCATCGAGATACGCATCGCTCGTGAGGCCCCTTCTACTACGGCTTCCGGCGCATGGCTATTGGCACGATGCAGGCGCACAAATTCTTTGAACCCGCTGTAAAAGATTTGTTCCGAACCAGTGAGATTATCCCGTTTTCCCTGGCTCTCCTGATAGAGGCGAGAAAGTTCGATTCCAGACCAGAATTTATCTTCAAACGCTTCGGCTTCACGCGCCGCAGCGTTCAGAATACGGGTCCGCTGGATAATAATGGCCCAGGATGCGATTGAAAAACCAATCAAAATCAACATGATAAGTTTAACCAGAAGGCTAGCCTTCAGGAACAAATCAAGGATATTCATGTCAGTCACTGCTTAAACTCCGCGACAATAGACTTAGGAAGCGCACGAGGCTTCATTTTGAGTGGGTCAACGCAAACAATCAGAACCTCGGCTTCATTCAGCAGAGTATTCTCAGCGTTGACAATACGTTGCGTGAAAACCAAAGAGGTGCCACGCATTGATGTTATTTCAGTCTGTATTTCGAGCATATCGTCGAGCCGTGCAGGTGCGTAATATTCCACCGTCATTTTACGTACCACGAAGGCAACACGCTCAGCCATCAGCGCCTGTTGACTGAAGTGATGGTGACGCAGCATCTCTGTGCGTGCTCTTTCATAAAAAGCGATGTAACTGGCGTGGTACACCACACCACCGGCATCGGTATCTTCATAGTAGACGCGAACCGGCCATCGAAACAGCGTTGTATTCACTTTACATCCCGGTAATGCAACAAAAGTTAGAACTTTTAAACGCTGCTACTATACGCGTGCGATTGAGGTTTGGGAATGAGGGCAAGTTAAGGGAGCGTAAAAATTTATGGACTGTTGAAGGTCCATAAATTTTTAAAGAGAATTCTGATTTAAAAGAAGAAGAAAATCAGCCCGACAATGAGAACAATATCGGCAAGCAGTGGGCAAAAAATCCCTTGCCAAAGAACCTTCTGCGGACGAAAACCCACGCCGTGAATCACGCCAGCACAGACGGCCCACATCAGCAATAAACCATGCCAGATTTCCAGTTCACTGGTCTTCGCGGCGAAACGTGATGGATCCCAAAACATACATCCTGCTAACAGAAGCGCCATCACGAAGGAAAGCGCCCGCAGAGGGCGCTTGTCCATTACCGCATACAAGGTTGCGATAATCTTGCTCATTAGCTGTCTTCTTGACCGGCTTTACCTGATTCGACGTGCTCAAGCGCCAGCGCGGTGATTACCCCAAATGAACAGGCAAGAAGCGTTCCCAGAATCCATGCGAAATACCACATTATTAGCTCCTTACTTAGTACAGAGAGTGGGTGTTACGTTCAATATCTTCTTTGGTGATACGTCCGAACATTTTCCAGTAACACCAGATGGTGTAGAGAAGAATGATCGGAACCAGAACCACCGCAACCCAGGTCATGACGTTAAGCGTCAGCTGGCTGGAAGTTGCATCCCACATTGTCAGACTTGCGTTCATCATGGTGCTGGACGGCATCACAAACGGGAACATTGCAATACCGGCAGTCAGGATGATACAGGCCAGCGTCAGGGAGGAGAACACAAACGCCCACGCGGCTTTATCCATACGTGCAGTCAGGATGGTCAGCAGCGGCAGAACAACACCCAGCGCCGGAATAGCCCACAGAATCGGCATATTGTTGAAGTTCACCAACCATGCGCCAGCTTCACGAACAACTTCTTTATTCAGCGGGTTAGATGCTGCGTAATGGTCCATTGTCGATTTAACGACATAACCGTCGATACCGTACATCACCCATACGCCAGCCAGTGCGAAGCAGACCAGTGTCACCAGCGCCGCCACCTGAGCTGTTGCACGGGTACGCAGGTGCAGTTCGCCCACGGTACGCATCTGCAGATAGGTCGCGCCCTGAGTAATGATCATCCCTACGCTCACCACACCTGCCAGCAGGCCGAACGGGTTAAGCAACTGGAAGAAGTTACCGGTGTAATACAGACGCAGATACTCATCCACGTTGAACGGTACGCCCTGCAACAGGTTACCGAATGCTACGCCAATCACCAGCGGTGGAACGAAGCTACCTACGAAGATGCCCCAATCCCACATGTTGCGCCAACGGGTGTCTTCAATCTTGGAACGGTAATCAAAACCGACCGGACGGAAGAACAAAGACGCCAGCACGAGGATCATCGCGACATAGAAGCCGGAGAACGCAGCGGCATAGACCATCGGCCAGGCAGCGAACAGCGCGCCGCCTGCGGTGATCAGCCATACCTGGTTACCGTCCCAGTGTGGCGCGATAGAGTTAATCATAATTCGACGCTCGGTGTCGTTACGACCGAGGAAACGGGTGAGCATCCCCACCCCCATGTCGAAACCATCAGTGACTGCAAAACCAATCAGCAGAACGCCAACCAGCAGCCACCAGATAAAACGCAATACTTCATAATCGATCATTTGACGACTCCTGTCTTAGCGTGCCGGCTGAGTAGTCGTTGAAGACTGCTCAAAGTGATAGCGACCGGTTTTCAGGCTGCTTGGGCCAAGGCGTGCAAATTTGAACATTAAGAACAATTCTGCCACCAGGAACAGGGTATACAGGCCGCAAATCAGCACCATCGAGAAGATGAGATCGCCTGCAGTCAGCGACGAGTTCGCTACTGCGGTAGGCAACACTTCACCGATAGCCCACGGTTGACGACCATATTCAGCAACGAACCAGCCCGCCTCTACAGCAATCCACGGCAGCGGAATACCGTACAGCGCAGCGCGCAGCAGCCATTTTTTCTCGCCAATGCGGTTGCGGATGACACTCCAGAAGGAGAGCGCAATAATTGCCAGCAGCAGGAAGCCACACGCCACCATGATACGGAACGCGAAGTACAGCGGCGCTACACGTGGAATGGAGTCTTTGGTTGCCTGTTGAATCTGCGCTTCAGTCGCATCTGCCACGTTTGGCGTATAGCGTTTCAGCAGCAGACCGTAACCGAGGTCTTTCTTCATGCTATTGAACTGGTCACGTACAGCCTGATCGGTGGAACCAGAACGCAGTTGTTCGAGCAGAGAGTACGCTTTCATCCCGTTACGAATACGTTCTTCGTGCTGCACCATCAGTTCTTTCAGGCCGATAACCGGTGTATCCACGGAACGCGTTGCGATAATACCCAGCGCGTAAGGGATCTGGATCGCAAATTTGTTCGTCTGCTCTTCCTGATCAGGAATACCAAACAGAGTAAAGGCGGCAGGCGCAGGTTGAGTTTCCCACTCGGCTTCAATAGCAGCCAGTTTGGTTTTCTGCACATCGCCCATTTCGTAACCAGATTCATCACCCAGAACAATAACAGACAAGACGGCAGCCATACCGAAGCTGGCAGCAATAGCAAAGGAGCGTTTTGCGAAGGCGAAGTCACGACCTTTCAGCATATACCATGCGCTGATACCGAGGATGAACATCGCGCCAGTCACATAACCAGACGCTACAGTGTGAACGAATTTCACCTGAGCAACCGGGTTAAGCACCAGCTCGGAGAAGCTCACCATCTCCATACGCATAGTTTCGAAATTGAAATCGGACGCGATTGGGTTTTGCATCCAGCCGTTCGCAACCAGAATCCACAGTGCGGACAGGTTTGAACCGAGCGCCACCAGCCAGGTGACACACATATGCTGAACTTTACCCAGACGATCCCAACCGAAGAAGAACAGACCTACAAAGGTGGATTCGAGGAAGAAGGCCATCAGACCTTCGATTGCCAGCGGCGCACCGAAGATATCTCCCACATAGTGGGAATAGTAAGACCAGTTAGTCCCGAACTGGAACTCCATGGTCAGACCGGTTGCCACACCCAGAGCAAAGTTGATACCAAACAACTTGCCCCAGAACTTGGTCATATCTTTATAAATCTGTTTGCCGGAAAGGACGTAAACCGTTTCCATGATGGCCAGCAGGAACGCCATACCGAGCGTCAGCGGCACAAAAAGGAAGTGGTACATCGCGGTCAAGGCAAACTGTAAGCGCGACAGTTCGACTATATCTAACATCATGACTCCTTGCTCATCGCATGAAGACTCCGAGAGTGAACCCCGTTAGAAAGGGTCACACGCATGCCCCAATACAAAATTATTTGCTCGCCCCTACCGTTGCCATTTCATCAAAAGAGGAAAGACAATGATAAAAAAGTTACAAATATGTTAATGAATAAACCAAATTGATCCCGTAATTATATTACGCCGCAAAATCCTTACAATAAACAGGTTTTTATTGAGCAAAATTGCATTTTTCGACAGTGATCAATTTATAGCGAAATTGTCACCATCTCACCAATTTGATCTACGACAATTTATCTCGTTTTGCAGATTTTTTTCAAGAATTAAAAATTGATTTATATCAAAATCAATCAGATATGTTAATTATGTGTAAATCATGAGCCACTAGTAATTTTATTGTTAATTTATTGTAACCAAATAACACAGTAAAATTACCGGCATGGAAATATATAGATAAAAAACCAGTATTTTATTTAACAGAGCCGCCTTATCGACTTTTTGTAATCCTAATTGATTAGAGTAGCCAATTTGTTGCTATTTCACATAACAAATTTTTATCAAAGTTAATTGATTGTTGTCTTTATGAGCAGCATACTGTAAATCCGTCACTTATTGTTTTTCTGGCAATAATCACGAAAAGAAATAGATACCTTCGGTATAGTCAGATAGAACAAGAATTTTCAAAAGAAACTATATATGGTATTGATATTTCCTGATCGGTATTCAATGATTCGCTCAACGATTGAAAATCAAGAGAAATTGTTATAGCAGTGATACGAAACAACCAAACGGAATTATAACCAGGCGTTAGAAAACACCGGATATTCTCGGATACACGCTACCTTGTCTAAAAGATATTAACTCTCTGCCTTACAGAGGACTCCCCATGAAGAAAGCAACACATGTGATTGGCGTTGATGCGATTGTACTCTCCTCTATCTATGGATATAGCGATATCGACTCATCAAGCATGAACTGAGTGATATTCAGCTCCATATGAGCAGCAGCGATTTCGCCGTTGGAATCAAGGTTGTTCTGCAACATCTAATAGATTGCTTTAATCTGCCTGTTTTGGCTGTGTAATATTCTTAATTTAACCATTTGAATATGATGATATTGTAAGATGTCAGAAATTTAATTATCTGGAGATACAGCTTTACGACTACTGAACCTTAAAGTAATAGTTGATAATTCAGTAGTACATCGAGTGATATAACTAATTATATTAAAAAAAGTTTTTTATACAATCGCATTGTAAAGAAGCACCAGCTACTTATAAAGCCCCAAAAAAATATATATTAATTCATACTGAAATAATATTTTCGACCGTAGTTCACGTTTGAAATGATTAATGACCTGCGCCTCTCACGCAGGTCAAATCAGGAAACTGTGTAACCGGAAAATAAAATGTTCGTAAACAGTGGGCATCATCAGTTGCCCTCAAAATACAGCTGATTTACATTTTTGCTTTTACACGTGCGATAGCTTCTTCATAAGAGGGCTTATTTTTTTCCGCATACGGCAGTTGATAATGCTGCAAGGCATCGGCGTTCTGACCTGCGATTTCATACATTTTAGCAATGTTATAGCGCGTTGTCGCCGATTTGCTCCACTGGCTAACGAGATCGCTTTACGATTTGCCCAAATCGCTTCTGCTATGTTGCCATTTTTCTGATAAGCCAGACCCAGGTTACTAAATGCCTGTCCGTAATTGCCGTCTAATTCTGTTGCCTGTTGGAAGAGTTGAATGGCTTGCTCAAGTTGACCGGTTTTGTAAACAGCTTCACCTTCACGGTTATATTTTCTTGCCAGTTGAGTATCGCCACTGTTTTGCATCGCAGGCGAAGCCGGAGTTGAAGTACCTGTCGCTGGCGTTATCACAGTGGCTAAATCACTGACGTCTAATGTGGTGTCGTTAAAAGATTGGAATAACCGTCTTTTTTGACGATTAATAAAGCATCTTGATTATCAGCAAATGAAGAACCCAGACTAACGCCGCCCGAGGCATTTGTGATACCAGAAACAGACTGCGCGCCATTGCGTTGCAGCGTCACCGATGCACCCTCAATGCGTTTATCTTTCACTGTCGCACTTAAAATATCGATGTATACGTCGGCGGCATAAGCGTCCGCATTTATACCCATCAGGGCCAGAGCAACCGGCAGAATAATTGTCTTCATGTATAAATCCTTTTACTGAATGGAGAAGAGATATTTCGCCGGGCATTATTGCGCAAGGGATGGGAAAAAAAAGCAGCGGGAAAGCTTTTCAGATTAGCGCCCGAATAAAAACAAAAAAGGCCATCATAAGATGGCCAACCATGTCGAAACCGACAGCCCTTCGCCATTCCTGTAGAGGGAAGCGGCGAGGGCTATTTCTTATTACAGATATTTATTTCAGAACAGTTTTCAGTGCTTCACCGATATCAGCCAGGCTGCGAACAGTTTTCACGCCTGCGGCTTCCAGAGCGGCGAATTTCTCATCCGCAGTCCCTTTACCACCGGCAATGATAGCGCCAGCATGACCCATACGTTTGCCTTTCGGCGCAGTCACACCGGCAATGTAACCAACAACTGGCTTGGTGACGTGCTCTTTGATGTACGCAGCCGCTTCTTCTTCGGCGCTACCGCCGATCTCACCGATCATCACGATCGCTTCAGTCTGCGGATCTTTTTCGAACATTTCGAGAATGTCGATAAAGTTAGAGCCAGGGATCGGATCGCCGCCGATACCGACACAGGTAGACTGACCGAAACCGTAATCCGTGGTCTGTTTAACCGCTTCATAGGTCAGTGTACCGGAACGGGAAACGATACCCACTTTACCCGGTTTGTGAATGTGACCCGGCTGAATACCGATTTTGCATTCACCCGGAGTGATTACTCCCGGGCAGTTCGGGCCAATCATACGAACGCCTGCTTCATCCAGTTTCACTTTCACAGTCAGCATATCCAGCGTCGGGATGCCTTCAGTGATGGTGATAATCAGTTTGATGCCTGCGTCGATGGCTTCCAGAATGGAGTCTTTGCAGAACGGCGCTGGTACATAGATAACAGAAGCGGTAGCGCCAGTGGCGGCAACGGCTTCACGCACGGTGTTGAATACCGGCAGGCCGAGGTGGGTAGTGCCGCCTTTACCTGGGGTTACGCCGCCAACCATTTTAGTGCCGTATGCAATGGCCTGTTCAGAGTGGAAAGTCCCCTGGCTACCGGTAAAGCCCTGGCAGATAACCTTAGTGTTTTTATCAATTAAAATGGACATTATTTCCCCTCCACTGCGGCAACAACCTGCTGAGCTGCATCCGTCAGACCTTTTGCTGCAATAATATTCAGGCCGCTGTCAGCCAGTTTCTTCGCGCCGAGTTCGGCGTTGTTACCTTCCAGACGTACCACAACCGGTACGTTAACACCCACTTCCGCTACCGCGCCGATGATACCGTCAGCGATCAGGTCGCAACGAACGATACCGCCGAAGATGTTAACCAGAACGGCTTTCACTTTGTCGTCAGAGAGGATGATTTTGAACGCTTCGGTTACGCGTTCTTTGGTTGCGCCGCCGCCAACGTCCAGGAAGTTAGCCGGTTCGCCGCCGTGCAGTTTAACGATGTCCATCGTACCCATCGCCAGACCTGCGCCGTTAACCATACAACCGATGTTACCGTCCAGCGCAACATAGTTCAGTTCCCACTGAGCAGCCTGCGCTTCACGCGGATCTTCCTGCGACTGGTCGCGCATTTCGCGCAGATCAGGCTGGCGGAACAGTGCGTTACCGTCAGCGCCCAGTTTGCCGTCGAGGCAAATCAGATCGCCCTGTTTGGTAATAACCAGCGGGTTGATTTCGATAAGCGCCAGGTCGCGCTCCAGGAAAATGGTCGCCAGGCCCATGAAGATTTTGGTGAACTGCTGAACCAGTTTACCTTCCAGACCCAGTTTGAACGCCAGCTCGCGTCCCTGATACGGCATCGGGCCAGTCAGCGGATCAAGCGCAACTTTATGGATCAGGTGCGGAGTTTCTTCCGCCACTTTTTCGATTTCCACGCCGCCTTCGGTGGAGGCCATAAAGACCACGCGACGGGAACTACGGTCAACAACAGCACCGAGATACAGCTCTTTAGCGATATCGGTCGCTGCTTCAACCAGAATCTGGTTAACCGGTTGGCCATTGGCGTCTGTTTGATACGTTACCAGACGTTTACCCAGCCAGTTTTCTGCAAAAGCACGGATATCTTCTTTGCTGTTTACAACTTTCACACCGCCCGCTTTACCACGGCCACCAGCGTGAACCTGACATTTCACTACCCACGGACCAGCACCGATTTTTGAAGCGGCTTCTTCTGCTTCGCGCGGAGTAGTACAGGCATAACCCACTGGCGCCGGTAAGCCATAGCGGGCAAAAAGTTGTTTTGCCTGGTATTCATGTAAGTTCATGTGTTCTGTCCATCCTTTAGTAATCGTTATCTTTTAAACCGTAGACCGAGTATGACGTATCGCTACCGGGCATTGTCGGTCACCCGTAGGCC
Organism: Escherichia sp. MOD1-EC6842; assembly: GCF_002965705.1. Taxonomy (NCBI): domain Bacteria; kingdom Pseudomonadati; phylum Pseudomonadota; class Gammaproteobacteria; order Enterobacterales; family Enterobacteriaceae; genus Escherichia; species Escherichia sp. MOD1-EC6842. The sequence goes on along the minus strand of NZ_PTRF01000025.1, from coordinate 24,255 downwards.
TGATAAGACGCGCCAGCGTCGCATCAGGCATCGCTTGTCGGATGCGGCGCAAACGCCTTATCCGACCTACATTGGTGGTTCCCGTAGGCCTGATAAGACGCGTTAGCGTCGCATCAGGCTTCCATTGCCGAAGAGGGCGATCCCTTATCCGGTCTACAGTGCAGGTGAGGCTTAAACTACTACACGTCCAGCAGCAGACGCGTCGGATCTTCCAGCAACTCTTTGATGGTTACCAGGAAGCCTACGGATTCGCGACCATCGATCAGACGGTGATCGTAGGACAGCGCCAGGTACATCATCGGCAGGATCTCAACCTGACCATTCACGGCCATCGGACGATCTTTGATAGCGTGCATACCCAGAATTGCGCTCTGCGGCGGGTTGATGATAGGCGTAGACATCAGGGAACCGAACACCCCACCGTTGGTGATGGTGAAGTTACCACCGGTCAGATCTTCAACCGTCAGCTTACCGTCACGGCCTTTAACAGCCAACTCTTTGATTTTCTTCTCGATATCTGCCATGCCGAGGGTATCGACATCACGCAGAACCGGCGTCACCAGACCGCGCGGTGTAGAAACCGCCATGCTGACGTCGAAATAGTTGTGGTAAACCACATCATCGCCATCGATAGACGCATTCACTTCCGGGTAACGTTTCAGGGCTTCAACCACCGCTTTCACGTAGAAAGACATAAAGCCCAGACGGATGCCGTGGCGTTTTTCAAACGCTTCACCGTACTGCTTACGCAGATCCATAATCGGCTTCATGTTGACTTCGTTGAACGTGGTCAGCATGGCGGTGGAGTTTTTCGCTTCCAGCAGACGCTCTGCCACACGCTTACGCAGGCGAGTCATTGGTACACGTTTTTCGCTACGTGCAGCCAGTGCCGGTTGCGCCGCCGGAGCAGCAACTGCCGGTGCAGACTCTTTCGCCGGGGCTTTCGCCAGATGTTTTTCCACATCTTCACGGGTCAGACGACCACCGACACCAGTGCCTTTAATCGCGCTGGCGTCGAGGTTGTGTTCAGCCAAGAGGCGGCGGATCGCCGGGCTTAACGCATCGTTGTTTTGCTCTTCCAAAGACGCCTGCTGGCGTTGCGCCGGAGTGGACGCTTTCTCTTCAGATTTGGCGCTGGTTTCTTTACCCGCGCTGTTGCCTTCACGCAGGCGACCAAGGATCTGACGAGATGTTACGGTTGTACCTTCATCTTCCAGAACCGCATCCAGAATGCCGTCTGCTGATGCCGGTACTTCCAGTACCACTTTGTCAGTTTCGATTTCTACCAGCACTTCATCACGTACGACTGCGTCGCCGGGTTTTTTATGCCAGGTTGCGACGGTGGCATCGGCTACGGATTCAGGCAGGTCAGGGACCAGAATATCTACGCTACTCATTATGTATCCTTTATTTATTCGACGTTCAGCGCGTCATTAACCAGATCTTGTTGCTGTTTCTGGTGAACGGACATATACCCTACCGCCGGAGAGGCGGAGGCCGGGCGGCCTGCATAACGCAGAGAAGCCCCAAACGGAATCACTTCGCGGAAATGATGCTGGCTGCAGTACCATGCGCCCTGATTGAGCGGCTCTTCCTGGCACCAGACAAAATCCTTGACGTGAGCAAACTGCTGCAACACTTCCTGCATCGCTTTATGCGGGAACGGGTAGAGTTGCTCGATACGCACAATGGCGACATCGTGTTGATTGTTCTTACGACGTTGTTCCAGCAGGTCGTAATAAACCTTACCAGAACACATCACCACGCGCTTCACGCCCTTCGGATCAAGCTCGTCGATTTCACCGATGGCTGGCAGGAAGGTGCCGTTCGCCAGTTCTTCGAGGCTGGAAACCGCCAGCGGATGACGCAGCAGGGATTTCGGCGACATCACGACCAGCGGACGACGCATCCCGCGCAGCGCCTGACGACGCAGCATGTGGTAAACCTGTGCCGGGGTAGACGGTACGCACACCTGCATGTTTTGCTCAGCGCAAAGTTGCAGATAACGTTCCAGACGCGCGGAGGAGTGCTCCGGCCCCTGCCCTTCGTAACCGTGCGGCAGCAACATCACCAGACCACACATCCGGCCCCATTTCTGTTCGCCAGAGGAGATGAACTGGTCGATAACCACCTGAGCACCGTTAGCGAAGTCACCGAACTGCGCTTCCCAGATAGTCAGGGTGCGTGGTTCTGCGGTGGCATAACCGTATTCAAACGCCAGCACGGCTTCTTCAGACAGTACGGAGTCCCAGACACGGAACGCGCCCTGACCATTATGGATATGTTGCAGCGGCGTGTAAGTGGAACCGTTAGACTGGTTGTGGATCACCGCGTGGCGGTGGAAGAACGTACCGCGACCGGAGTCTTCACCCGACAGGCGAACCGGAATGCCTTCATCAACCAGCGTGGCGTAAGCGAGGTTTTCCGCACCGCCCCAGTCGAACAGTTTCTCACCGGCTGCCATTGCCTGGCGATCGCCATAAATCTTGGCAACGCGAGACTGCATTTCAACTGCTTCCGGCACCGTACTGATGCGTTTAGCCAGTTCCTGCAGGCGCTTCATCTCAACTTTGTTCGGGTACTCTTCGTCCCATTCGTGGTTGAGGTATGGAGACCAGGTGAAAGAGTGCATGTTCATCGGACGCCACTCTGCTACCACGCAATCACCCGCATCCAGCGCATCGCGGTACAGGTTAACCATTTCGGTGGCATCTTCCAGCGTTGCCACTTTTTCCTGCTCCAGCTTGTCAGCGTAGATTTTGCGCGGCGTTGGATGTTTTTTGATTTTCTGATACATCAGCGGCTGGGTTGCGCTCGGCTCGTCGGCTTCGTTGTGGCCGTGACGGCGGTAGCACACCAGGTCGATGAAGACATCACGTTTAAAGGTGTTACGGAAATCGAGCGCCAGACGGGTCACAAAGGCAACGGCTTCCGGATCATCCGCGTTTACGTGGAAAATCGGTGCCTGAACCATCTTACCGATATCAGTACAGTACGGTGTAGAACGAGCATCCAGCGGATTAGAGGTGGTGAAGCCAACCTGGTTGTTGATAACGATACGTACCGTACCGCCAACTTCATAACCACGCGCTTTCGACATGTTCAGAGTTTCCTGAACCACGCCCTGCCCGGTCACTGCGGCGTCACCGTGGATGGTGATTGGCAGCACTTTGTTGCTGCTCGGCTCATCAAGTCTGTCCAGACGGGCACGAACAGAACCGATAACTACCGGGCTAACAATCTCAAGGTGAGACGGGTTAAACGCCAGCGCCAGGTGCACCAGGCCGCCATCGGTCTGGAAGTCAGACGAGAAGCCCATGTGGTATTTCACGTCACCTGTGCCGAGGTGTTCTTTATGTTTACCGGCAAACTCGTCGAACAAGTCTTGCGGTTTTTTACCCAGCACGTTCACCAGCACGTTCAGACGACCACGGTGCGCCATCCCGAGAACCACTTCACGGGTGCCGCTGTTGCCTGCGTGGCGGATCATCTCTTTAAGCATCGGGATTAACGCGTCGCCGCCTTCCAGCGAGAAGCGTTTTGCGCCAGGGAATTTTGCGCCAAGGTAACGTTCAAGGCCTTCAGCGGCGGTCAGTTCGCTTAAGAAGCGTTTTTTCTCTTCGCTATTGAACGTCGCGCGACCAGACTCGATACGCTGTTGGATCCAGCGTTTTTCTTCGGTGCTGGTAATGTGCATATACTCGGCGCCAATCGGGCCGCAGTAGGTTTGCTTCAGGGCTTCCAGCAGCTCGCCGAGTTTCATGGTCTCTTTGCCGCTGGCAAATGAACCGACGTTGAAGGTCTCCTGGAAGTCTGCTTCGGTCAGATCGTGGAAAGACGGATCCAGATCGGCCACCTTATCTTGCTGCCACAGTCCCAGCGGATCGAGATTCGCATGTTGGTGACCACGGAAGCGGTATGCGTTAATGAGCTGCAGGACTTTAACCTGCTTCACATTGGTGTCAGGGTCGGAGATCGTTGAAGAGTAACGTGAAGCGTCTTTCGCCAGGCGGCGGAAATATTCACGCGTTTGAGAGTGGAATTGATCCGGTTTGACTCCCGTACCAGGTAACTGCTGGAACGTCGAACGCCAGTTAGCGTCAACCGAGTCAGGATCGGTTAAGAAGTCTTCATAGAGCTGTTCTATCCAGCTCTGGTTTGCGCCAGAGAGGTAAGAAGAGTCCAACCAGGCTTTCAAAGCGCTGTTCTGCATCGTGATCCCTTAAGCATCTTTTTTATGCTTACTTCGCCGTGGATACTACCACGCACAGTGATGTGCGTGCCGGGGTTCACTTGTTGCGGACTTGTCGTATTTTCTGCGTCCGCTAAGGAACCTTTAAAAACTGTCTTAGTGTCAGGGGCAGTTTTTAAAGATTTCCTGCATTTCTTTTGTAGACCGGATAAGGCATTCACGCCGCATCCGGCGCTGGTTGCCTGATGCGACGCTTGCGCGTCTTATCAGGCCTACGGTTCCTAACAAACCTGCTTAATTGTTAACGCAGGCTCGATTTTCCCCCTCGCCCTTCCAGGGAGAGGGTCGGGGTGAGGGTCATTGTCCGCACCGGCGCTGACCTTTTCCCCTCACCCTAACCCTCTCCCCAAAGGGGCGAGGGAACCGTTCGTGCACATTTTTGCCTTGGCCATCAGGCCGGGGCATTACGCATTACGTTGCAACAACATCGACTTGATATGACCGATGGCGCGCGTCGGGTTCAGCCCTTTCGGACATACACTGACGCAGTTCATGATGCTGTGACAGCGGAATACACTGAATGCATCACTCAAACCGTCAAGGCGGCTGTCAGTCTCGGTATCACGGCTATCAATCAGGAAACGATACGCCGCTAACAAGCCTGCAGGACCGATAAACTTATCGGGATTCCACCAGAAAGACGGACAAGAGGTTGAACAACATGCGCAGAGAATACATTCATACAGCCCGTCGAGTTTTTCACGTTGCTCGGGCATTTGTAAATGCTCACGAGCTGGTAGATTTTGTCCATTATTCAACAAGTAAGGCTTAATTTTCTCATATTGCGCATAGAATTGTCCCATGTCTACCACCAAATCGCGGATCACCGGTAAACCTGGCAACGGACGAATTACAATCTTCTTGCCCGGCTGGTTGAGTGCCGAAATCGGGGTAATACAGGCCAGACCATTCTTGCCGTTCATGTTCAGACCGTCGGAACCACACACACCTTCACGGCAGGAGCGACGGAACGACAGGCTGGGATCTTTCTCTTTCAGCTGGATAAGCGCATCCAGCAGCATCATGTCGCGACCTTCTTCCGCTTCCAGGGTGTAATCCTGCATACGCGGAGCATCATCAACATCCGGGTTATAGCGATAAATTGAAAACTCGAGTCTCATTTTCCTGTCTCCGCATTAGTAAGTACGAATCTTCGGCGGGAATGCCGGGCGCAGTTTCGGTTCCATGTTGACGCTACGTCGCGTCATGGATTCCGACTCTGGCAGATACAGGGAGTGACACAGCCAGTTTTCATCATCACGCTCCGGGAAGTCGAAGCGGCTATGCGCGCCACGGCTTTCGGTACGGAAGTTGGCAGAAACAGCCGTTGCATACGCCGTTTCCATCAGGTTATCCAGTTCCAGGCATTCAACGCGCTGGGTGTTGAACTCGCTGGAGGTGTCATCCAGACGGGCATTTTTCAGACGCTCGCGGATCACTTTCAACTGCTCAAGCCCTTTCGCCATCGCATCACCTTCACGGAAGACCGAGAAGTTATGCTGCATACATTCTTGCAGTGCTTTACGAATCGCCACCGGGTCTTCACCGTTACGGTTGTTGTTCCAGCGGTTCAGGCGCTCCAGAGAAGCTTCGACATCAGACTCGCTGGCATCACGCAGTGCGCCCTGCTCGGCGATAGACTCTTGCAGATGCAGACCTGCCGCACGACCAAAGACTACCAGGTCCAGCAGCGAGTTGCCGCCAAGACGGTTAGCGCCGTGTACCGATACGCAAGCAATTTCACCCACCGCGAACAGGCCAGGGATCACCACATCTTCGCCCTTCTCGTTCACCGTCAGCGCCTGCCCGGTCACTTTGGTCGGAATACCGCCCATCATGTAGTGACAGGTTGGGATAACCGGAATCGGCTCTTTCACCGGATCGACGTGAGCGAAGGTACGGGAGAGTTCAAGAATGCCCGGCAGACGGGATTCGAGAACTTCTTTACCCAGGTGGTCGAGTTTCAGTTTTGCGTGTGGTCCCCACGGGCCATCACAGCCACGACCTTCACGAATTTCGATCATGATGGAACGCGCCACCACATCACGCCCCGCCAGGTCTTTGGCGTTCGGCGCATAACGCTCCATAAAGCGTTCGCCATGTTTGTTCAGCAGATAACCGCCTTCACCACGGCAACCTTCGGTGACCAGTACGCCCGCACCGGCAATACCGGTTGGGTGGAACTGCCACATTTCCATATCCTGCACCGGTACGCCTGCACGGATAGCCATGCCGACACCGTCGCCGGTGTTAATGTGGGCGTTAGTGGTGGACTGATAAATACGCCCTGCCCCGCCAGTCGCCAGCACGGTAGCACGAGCTTTGAAGTAAACCACTTCACCAGTTTCGATGCACAGTGCGGTACAACCGACCACTGCGCCATCCTGGTTTTTCACCAGATCCAGCGCATACCACTCGGAGAAAATGGTGGTGTGGTTTTTCAGGTTCTGCTGATAAAGGGTGTGCAACAGTGCGTGACCGGTACGGTCAGCCGCTGCCGCTGTACGTGCCGCCTGCTCGCCGCCGAAGTTTTTCGACTGACCGCCAAACGGACGTTGATAGATACGACCATCATCAAGGCGCGAGAACGGCAGTCCCATGTGTTCCAGTTCCAGAATCGCTTCCGGCCCGGTTTTACACATATATTCAATCGCGTCCTGGTCACCGATATAGTCCGACCCTTTTACGGTGTCGTACATATGCCATTCCCAGTTATCTTCATGGGTATTACCCAGCGCAACGGTAATGCCGCCCTGCGCCGAAACGGTATGGGAACGGGTCGGGAAGACTTTAGAGAGCAGCGCACAGGTCTGGCCGCTCTGGGAAATTTGCAGCGCCGCGCGCATACCCGCGCCGCCGGCACCAATCACAACTGCATCAAATTCTCTGACTGGCAATTTCATCACACACCCCACACCACAACGAATCCATAAATCACGTAAACCACCAGTGCAACGACAATCACCAGTTGCAGCATCAGGCGCAAAGCCAGCGGTTTAACGTAGTCGGTCAACACCTGCCACATACCGATCCAGGCATGGATCAAGATGGAAAACAGCGCCAGCAGGGTGAACACTTTAGTGAACGCAGAGGCAAAGAAACCGATCCAGACTTCATATGTCAGTTCGCCACTGGTAGCGAAAAAACCGACCATATAAATGATGTAGAGCGTCAGGACGATAGCAGTAGCGCGAACGAGGATGAAATCATGTACGCCATTGCGTCCTAATGCGGAGGCGTTGCTTACCATACGAGGACTCCTGCAAGAATTGAAAGCACGACAGTAATGACAAAGGAGATTTTGGCGGAGCGTTTACCCGCTTCGAATGTTTCTTCCAGATAGCCAAAATCCATCATCATGTGGCGAATACCTACGACGACGTGATACGCCAGAGCGGTAAGGATGCCCCACATGATAAATTTGACGAAGAAGCTGCCCATAATGGCGGAAGCTTGCTCGAAACCTTCAGGGGAAGAGAGGCTAGTACCCAGAAGCCACAGCAGGATGCCCACTGCAACGAAGGTGATCACACCGGAAACGCGATGGAGAATGGACGCTATCGCCGTGACGGGGAACCGGATGGTCTGTAGGTCCAGATTAACAGGTCTTTGTTTTTTCACATTTCTTATCATGAATAACGCCCACATGCTGTTCTTATTATTCCCTGGGGACTACGGGTACAGAGGATAACTTTCTGTTACCTGGAGACGTAGGGATTTCCTTCCTCCGGTCTGCTTGCGGGTCAGACAGCGTCCTTTCTATAACTGCGCGTCATGCAAAACACTGCTTCCAGATGCGAAAACGACACGTTACAACGCTGGGTGGCTCGGGATTGCAGGGTGTTCCGGAGACCTGGCGGCAGTATAGGCCGTTCACAAAATCATTACAATTAACCTACATATGCTTTGTCGGGTTTTATCCAGAACAGTGATCTAAGTCACGATAACAACATTTATTTAATTTTTAACCATCTCATTTGACAATCATTAAACAAAGTTGTTACAAACGTCATCAGGAAAAGCATATAATGCGTAAAAGTTATGGGGTCACTATTTCACCTAAGATTAACTTATGTAACAGTGTGGAAGTATTGACCAATCCATCCAGGACAGTTATTAGTGATAGACAGGTTTAATAATTCGGATTGCTAAGTGCTTGATTCGCCGTTTATTCGTCATCAATGAATCCTTTACCTGCAAGCGCCCAGAGCTCTGTACCCAGGTCTTCCCCTCTTTCGCAGAGCGGCGAGCCAAATAACAAACGGGTAAAGCCAGGTTGATGTGCGAAGGCAAATTTAAGTTCCGGCAGTCTTACGCAATAAGGCGCTAAGGAGACCTTAAATGGCTGATACAAAAGCAAAACTCACCCTCAACGGGGATACAGCTGTTGAACTGGATGTGCTGAAAGGCACGCTGGGTCAAGATGTTATTGATATCCGTACTCTCGGTTCAAAAGGTGTATTCACCTTTGATCCAGGCTTCACTTCAACCGCATCCTGCGAATCTAAAATTACTTTTATTGATGGTGATGAAGGTATTTTGCTGCATCGAGGTTTCCCGATCGATCAGCTGGCGACCGATTCTAACTACCTGGAAGTCTGTTACATTCTGCTGAATGGTGAAAAACCGACCCAGGAACAGTATGACGAGTTTAAAACTACCGTTACCCGTCATACGATGATCCACGAACAGATTACCCGTCTGTTCCACGCCTTCCGTCGCGACTCTCATCCGATGGCGGTCATGTGCGGTATCACCGGCGCGCTGGCAGCGTTTTATCACGATTCACTTGACGTCAATAATCCGCGTCATCGTGAAATCGCCGCGTTCCGTCTGCTGTCGAAAATGCCGACCATGGCAGCGATGTGTTACAAATACTCCATCGGTCAGCCATTTGTTTACCCGCGCAATGACCTTTCCTACGCTGGAAACTTCCTGCACATGATGTTCTCCACCCCGTGCGAACCGTATGAAGTCAATCCAATTCTGGAACGTGCAATGGATCGTATTCTGATCCTGCACGCTGACCACGAACAGAACGCCTCGACTTCCACCGTGCGTACCGCTGGTTCTTCGGGTGCGAACCCGTTTGCTTGTATCGCAGCAGGTATTGCTTCGCTGTGGGGACCGGCTCACGGTGGTGCTAACGAAGCTGCGCTAAAAATGCTGGAAGAAATCAGCTCCGTTAAACACATTCCGGAATTTGTTCGTCGTGCGAAAGATAAGAATGACTCTTTCCGCCTGATGGGCTTCGGTCACCGCGTGTACAAAAATTACGACCCGCGCGCCACCGTAATGCGTGAAACCTGCCATGAAGTCCTGAAAGAGCTGGGCACCAAAGATGACCTGCTGGAAGTGGCTATGGAGCTGGAAAACATCGCGCTGAACGACCCGTACTTTATCGAGAAGAAACTGTACCCGAACGTCGATTTCTACTCTGGTATCATCCTGAAAGCGATGGGTATTCCGTCTTCCATGTTCACCGTCATTTTCGCAATGGCACGTACCGTTGGCTGGATCGCCCACTGGAGCGAAATGCACAGTGACGGCATGAAAATTGCCCGTCCGCGTCAGCTGTATACTGGCTATGAAAAACGTGACTTTAAAAGCGATATCAAACGTTAATCGGTGATTACTGAGCAGCAAATAATTTAGCCCGCCGTTTATATGGCGGGTTATTTTTTGTTGGTTTAAGCATAAAAAATTGTAAAAATAAAATCAAAAACCGGACGCCAAATAAAAAACAACCAGTTCAAATAGCAGTCAATGCAATATCTTCATAAAAATAATTGATCTCTCCGTCCTGTTTATAATCCACTGAATATTATGCATATCCATAATTCACTTCTATTTTCTACGCCTTAATTAATTCACAACACCAATCAATTGCATTTGCATTTAATAAAACTAAATATATTTTTAAGCAAAACTAAAAACACTCCACACGCAAAATCAGATAATCTGGTAGAGCTATACTATTTTTCTATTTCCTTAAAGGATTCTGTTATGTTTAAAGGACAAAAAACATTGGCCGCATTGGCCGTATCTCTGTTGTTCACTGCTCCTGTTTATGCCGCAGACGAAGGCTCTGGTGAAATTCACTTTAAAGGTGAAATTATTGAAGCACCTTGTGACATTCATCCAGATGATGTTGATAAAAATATTGACCTTGGACAAGTCACGACAACCCATATAAACCGGGATCATCACAGCAATAAAGTGGCCGTCGACATTCGCTTAATAAACTGTGACCTGCCAGGTTCTGATAATGGTAGCGGTTCGCCAATATCCAAAGTTGCCGTAACCTTCGACGGTTCGGCTAAAACGACGGGGGCAACACCTCTGTTGAGCAATATCAGTGCTGGCGAAGCAACAGGTGTCGGCGTAAGACTGATGGACAAAAATGACACAAACATCGTATTGGGTACAGCTGCGCCAGACCTCGACCTGGATGCAAGCTCAACAGAACAAACGCTGAACTTCTTTGCCTGGATGGAACAAATTGACAATGCAGTCAATGTCACTGCCGGTGCCGTAACCGCTAACGCGACCTACGTTCTGGATTATAAATAAGAATAATTATGGCGGCGACGTAGCCGCCTTTCTGCAGATATTTATCAGGTATGGACACCGTGAATATTTATCGACTTTCTTTTATTTCCTGCCTGACGATGGTAATGCCGTCCGCGCTGGCGGTCGAATTTAACCTGAGCGTCCTCGACAAATCGATGCGTGATAGCATTGATATTTCATTATTAAAAGACAAAGGGGTGATTGCCCCCGGTGAATATTTTGTTAGCATTACCGTTAATAATAACCAAATAAGTAACGGGCAAAAAATTAGCTGGCAAAAAAGCGGAGATAAAACCATTCCGTGCATCGATGAATCACTGGTGGATAAATTTGGTTTAAAACCAGACTTCCGTCAATCATTAGTACAGATAAATCAGTGTGTTGATTTTAGTTCGCATCCAGAAATACTCTTCAATTTCGATCAAGCCAATCAGCAACTCAATATCACCATTCCGCAAGCGTGGCTGGCATGGCACTCAGAAAACTGGATGCCGCCATCAACATGGAAAGAAGGTGTAGCCGGCGTCCTAATGGACTACAACCTGTTTGCCAGCAACTACCGTCCACAGGGCAGTAGCAGCAACACCAACCTGAACGCTTACGGTACTGCCGGTATTAACATGGGTGCATGGCGCTTACGCAGCGATTACCAGCTGAGCCGCTCCGAAAGCGACGATGCCCACGACCAGAGCGGCGGAATATCACGTACTTATCTTTTTCGCCCACTACCGCAATTAGGTTCGAAATTAACCCTGGGCGAAACTGATTTTAGTTCCAATATTTTCGACGGTTTTTCTTATACCGGTGCGGCACTGACCAGCGATGACCGGATGTTGCCCTGGGAATTGCGTGGTTACGCCCCACAAATCAGCGGTATCGCGCAAACCAACGCCACTGTCACCGTAAGTCATTCGGGGCGAGTTATTTATCAGAAAAAAGTCCCGCCAGGCCCGTTTATTATTGATGACCTCAATCAGTCTGTTCAGGGCACGCTGGATGTCAAAGTGACGGAAGACGATGGTCGGGTGAACAACTTTCAGGTTTCGGCCGCCTCGACGCCCTTCCTGACGCGCCAGGGTCAGGTTCGCTATAAACTTGCTGTTGGTCAGCCGCGAACCTCAATGTCTCATCAAACTGAAAATGAAACCTTTTTTAGTAATGAAATATCCTGGGGGATGCTCTCGAATACCTCGTTATATGGCGGTTTGCTACTCTCCGGAGATGACTACCATTCTGGCGCAATAGGCATCGGGCAAAATATGCTCTGGCTGGGGGCGTTGTCATTTGATGTCACCTGGGCCAGTAGCCAATTTGATACCCAGCAGGACGAGCGGGGCTTAAGCTACCGTTTCAATTACAGCAAACAAGTGGACGCCACAAATAGTACGATTTCACTCGCTGCTTATCGCTTCTCCGATCGTCATTTTCACAGCTACGCCAACTATCTGGATCACAAATACAACGACAACGATGCACAAGACGAAAAACAGACGATCAGCTTATCAGTAGGCCAACCGATAACCCCTCTGAACCTCAACCTGTACGCCAACCTGTTACATCAGACCTGGTGGAACGCAAATACCTCCACGACCGCCAACATAACGGCAGGTTTTAATATTGATATCGGTGACTGGAAAGATATATCGATCTCGACGTCATTCAACACAACCCACTACGAAGACAAAGATCGCGACAACCAGATTTACCTGTCGATTTCATTACCTGTCGGTAACGGTGGTCGAGTCGGCTATGACATGCAAAACAGTAGTAACAGCACCACGCACCGCATGTCGTGGAACGATACGCTGGATGAACGTAATAGCTGGGGCATGTCTGCCGGGCTGCAATCCGACCGTCCTGACAATGGCGCCCAGGTGAGTGGTAACTATCAACACCTGAGTTCAGCCGGCGAATGGGATTTGTCTGGCACTTATGCCGCCAATGATTACAGCTCTGTCAGCAGTAGCTGGAGCGGTTCCTTTACCGCCACTCAATATGGCGCAGCCTTCCATCGCCGCAGTTCAACCAATGAGCCTCGGCTGATGGTCAGCACCGACGGCGTGGCAAATATTCCGGTTCAGGGTAATCTCGACTACACCAACCATTTTGGTATTGCGGTAGTGCCGCTAATTTCCAGTTACCAACCTTCCACCGTGGCAGTCAACATGAATGATTTACCTGATGGCGTAACGGTTGCTGAAAATATCATCAAAGAAACGTGGATTGAAGGCGCTATTGGTTACAAATCGCTGGCTTCCCGTTCTGGTAAAGACGTTAACATTATTATTCGCGACGCCAGCGGTCACTATCCCCCTCTCGGTGCCAATATTCAGCAGAATGGCAGTGGAATCAGTGTCGGTATGGTTAGCGAGGAAGGCCATGCCTGGCTTGGCGGAGTAGCTGAAAACCAGCAATTTACCGTGCTCTGGGGCGATAAACAAAGTTGCATTATTCATCTGCCAGAACGTCTGGAAGACACGACCAAACGCCTGATTTTACCTTGTCATTAATTAAGGAAAAGAGAATGACATTTATTAAAGGATTGCCCCTGATTCTGTTAGCTGTCAGCCTGGGTAGCAACGCTGCAGTGCAACCCGATCGCACACGAGTTGTGTTTAACGCCAACGACAAAGCCACCAGCCTGCGCATAGAAAACCAGAGTGACAAACTGCCTTACCTTGCATATTCCTGGATAGAAAATGATAAAGGGGAGAAAAGCGACGATCTTCTGGTCGCCCTGCCACCAATACAGCGCCTGGAACCAAAAGCAACATCGCAGGTGCGGATTGTAAAGCAAGCGTCAACCACACAGTTGCCCGGCGATCGTGAAACGCTATTTTACTACAACATGCGCGAAATTCCGCCAGCGCCGGATAAAAGCAGCGACCATGCGATACTTCAGGTCGCGATCCAAAGCCGTATTAAGTTGTTCTGGCGACCTGCGGCATTGCGCAAGAAAACAGGTGAACACATAGAGTTACAGTTACAGGTTAGCCAGAAGGGCAACGAACTTACCCTGAAAAACCCTACCGCCTATTACCTGACGATTGCCTATCTTGGGCAAAATGATAAAGGTGTGCTCCCCGGTTTTAAATCGGTGATGATTGCCCCTTTTAGCACCGTCACAACTCATACAGGAAGCTATAACGGTAATCAATTTTACCTGGGTTACATGGATGATTACGGCGCATTACGGATGAATACTCTGAACTGTAACGGACAATGTCGTTTACAAGCAGTGGAGGCAAAATGAGTGCTGGCAAGGGATTGTTGTTCGTTATCTGTCTGTTATTTCTGCCGTTGAAGTCTGCGCTGGCGCTGAACTGCTATTTTAGCTCATCTGGCGGATCTGTAGAAAAATCAGAAGCTATTCAACCCTTTGCTGTGCCGGGCAATGCTAAACCTGGCGATAAAATCTGGGAATCTGACGATATTAAAATTCCCGTCTATTGTGACAACAATACTAACGGCAACTTTGAAAGCGAGCATGTTTATGCCTGGGTAAACCCCTACCCCGGAATGCAGGATCGCTATTATCAACTTGGCGTAACATATAACGGCGTTGATTACGATGCCAGTCTCGGGAAAAGTCGAATCGACACCAACCAGTGTATCGACAGCAAGAAAATTGATATCTACACACCAGAGCAGATCATTGCTATGGGGTGGCAAAATAAGATTTGTTCCGGCGATTCCAACAATATTCATATGTCGCGTACATTTCTCGCTCGTATGCGGCTCTATGTTAAAGTTCGTGAAATGCCGCCGCATGATTATCAAAGTACGCTGAGCGACTATATTGTGGTGCAATTCGATGGCGCTGGCAGTGTTAATGAAGATCCTTCTGCCCAAAACCTGAAATATCACATTACCGGTCTGGAAAACATTCGTGTACTGGATTGCAGCGTTAACTTTTCTATTTCGCCTGAAACACAGGTGATTGATTTTGGTAAATTTAACGTACTGGATATTCGCCGTCACACGATGTCGAAAAATTTTAGTATTAAGACGACGAAATCACAAAATGACCAGTGCACCGACGGATTTAAAGTCAGTTCCTCGTTTTATACCGAAGAAACGTTGGTTGAAGAAGATAAAGCATTGTTGATTGGTAATGGACTTAAACTACGTTTACTGGACGAAAACGCCTCGCCCTATACCTTCAATAAATACAGCGAATATGCCGATTTCACCAGCGACATGTTAGTTTATGAAAAAAACTTTACCGCCGAATTGTCATCCATACCAGGCACCCCCATCGAGGCTGGTCCCTTCGATACTGTGGTGCTTTTTAAGATTAACTACAACTGAATCGAGATGATGCCCTTTTCAGTCGAGAAGGGTATCGCATTCAGATAATTACTCATTTCCTCCTTTTCCTTGATTACCGTTATTTTTTCCAGACCCGGCTTTCTTTATGCTGTATCGATACACCAAAGAGATAATAATGAAGGAGCGAAGGATGCCAGTTTTGCAGTGGGGAATGTTATGTGTACTATCACTTCTCCTTTCTATTGGCTTCCTCGCGGTACATCTCCCGGCGGCGCTATTACTTGGGCCGATGATCGCCGGGATCATCTTCAGTATGCGCGGAATGACTCTGCAACTCCCTCGCTCCGCTTTTCTTGCTGCGCAGGCCATTCTTGGCTGCATGATTGCGCAAAACCTCACTGGTTCGATTCTCACCACCCTGGCCGTTAACTGGCCGATCGTGTTAGCTATTTTACTGGTGACGCTGCTTTCCAGCGCCATCGTGGGCTGGTTATTGGTGCGCTATAGCTCACTGCCTGGGAATACCGGTGCCTGGGGTTCCTCCCCCGGCGGCGCAGCGGCAATGGTCGCTATGGCGCAGGATTACGGCGCAGATATCCGCTTGGTGGCGTTTATGCAATATCTGCGGGTACTGTTTGTCGCAGGTGCGGCAGTTCTGGTTACGCGGATGATGCTGGGCGATAACGCTGAAGCGGTTAATCAACAGATCATCTGGTTCCCGCCAGTGAGCATTAATCTTATGCTTACGATTTTGCTCGCAGTGGTTGCCGGTACAGTGGGATGCCTGCTACGTCTTCCTTCCGGCACGATGCTCATCCCGATGCTGGCGGGCGCAGTGCTCCAGTCTGGTCAGCTCATCACCATCGAACTACCAGAATGGCTGCTGGCGATGGCGTATATGGCAATTGGCTGGCGGATTGGTCTTGGTTTCGATAAACAAATATTACTGCGGGCATTGCGCCCACTACCGCAAATCCTGCTGTCGATTTTTGCTCTGCTGGCTATTTGTGCGGGTATGGCGTGGGGGCTGACCCGGTTTATGCATATTGATTTTATGACCGCCTATCTCGCCACCAGCCCCGGCGGGCTTGATACGGTGGCGGTCATCGCCGCAGGGAGCAATGCCGATATGGCGTTCATCATGGCGATGCAAACCCTGCGCTTGTTCAGTATTTTGCTGACGGGGCCTGCCATTGCACGGTTTATTTCAACTTATGCGCCGAAGCGGTCGGCCTAGTGCTGGCAGCCTGGACACCAGTAAAACGGGCGCGATGACAACGTGGTTTTCTCAATGATGCCGCCACAGCGTTCGCACTTCTCGCCATCACGATGAAAAACTTTAAAGCGAAACAGCGCCCCATGATGTTTATTCTCATCCACCTGCCCCCGCGTAGCGTAAGAAAGACGCGGAATATCCAGTAGCGCGTGCGCGAGTGCATCCAGTTGCGCCACATTGAGATCTTTCGCTTTATGACTTCCGGTCAACCCGACCTGCCAGAGGATCTCCACCCGCAAATAATTGCCAAGCCCTGCCAGAAACGCCTGATCGAGCAGTAATCCAGCAAACTGCCGATTACGAAAGCGCGGCGATAATAACCGTTCTTTCACCACCTCCGGCGTCAGATTCGGATCCAGCACATCGGGGCCAACGCGTTGTAAAAACGGATGTGTGGTCAGTTGTTCCGGGGTCAACATCTCAATATCCGAGGCGCTATAAAGCAGAATGGTTTTGTCAGCCGTTTGCAGTTTTACCCGCAGCACCCGCGTGGTCTGCGGCTCTTCGCCGGTATCAACCACGCACCACACGCCGTAAAGCTGATTATGGCTATAGAGCGTTAAACCATCAGAAAAATGAGTTAACAACGCCTTACCACGAGTTCCCACATGGGTGACGTGTTGACCAATAAGTTGTGATTGATACGGTTTTAACTGCGGGAAGGCAAACCAGACATCAGTTAGTAGTTTGCCTTTGATCGCCGCCTCCAGGTTATCCGCTGCACGGCGGATCTCCGGGCCTTCAGGCATGGTGATATCCTTTTTTCGTTCTTTGTTCAGCGGGATTATGCTGCGACAACAATCCCCTTTTTGGTAAATGTAGCGCGTAGTCGGCGGGCGAACGCCAGTGCGTGCTCGCCGTCGCCATGCAGGCAGACCGTTTGCGCCGTGACCTTCGCCCATTCACCGGTGATACCTTTGACTCTGCCGTGTTGCACCATCTCCAGCGTTTGCGCCAGCGCCTGTTCTTCGTTTTCAATCAACGCGCCTGGCTGGCTTCGCGGCACCAGCGAGCCGTCAGCCTGATAACCGCGATCGGCAAACACTTCCTCGCGCGTTGTCAGGCCATTACGCTTGCCTGCACGGATCAGCTCGCTTCCCGCCAGCCCGACAAGAATCAATGCCGGATCGCAAGCGTATACCGCTCTGGCGATGGCGTCTGCCAGTTGTGCGTCTTTCGCCGCCTGGTTATACAACATACCGTGCGGTTTGACGTGGCGCATCACACCACCTTCTGCACGGACAATCGCTGCCAGCGCACCAATTTGATACAGCGTCTGGGCATAAACCATTTCCGGCGGCAGTTGCATGGCGCTACGACCAAAATTTTCCCTGTCGGGAAAACTCGGGTGCGCGCCAATCGCTACGCCATTTTTTATTGCTTCACGCACGCAAGCCTGCATGGTTTGCGCGTCGCCTGCATGAAATCCACAGGCAATATTGGCTGAGGAAACCAGCGTTAACAGTTCAGCGTCACTGGCACAGCCTTCGCCCAGATCGGCGTTCAGGTCAATTTTCATTGTGCAGCCGCCACGCTAATTGTTCGAAATAACGTTGCTGATCTTGCCGCGCTTTTAGTGCCTCTTCCAGTGAACACTGGACAAAATGAATGGGCTGTCCGAGTGGGATTTGCGCCAGATGATACATGTCGGCTTCAATAATGCAGGCAATGCGCGGGTAACCGCCGGTGGTTTGCGCGTCGTTCATTAGCACAATGGGCTGCCCGTTATGCGGCACCTGCACCACGCCCGGCAGCAAACCGTGAGATAACAGTTCACGATCGGTGGTGCGTTTTAAGATTTGCCCTTGCAAGCGGTAGCCCATCCGGTTGCTTTGCGGGCTAAGTTGCCAGGGCGAACGCCAGAATGCATCCTGCGAGGCGCGATCGAACTCATGATATTCCGGCCCCGGCAAGGCGCGAATGCGGTTGCCCCACAGTAGCTGTTTAACGCCCTGTGCTTCCATAAAATCCCGCTTCGCTTTGCCAATCGGGAGTCGGTCACCATCCTTTAGTAAACGCCCTTCCAGCCCGCCAATCCCCACTTTGAGATCGGTACTGCATGACCCCATCACTGGCGGGACATCAATACCGCCCGCCACCGCCAGATAGCTACGAACACCATGTTGCGGACGTTTAAGGGTTAAACGCTGGCCTGCTTTCATCGGCAAGCGCCAGCCGGTCCAGACGGCGTTATCATCCAGCCGCGCTTCACAACCTGCGCCGGTCAGGGCAAACCAACCATCGCGTTCAAATTCAACCGTTAACTGACCGAGCGTAATTTCCAGTGCAGGAGCGTTGGCATCATTCCCCACCAGCAGATTAGCAATGCGCAGCGCGGGTATATCCAGTGCGCCGCAGTGGCTGATACCCGACTGGCGAAAACCGTGACGACCACCATCCTGCACGGTGGTATACATCCCCGCACGAATAATTTTCAACATACTCCCTCCTTCTGCGGCACAAAGCGCACGCTATCTCCAGGACGTAATAAGATGGGTTCGTCACGCGCCGGATCAAACAGGCTGAGTGAGGTATGACCAATCAACTGCCAGCCACCCGGCGTTGCCAGCGGATAAACACCGGTCTGCGGCCCGCCGATCCCGACAGAACCTGCCGGAACGAGCAAGCGCGGTTCAGCGCGCCGTGGCGTGTGTAGTTGTTCCGGCAAGCTCCCGAGATACGGGAAGCCCGGTTGAAAACCTAAAAACCAGACCACGTATTCCACGGAGGAGTGCAATTCAACAACCTGTTTTTCGCTCAACCCACAATGCGCCGCGACCACCGCCAAATCCGGCCCGCCAGTGCCGCCGTAAACCACCGGGATTTCGATATGGCGTGACTCCGGTTCCAGCGCCTCACTCTCCTCCCACCAGCGTTGCAAACGCTCAATGGCATCCAGCGCCAGCGACTCAGGATTGCGCAAAATCACCGTGATATTGTTCATGCCGGGAATGGCTTCCACCACATTCGGCATATCCACCAGACGCTGCGCCAGTCGCCAGATCCGTTTCTGGCTAGCCAGCGTCACTGGCGGTTCCAGTTCCAGCACTACCGCCGTTTCACCTATCAGATAACAACGCGCTCGTTGCACTTTCGATCCCTCTGATTATTCGTTATGCAGGATTAGGAATATCAATAAAGGTCACATCAAGATCGGTATTTTCATTCAGCCACTCGCTCAACGCGCGAATACCGCCGCGTTCAGTGGCATGGTGACCTGCGGCATAAAAATGCAATCCCTGCTCGCGGGCTGAATGAATGGTCTGTTCAGAAACTTCGCCAGTAATAAATGCATCCACACCAAAACGCGCGGCGCTATCGATAAAACTTTGCCCGCCGCCCGTGCACCAGGCGACGCGTTTCACTACATCAGGTCCGGTATCGCCACACCACAACGGCTTGCGTCCCAGACGCGCTTCAATCCAGGAAGCCAGTTCCAGCCCCGGCACAGGCATGGTCAGTTCGCCCCACGGCACCAACGGCTCAATTTCGCCCATGACCGTGATCCCCAGTAACGCCGCCAGTTGTGCGTTATTACCCAGCTCCGGATGTGCGTCCAGTGGCAGATGCCAGCCATACAGGTTGATATCATTCGCCAGCAAGGTTTTTAAACGGTTACGCTTCATGCCGCGAATGACCGGCGATTCGCCTTTCCAGAAATAGCCATGATGCACAATGACCGCATCCGCGCCCAGACGCACCGCTTCATCGAGCAGCGCCTGGCTGGCGGTGACACCGGTAACAATTTTTTGCACCGTCTCTTTGCCTTCCACCTGCAAACCATTCGGCGCGTAATCACTTATCGCCGCGCTGTTCAGTTTTTCGTTAATCAGTTGTTCCAGTTCGGTGTTTTTCATCTTCGCGCCTTCCGTATTCTGATAGCTACACCGTTAACATAGCGTTACCTCGCCTGTTCGTCGATAGCCAATCTTTTGACATATTAAGAAACAAACCCGACGCCAAAAGGCGCAAATTGTTTATTTCACCACACCTCAGTTCATGTATATTTATGCAAGCAGACAGCATATTGCATAAATAATCAGATCTGTATCAAGGTTTTAACTTTAAGGAAACACACGCACACCGCGCTTTTATTACGTGGCGTCGCATCCAACTGTGGAATTATTATGAATAAACACGCATCACAGCCGCGCGCTATCTACTACGTTGTCGCGCTACAAATCTGGGAATATTTTAGCTTCTACGGAATGCGCGCCCTGCTGATTCTCTATCTCACCAATCAACTGAAGTACAACGATACCCACGCTTACGCGTTATTCAGTGCCTACTGTTCACTGGTATATGTCACGCCAATTCTTGGCGGTTTCCTGGCCGATAAAGTGCTCGGCAACCGTATGGCGGTAATGCTGGGAGCGTTGTTGATGGCGATCGGGCATCTGGTGCTGGGCGCCAGCGAGATCCATCCGACATTCCTCTATTTGTCGCTGGCGATTATCGTCTGCGGCTATGGCCTGTTTAAATCCAACGTCAGTTGCCTGCTTGGCGAACTCTATGAGCCAACCGATCCGCGTCGTGATGGCGGTTTCTCGCTGATGTATGCGGCAGGTAACGTGGGTTCTATTATCGCCCCTATCGCCTGTGGTTACGCCCAGGAAGAATACAGCTGGGCAATGGGCTTTGGCCTGGCTGCGGTCGGGATGATCGCCGGGCTGGTCATTTTCTTATGCGGCAATCGTCACTTCGCTCATACCCGGGGCGTTAATAAGGAGGTGCTGTGTGCGAAAAACTTTCTCCTGCCGAACTGGGGATGGCTGCTGGTTCTGCTGGTCGCAACACCTGCGCTGATTACTGTATTGTTCTGGAAAGAATGGTCGGTATACGCCTTAGTTGTTGCCACGGTGATTGGACTGGCGGTGCTGGCAAAAATTTATCGCCAGGCAGAAAATCAGAAACAGCGTAAAGAACTGGGGCTGATTGTTACCCTTACCTTCTTCAGTATGTTGTTCTGGGCCTTCGCACAACAGGGCGGCAGTTCGATTAGCCTTTATATTGACCGTTTCGTTAACCGCGATATTTTCGGTTATACCGTTCCTACGGCGATGTTCCAGTCGATTAATGCCTTCGCGGTCATGCTGTGTGGGGTGTTCCTTGCGTGGGTGGTAAAAGAGAGCGTCGCGGGAAATCGTACCGTGCGCATTTGGGGAAAATTTGCTCTTGGCCTCGGTCTGATGAGCGCCGGATTCTGCATTCTGACCTTAAGCGCCCGCTGGTCTGCGATGTATGGACACTCTTCCCTGCCGCTGATGGTTCTGGGGCTGGCAGTGATGGGCTTTGCCGAACTGTTTATCGATCCGGTAGCCATGTCGCAAATTACGCGTATTGAAATCCCCGGCGTGACCGGCGTATTAACCGGAATTTATATGCTGCTTTCCGGCGCGATTGCGAACTATCTGGCTGGCGTCATTGCCGATCAGACATCGCAAGCTTCGTTTGATGCTTCCGGGGCGATCAACTATTCCATCAATGCATATATTGAAGTGTTTGATCAAATCACCTGGGGCGCACTGGCGTGTGTAGGACTGGTACTGATGATTTGGCTGTACCAGACGCTGAAATTCAGAAACCGCGCGCTGGCGCTGGAGTCTTAATAAGCGCCTGATGCGACGCTGACGCGTCTTATCACGCCTGAATGGCTCATTAAATTTGCACTATCAGGCCGGATACGGCGTTCACGCCGCATCCGGCAACTGGGCACAATTGCCCGACGCGTCTGTTATTTCCCCTTCCTCGCCGCCTCATACGCTGCCAGCGTTCGTACTCTCGCTTCTTTGTGATCGACAATCGGCTCTGGATAATTCAGCTTCACACCCGCTTTCTCTGCCCACTTCCACGGCTCATGCACCGATTTTCCCGGCACATCGCGCAGCTCCGGTAACCACTGGCGGATAAACTCGCCTTCGCGGTCAAATTTCTCGCCCTGGGTTGTCGGGTTGAAAATACGAAAATACGGCGCAGCATCGGTTCCGGTGGAAGCCGCCCACTGCCAGCCACCGTTATTGGCTGCCAAATCACCATCAATCAGCTGCGACATGAAATACCGCTCCCCTTCGCGCCAGTCGATCAACAAATCTTTCACCAGAAAGCTAGCTGTGATCATCCGCAGACGGTTATGCATCCAGCCAGTGCTGTTAAGCTGACGCATGGCGGCATCGACAATCGGGTATCCCGTTTTGCCTTCCTGCCAGGCCTTTAAATGCGCGGGATTGCTTTGCCACTGTACGCGGTCAGTCCAGGCAATAAACGGACGATGTTTACACAGCGAGGGGTAATACGTTATCAGGTGACGGTAAAACTCGCGCCAAATCAACTCATTAAGCCAGACGCTACCTGCCCCGCCCTCCATCGCCTGCAGTTGTTCCGCCAGCAGGCGATGTAAACACTGGCGAGGCGATAATCCTCCCGTTGCCAGACTAGCGGACAAACGGCTGGTGCCTTCCACTGCCGGGAAATCACGCTGTTGCTCGTACAGCACTGCTCCGTTCTGGCAAAACTGGCGTAATTGCGCAATCGCCACTTTTTCTTCCACCGGGAAATATGCTGTGTCGAAAGGCTGACGAGGGTAATTCAGCGAAATGGATGGTGCGGGGTCTATCGATCCGCTACTACGTACTTTTGGTGCAGCGACGCACTCCGGCATCCCTTCCCGCAGCCGTTTCAGCCAGGCATTTTTAAATGGCGTAAAGACTTTGTACATCTCATGGTTACCGGTCATCACCGCGCCAGGTGGCAGGATCACGCTGTCATCAAATCCTTCACACACCACGTTACAAAGCGTTTTCTCAACCAGAGCATCCCGCGCTCGCTCATTCACTTCATACTGATAGTTATAAAACAAATGGGTAATGCCGTTTTCCACGCACACCTGTTTAACCATTTCGACACTGGCAGCAAAGTCATCCACTTCATGAAATAACAAAGGAATACCTTTTTCCGCCAGCGCGATTTGTAGCCCGTTCAGTTGAGCATTGATAAGTTCAGCCTGACGCGGCGACATATTATGCGCTGCCCACTGCTGCGGTGTGGCAATAAACAGCGCCACCACGTGTGCAGACGAATTGCGGCAGGCAGCAGCCAGCGCGAGATTATCGTGCAGACGTAAATCCTGGCGAAACCAGACCAGATGGGTGGTCATAAAACTCCTGCATGGCGCAAGTTAATAACACGCGGCCAAAGTTCGAAATAACGTTGCCCTGAAAGCCAGGCATTAGGATAAAGCGCCATATAGTGTTTGATACGCATCAGCGGCGCAAGAAGCGGTTGCTCGCCACATCGATAACTGTCGATAAGCGCCGCCAGTTGCTGACGTTCTGTGGAATCAAGATGGGGACGAAAATACCCCTGAACGTGCATCAAAACGTTGGTGTGATCGCGCGGGTTGGCGGGGTGAGAAAGCAAAATAATTACGCGCTGGCGATACTGGTTGTAATACTCCTCCAGATTATGCCACTGGTGAATATCTGCCACGAACGGGCCGAGCTTGCGGTACTCGGGCTGAGAATGAGCCAGAAATACGAGTTTATAGCGGCTGTGATAATCGAGAAGCGCCGCGCGAGTTAAGCCTCGCTCTTTAAGACGGTGTAACTCGTGAAGCGCGAAGATACGGATTAGGATGCTTTCATCAAAAAGTTGCTGATTCATTACTGCTCCTGAGCGGTTTACAGGAGTAAGTGTAGACGATGGAGAATGATATTTGTGGGGCAGCGTTTTTGCGGGGAAGCATTTTGTTGGTAAAAATATTATCAACTTCATCTGAGCGTGAATTATTCCACTATTTTCCGAGCCGCATTAATTTTTGTACTTTTTTTTATTTTTAGGAAGTAACAGTTCTCAATGCTTGATTATCTCACTATTAATTGTATTG
>NZ_PTRF01000024.1:0-41404 GCF_002965705.1 Escherichia sp. MOD1-EC6842 | reverse complement strand
GACGGTCTGCGTTTCGCAATCCGTGAAGGCGGCCGTACCGTTGGCGCGGGCGTTGTAGCTAAAGTTCTGAGCTAATTACTCGTTAATTAGTTTTGAATTGAAAAGGGCGCTTCGGCGCCCTTTTTGCATATGAAAGCTGGGACGCGAATATTCGTAATTTTATCTGTGCTAAATATCTAATTCATAAATATTACCAGATACACATATTTTTAATGCGAATATATTAAATTTAATAAAACTTTATTTATTCAGGCTTTTTTCTGATTTTTATTTCTTTGTTTTATTCTATGTTGAAGCGTTCCATTAAAAAGTAAATAATTTCATTGAAGGACTTAATGTCTTGAAGTATTTTTTAATACGTCAAAAGGGATAATAATGAAATTAAATACATTTACCAAATCAATGATTGGTATGGGGTTGATTTGCTCCTCTTTACCAGCATTTGCTTTGGAAGCATGGAATAACCAACAAGGTGGAAGTAAATATCAGGTTATTTTCGATGGTAAGGTTTATGAAAATGCCTGGTGGGTTTCTTCTACAAATTGCCCCGGTAAAGCGAAAGCAAATGATGCAACTAACCCGTGGCGTTTAAAGCGTACGGCAACGGCTGCTGAAATTAGCCAGTTTGGCAATACGCTTTCCTGCGAAAAGAGCAGTAGCTCATCTTCTTCAACTTCAAATACGCCTGCATCCAATACGCCAACTAATGGTGGTTCAACTACACCAGCACAAGGTACTGTTCCATCAAATTCATCTGTAGTTGCCTGGAATAAACAGCAGGGCGGTCAGACCTGGTATGTCGTCTTTAATGGCGCGGTATATAAAAATGCCTGGTGGGTAGCCTCTTCTAACTGTCCGGGAGATGCGAAAGGCAATGATGCCAGCAATCCATGGCGTTATGTCCGTGCCGCTACGGCAACGGAAATCACGCAAACCAGTAATCCACAGTCCTGTACTTCAGCACCACAGCCTGCACCGGATGTGAAACCAGCACCGGACGTTAAACCGGCTCCTGATGTTCAGCCAGCCCCAGCTGATAAGTCAAACGACAACTATGCTGTCGTAGCCTGGAAAGGTCAGGAAGGTTCTTCTACATGGTACGTTATCTACAACGGCGGCATTTATAAGAACGCCTGGTGGGTAGGCGCGGCAAATTGCCCAGGCGATGCGAAAGAAAACGACGCCAGCAATCCATGGCGCTATGTTCGTGCGGCAACGGCAACAGAAATCACTCAGTATGGCAATCCAGGCTCCTGCTCTGTTAAGCCGGACAATGGTGGTGCTGTGACTCCGGTTGATCCGGCGCCGGTAACACCAGATACTCCGGTTACTCCAACTCCGGATAACAACGAGCCATCAACACCAGCGGATAGCAGTAACGATTACTCATTACAGGCATGGAGTGGTCAGGAAGGTAGCGAAATTTACCATGTTATCTTCAATGGTAATGTCTATCAGAATGCCTGGTGGGTTGGTTCTAAAGATTGCCCGCGTGGCACCAGCGCTGAGAACTCCAATAACCCATGGCGTCTAGTGCGTACAGCTACCGCTGCGGAAATGAGTCAGTACGGTAACCCGACTACCTGTGAAATTGATAACGGCGGCGTTATCGTTGCAGATGGCTTCCAGGCCAGTAAAGCGTACAGTGCGAACAGCATTGTAGATTATAACGATGCGCATTATAAAACGTCAGTGGATCAGGACGCGTGGGGCTTTGTTCCTGGCGGCGATAACCCGTGGAAGAAATACGAATCGGCAAAAGCGTGGTCTGCATCGACAGTCTACGTGAAAGGCGATCGTGTGGTGGTTGATGGTCAGGCATATGAAGCCTTGTTCTGGACACAAAATGATAACCCTGCGCTGGTTGCGAACCAGAACGCCACCGGTAGCAATAGCCGCCCGTGGAAGCCATTGGGTAAAGCACAGAGCTATAGCAGCGACGAGCTGAAAAATGCGCCAGAGTTTAATCCAGCGACGCTTTATGCCAGCGATACGCTGATTCGCTTCAATGGCGTGAACTATATTTCTCAAAGTAAAGTGCAGAAGGTTTCACCATCTGACAGCAACCCGTGGCGTGTCTTTGTTGACTGGACCGGAACCAAAGAGCGCGTAGGTACGCCGAAGAAAGCGTGGCCGAAACACGTATATGCACCGTATGTCGACTTTACGCTGAATACAATCCCGGATCTGGCTGCGCTGGCTAAGAATCATAACGTCAACCACTTCACGCTGGCGTTTGTGGTGAGTAAAGATGCGAACACCTGTCTGCCGACATGGGGTACTGCTTACGGTATGCAGAATTACGCTCAGTACAGCAAAATTAAAGCTCTGCGTGAAGCAGGCGGCGATGTGATGCTGTCTATCGGTGGTGCTAATAACGCTCCGCTGGCGGCTTCCTGTAAGAACGTTGACGATCTGATGCAGCATTATTATGACATCGTTGATAACCTGAATCTCAGAGTCCTGGACTTCGATATCGAAGGCACCTGGGTTGCGGATCAGGCATCTATTGAACGTCGTAACCTTGCCGTGAAGAAGGTGCAGGATAAATGGAAGTCAGAAGGCAAAGATATTGCTATCTGGTACACCTTGCCAATTCTGCCGACTGGCTTGACGCCGGAAGGGATGAACGTCCTGAGCGATGCCAAAGCGAAAGGTGTTGAGCTGGCGGGTGTGAACGTGATGACCATGGACTACGGTAACGCAATTTGTCAGTCTGCAAATACCGAAGGCCAGAACATCCACGGTAAGTGTGCAACGTCGGCGATTGCCAACCTGCATTCACAATTGAAAGGCCTCCATCCCAACAAGAGCGATGCAGAAATTGACGCCATGATGGGCACCACGCCGATGGTTGGCGTGAACGACGTTCAGGGTGAAGTTTTCTATCTCTCTGATGCTCGTCTGGTCATGCAGGATGCGCAAACTCGCAACCTCGGCATGGTGGGTATCTGGTCAATCGCGCGTGATCTGCCGGGCGGCACTAACCTGTCTCCGGAATTCCACGGTCTGACTAAAGAACAAGCTCCGAAGTACGCATTCAGTGCGATCTTCGCGCCGTTTACTAAGCAGTAAATTTGCTGGCGATACTTTCTGGTATCGCCGCATTTTTTGTCAATGGGCTACATTTTTGTAGCCCATTATTTTTATTCATATTTCTATTTTTTGATTAAAAAAGAGTCTTTTCGTAATTGAAATAAGAACTATTTTCATTTATTTTTGAGGAAAGTATACGGGAGTCTCTATGTACGTTTGTCTTTGTAATGGTATCAGTGATAAAAAAATTCGTCAGGCTGTGCGCCAGTTTTCTCCCCACTCGTTCCAGCAATTAAAAAAATTTATTCCGGTTGGAAACCAGTGCGGTAAATGTGTCAGAGCCGCACGTGAGGTGATGGAGGATGAATTAATGCAGCTGCCGGAGTTTAAGGAGTCCGCATAAAACGGAGTGTGTTTTTTGACTTACTCGTAAGCCGTTCTACGCTTCAAAGAGTGGAAGCGAAGGAGTCAAAAAATGAAAGGTGATACTAAAGTTATAAATTATCTCAACAAACTGTTGGGAAATGAGCTTGTCGCAATCAATCAGTACTTTCTCCATGCCCGGATGTTTAAAAACTGGGGGCTCAAACGTCTCAATGATGTGGAGTACCATGAATCCATTGATGAGATGAAACACGCCGATCGTTATATAGAGCGCATTCTTTTTCTGGAAGGTCTTCCAAATTTACAGGATCTGGGAAAACTAAACATTGGTGAAGATGTTGAGGAAATGCTGCGTTCTGATCTGGCACTTGAGCTGGATGGCGCGAAGAATTTACGCGAGGCAATTGGTTATGCCGATAGCGTTCATGATTACGTCAGCCGCGATATGATGATAGAAATTCTGCGTGATGAAGAAGGCCATATTGACTGGCTGGAAACGGAACTTGATTTGATTCAGAAAATGGGCCTGCAAAATTATTTGCAAGCACAGATTCGCGAAGAAGGCTAAGCCATGTCGGGAGGGACATTCCTCCCGGTTAATAAGAGATCCAGACCAGATACGTCAGGTTTATCATACTACCGAGCGCAAGCCACGGGCCGAATGCAATTGTGGTGATGGTCTGACGCTGCCACAGTTGTGATGCGATGGCGTAAAAAATGCCTCCCAGCGAGGCAATAAGTAATATCATTGGTAGCGTTTGCCAACCACACCACGCCCCTGCTGCGGCCAGTAGCTTGAAATCACCGTAACCTAATCCCTCTTTGTGACATACAAACCACACCCCCCAGAAAACACACCACAGTACCCCATATCCAGCTACCGCGCCGTAAATTGCATCATGTAAATCAACTAATCCAGACTGCGCATTAAATAACAAGCCAAGCCAGAGCAGTGGCAGGGTGAGTTTGTCGGGCAGGAGCTGGGTACGAAAATCAATAACACTGAGCGTGAGTGCGAAGCAGAAGTAGAGAAAGAGTGCGCCAGTCACGATCGGCATGAAAGGTGCCAGGGCGCAGGCGATTGCCGCAACCACGCAAAGTGCCATAGGCAACGTGTCATGCCAGACATATTTTTTTTGCCTGAAATGAACCAAAACCTGGCGAAAAGTTAACGCCGTTTTATCCTCCAAAGGCGAGAGGTGATAGGCCACGGCATTCACCAGGTAACCAGCAATAAAGCCAGCCAGAATGAAGAGCGGCAGTAGCATTGTCATTATTGTTGCCCTCTGAAGGATAAATGCCTGAGGGTGATCTCTTCGTTTCCGGCAAGGGTAAATTGAAGATCCTCAATAACAATACCGTATGTTATCTGTGCCGTAGTCAGCCAGCGGGAGACGTTTTCGAGGGGGAATGTGGCAGGATGAATTGTCAGCGTATCGTCCGGGCCATTCTCTAGCGTAATAGCTAAATTCTCACGCTTTGCTTCCTCAAGAAGGATATTTTTGACCGGTTGCCTGAGCGTGGGATGGTCAAGTAATCCATGTGCACTCGCCTGGTCTTGCATCCATTTAATATCCTTTTTAATTTTTTGTATGCGGGATTGATGATCCGCAATGTAGTTATCAATAGGTTTTATTACCGCAAGCCAGCAGAAAACGCAGAGCGAGAGAATCGCCAGCCCTATAATAATTTGTTTTTCCGATGGGGATTTTTCAGTCCACCATAATTTAATCATTTCCCTGTGCTCCTTACTGTCCATACACCACTGACCGGATCTTTTTCTGTTTTTTCCATCGGAAGCCAGGACTGTGTTAACTCACAGAAACGATCAATATTGCCTTCGTTTTTCGAACTTATTTTCAAAATCAGTGATTTTTGCTTCTGACTGTAATTGGCTTCCATTAATTGCAGTTCAGGATGTTCCAGTAAGAGTGTTTGCAAATGATGGAGCAATGGCACCGCTTCAGGATATTGCTGGGCGAGTTGCTGCTTGAAGTAAAAACGAAAGTTGTGCGTTCGTTTGATCTGCGGGAAATATTGTTGCCAGATTTCCTGCTGTTGTTGCTGAAGCTGGTCTTCAATCCCAAGCGTCTGCCAGAGAACGATTCCCCGACTACCAGCAAAAGAGAGAATGGCAAAAATGAGACTGCTTACTGCCAGCCTGGCGAGCCATTTTCCCGATCTGCTGACAGTTTTCTGTTTGCGAAAAACACCATGCAGCATGTCGTAGTGCTGGAGAGAATGATTGGCAGAATAAAAACGTAATGCTGGAGATTCTGCATGTTGGATAAGCGAATCGACCGGCACGATATCTGGAGCCGCTGTGCCAAAACAGATGACATTTTCAGGAGAAAACTGGGTGGCAAGATGCTGTAACCAGCGTTCATCAAGCTCGTTGAAGGCATGTGCAGCACTGCGAATCAGCCAGCTCGTTTGCTGGTTAACCAGAGTCCAGGAGCCTTCTTTCCAGGGAAGGTAACAACCATCTGGCAAAACCCGCGTCACGTTTAGTCCGGCAGTGTGTAAACGGTCAAGATAACGACTGAGTTTTTCCGACTGGATACCTATCACTTCCACTCGGTCATTTTGTTTATCAACAACCGTCCAGTGCCAGTTTTGGCTGGCGTCGGGTAACGTCTCCTCCGCCAGCCACTGTAATGTTTGCGCGGTGAGTTTGTATTTGGCGTTGGGCAACGTGAGTGAACGATATAAAAGACCTTCCGGTGGGATCAGAAGATGAACATTTCCTGCACCGGGCTGATCGGCCAGCGACTCCAGCGGAAGATCGTCTGTGAGCGTATGTACTGAAGATACGCTATCTGCGGAGTATGTCATCCACTCCCATTGCTTACGTAGCGTCGAGGAAGAACGTATTACCATCAACGATTCAGGCATCACGATCCTTATGATTAATAGAGTTGCAGCGTACGCCGATAGATTTGGGCGCTCTGCTGTTTACGGTTGAAGAAAATATGGCTCTGCCATCCCTGGGATTGCTCGTCGCTGATACTTTCCGTATTCAGCGTAAAATAGCGGCTATAGGGAAAGAGATGTTCTTTCACCTGAGAAACCAAGGGCTTCACGCCGGAGAAATCCTGCTGTGCCCAGTAGAGAAATGCATCTGTGGTTAACCAGCCTTCCTTTGGTCGCTTTTGTAATAAGACCTGTGCGTCCGCGTCCGTGATATTGTTGAGAAATAATGCTCTTAATAACGGGATATCATTCTCAGTTAACATATTAAGATTAATGTTGAGTTCAGTGGTTGGGAGGACGCAGACATAAGGAATAATTCGCTGGTAGGCGTTCTCGGTTATTCCTTTTATCTGACGGAGTTCACCAGTCAGAAAAAGCATCTGATTGGCGCTATGGCGAGGTGGCATCTGGCTTTGGTAAAAGTTGTCTTCTGCGCCGTGAAAGCGTGGTGAATCATCAGCGTCGATATAGTCGGCGATAGATTGCATGATCTCATCGGTGTTTGCGCGATCGATTCCCGCGTTGATCAGCAAAGCGCCGAAAACCTGCACGGGGAAATCCGGGATTGCCAGTGGATCGTCGGAGACTTTTGCCAGGGCATTGAGATTGAAACAGTGCTGAGCATCGTGTAGCTGCCACTTCACCGTATTGCCATTGTCCAGCTGTATCTGTTGTGGCTGCGCCCAGTACTGCTGCAACGTGGTCTGTCTGTCGTTATCTTTAACATCCTGAGTGAGGCTGGCAAGAGCGAGTTTCTCCGCCAGTTCAATATCATATTGTCGTTGTAGGTGATGGTTTACCTGGCGAGTTCGCTGAAGCTGGTTGTGAAAACTCAGTGTCATATCCGCAGCCAGAGCGGACATGAGCGCCAGTAACATGAGTACGATGAGCAGCGCGACGCCACGTTGTTCAATATTCATGTTATTCGCCCCTGGCCTGGTTTTGCTGCGGAGACTCTTCTCTTGTTAATAGCTCCGGCAAAGCAAAACGACGCTGTAACGCGCCATACTGCGGGGTATTCAGATGAAGAGTGACGGAGAGGGGAAGCTCCTCGCTTTCCCCGCTGTTACTTTCCAGAAGGAAGCCTTCGACATTTTCCAGCATTGCCTGGGCGGGTTGATCCTTCATGCTATCGACAGAGGTACGAACCGCGCGGTAGAGCGTATGATTTCGTAGATACCAGTGAACTGTTTGTAAGGTTTGCGCTTCATTGAGAGGAGCCTGTGGATCGCGACTCTGCGTGGTGAAAATGGCCTCTTCACCCAAAACTATGATTTTGTCCGTTCCCCGATTCCGGCGAATGACAAGTTGCAGGAGATCGTTATCAAGAATGGTGATGGCGCGCTGAAGCTGATTGAACTGCTGGATTTCTTTCTGTGAGCGTTGATGCAACTCGGAAGCTTGCGAAAAAATCATAAACGCCAGCACGCTAAGCATTGAGAAAATCGCCAGCGCCGCCATGACTTCCAGCAATGTGAAACCCTGCTGGCGATTAATCATCTTGCGCCTGCCCGGATTTATTATCGATATTTTGATAACGCGTAAGAGAGGTTGTCTGACCGCTGGGTAATGTAACGGTTATGGTGCGTTCCAGAAGCGTACCATCTTTGCTTGAGTGGATATCGCTGCGCCAGTTCCACTCTTCGCCATTTATTATCTCTTTGCCAGAACTGGACGTGTTTTCCTCGTCGAATGTATCTTGCAACTGAAGTTGGTTATCCGCTATCCACAACGCCAGCGTCTCGTTACGCATCCGCTCGATGGCATTTCTTTGCCCTTGCATACTGCTCATTAAGGTCAAAGCAACTGCGGTGAAAATGCTCATCGCCAGTAAGACTTCAAGTAATGTCATCCCTGATTGTCTGTTCATGGTCGGGTATCTCTGGCAAGCGTTTGATCCAGTGGCCATGCCCCTGAGCATACCAGTGTCAGGAGTGGCTCACCGGTCTCCTGGTTAGCAATCAATATGGAGAATGGGGTGATTTGCCCATCGGCCAGAATCACCACCTGCGGTTGGCTGCTGTCATCCGATTTAAATGGCTGGGTGTGAATCGCAATTTCATCACTCCAGTGATTTTCGCTATCGTCATCCGCATCCTCTTTGAGCGGGCTCCAGAGCCAACTTGACGAATTTCTGGTTGGTGCCATAAGACGCCAGCCTGAATCAGAGAAATGGATACCGACCGGCTGCCCGTGAAGCGTGGCGCGGTCGACGGCCAGTTCAAGCGCAGCGGTAAATTGCGCTGCTGTTTCGCGCGCACGGGTGCTGGCGGTATCTTCCCGACCATATGTGAAGAGCACCACGCTTGCCGTGATAGCGACCAGCGCCAGCACCAGCATCATTTCCAGCAGGGTAAACCCGCGTTGCTGATTCATCGCTGACTTATTTTTTCTTCTTGCTCAAACCCCAGTTGGTAATGTCGTCCTCGGTTCCCATTTCACCATCGGGCCCTGCTGAAAGCAGATCGTATGCACCATGTTCGCCAGGATTAACGAGGACATAATCATTGCCCCAGGGATCGGCAGGCAGACGCTTGATATAACCTTCCTTGTTATAGTTTGCGGCCAGCGGTGGCAGCGTCGGTGCTTCGACTAAGGATTCAAGCCCCTGATTTGTGGTTGGATAGCGATGATTGTCGAGTTTGTACATATCCAATGCATTTTCCAGCGCCACGATATCGCTGACGGCTTTTTGTTTATCCGCCTTTTCTTTATTGCCCATCAGGTTGGGAACCACCAGGCTGGCAAGTACGCCGATAATGACAATCACCACCATAATTTCCAGTAATGTAAACCCGCGTTGCTTATCCGTTGCGCGCATATGCTTTCCTTAATTAATCATTGAGTTAAGTTGAAGAAGAGGTTGGAGTACCGACACGACAATAAACAGGACGATCAGTGCCATCGTAATAATGAGTGCTGGCTCGAAGATGGAGAGCGTTAAGGCGATTCGGTTTTGTTGCAGCGTCTCCTGGTTATCCGCTGCCCTGACCATTAATGTGCCGAGCTGCCCGCTTTTTTCGCCAGAGGCCACCATGTAGAGCATCATTGGCGGAAAGATTGCGGTTTGCTCCAGCGAAAGATGAATGCTGTTACCCTGGCGAACGTTCTCTGCCGCATTTGCCAGACGCTGGCGAATTTCGAGGTTGTTGAGGCTTTCGGTGGACAAATTCATCCCATCCAGCAGAGGGACGCCGCTGGATTGCAAAATACTTAAAGTACGGAGATAGCGTGCGCTGTTAATGGCGCAAATCAGTGGACCAATGAGCGCAACACGCAGCAGCATGGCATGAAAACGATGGCGGTTATTGCCGCGTTTTAACCAGAACCAGAAACCTACAGCGACAATAAACACCGTCGCTAATAATGTCGGGCCGGTACGTTGCAACGTGTCGCTCAGACCTAAAAGAATGCGTGTACTCAGCGGCAGTTGCTGTTTCATATGCACGAACTGTTCGGTAATTTTGGGCACGACAGCAGTGAGGAGAATAATCACGACCACAATCGCCACCGTGGTGAGCATGCAGGGGTAGATCAGCGACTGAATGAGTTTGCTGCGGATTTTCTGCCGGTTTTCATTGTAATCAGCCAGTTTTTCCAACACCGGAGCCAGAAGCCCGCTCTTTTCGCCCGCTTTGACCAGGGTACGGTAGAGCGAATCGAAAAGCGTGGGAAAATGCTGTAATGCATCGGAAAGGGGATGCCCTTCAAGGATGGCGCTGCGTACCTGATTTAACACGTCAGCCAGTCGTTTATTACTGCTTTGCTGACCGATTACGGCAAGGCTCTCTTCCAGGGGTAATGCCGCCGCGCTTAAGGTTGCCAACTGCCGGGTGAAAAGCGTCAGTTCACTATGGCTAATCCTCGGGCGACGCGTTTTTACTCCCGAACTTTTTTGGGGGCGAATATCCAGCAGGAAAAGCCCTTCTTCACGCAGCCGCAGCCGCGCCTGACGTTCATCGTTAGCATCAATGATCCCCTGCAATTTTTGACCATCCTGGGTCATGGCGCGATAGCGATAATTCATGCTTCACTCTCCAGCGTGACGCTGGCGACGCGCATCACTTCATCCCAGGAGGTGTCTCCACTTATCACTTTGTGCAGGCCATTTTTGATTAAGGCATTGTGTTGCTGCCGAACCAGTCGCTCCAGAGCTTGTTCATCCACATTTTCATGAACAGCAGCTCGTAATTCCGGTGTAATAACCATCATTTCGTGGATCGCCATGCGCCCCAGATAGCCGGATTGATGGCAGTGAGGACAGCCAACGGGAGTGCCAATCGTAGTAACAGTTAGCTGGTGATGTGTAAACATCTGCGCTTGTTGGGGGGATACAGGAGTGAATTGTCGGCATTGCGGACAAAGACGACGAACCAGCCGTTGCGCGATAATTCCTGCCAGGGAAGACGAAAGTAGAAATGATTCGACGCCCATGTCGCGGAGCCGGGTCACTGCGCCTGATGCGCTGTTAGTGTGGAGTGTTGAGAGCACCAGATGGCCGGTGAGCGAAGCCTGAACAGCAATCTGCGCGGTTTCTGTATCACGAATTTCCCCAACCATCACAACATCCGGATCCTGGCGAAGAATGGCGCGCAAGCCGCGAGCGAAAGACATATCCACTCGGGTATTCACCTGCGTTTGTCCTATGCCTTCCAGTTCATATTCCACGGGATCTTCTACCGTCAGAATATTGCGGCCAGGGGTATTAAGCGCCGAAAGAATGGCGTAGAGCGTGGTGCTTTTACCGGAACCTGTCGGCCCGGTCACCAGGATAATACCGTGCGGAAGCTGAATGAGATTTTCTAAATCCTGCTTATCCGCAGCCGTCATCCCCAGATTGTTCAATGAAAGCTGGAGGCTGTTTTTATCCAGCAGGCGGAGCACGGCGCGTTCACCATAGATGGACGGCAGTGTGGATACGCGGACATCTATGTTACGTCGCCCGATACGCAAACTGATTCTTCCATCCTGCGGAATACGTTTTTCGGCGATATCAAGCCGAGCCATGACCTTTATTCGGGAGATAAGCAACGCTGCCAGTTTTTTGTTTGGCTGTAAAATTGTCCGCAGAACGCCGTCAATGCGAAAACGGATCGACATTGTTTTTTCATAGGTTTCAATGTGGATGTCGGAGGCGGTTTCTTTAATAGCCTCACTTAAAATGGCGTTGATTAAACGGATAACCGGTGCGGCTGAATCTTCATTCAGTAGATCTTCATTCGCAGGCATTTCTTCTGAGAGGGAGAGGAGATCGACGGATTGATCAATATCCTGCGCAATCTGTTGCGACTCACCAGTGTTCTGATGGAATACCGCTTCCAGCCGTGCTTCAAAATCAGCCTGCGACAAGCGGGTCATGGTATGGCACTGACCAACCTGGCGCTGAATATCGAGTAACTGCTCGAATGGCGTACCGGCGAGATAAATAATCTCCCCCTCTGAATAGAGATAACCGACTCTTTGTGCCATTGCCCAACTGGCAGGGTATGGTGAGTGAATTCTCATGTGAATGCCTCACCGCGACGATGACACAGGGGGGTGGCTGTTGAACGTGTTTTCATCCAGCACCGGTAAATCTTCAGAGCCAACCAATGCTTTTGATTTCGCGTCTATTCGTTGTTGTTGCTCCTGACGGTAGCGGGTGTATTTATCTTTCGACAGTGAGCGATAAACATCATCGTCACGGATAATCGTCGGTCGGATAAATACCATCAGGTTGCGTTTGGCGCGCTCGGTCGAGGTATAGCGGAAGAGTTGCCCCACTAAAGGAATATCGCCAAGTAAAGGAACCTTTGACACTTGCTCTTTAGAAAAATCATCCAGCAATCCGCCCAGGACTACCGTTTCACCGGTTTTAACCAGCACGGCGTTTTGAATAGTTCGGGTGTTAAATGTCGGGCCGAGCGTCGAATTAGACGAAGAGTCAACGCTGGAAACCTCCTGCTCTATTTCGAGCAGTACCGCGTCGCCTTCATTGACCTGCGGAGTGACTTTGAGTTTTGTGCCCACCGTTTTGCGTTCGACGGTATTAAAGACGTTATCCCCAGAAGTGGTCTGGGAGCCGGATAGCACCGGCACATCCTGACCAACGTTGAAGGACGCGAGTTTATTATCCAGCGTTACGATGCTCGGGGTGACGAGGATATCATTTTTATTGTTACTAGCCAGCGCAGTCAGCAATACGCCCCAGTCGCCATTGAAGAAGCCTGCGGCCATGCCATTGTAGGCGCTAAACATATCCCAGGCAGGATTCGCGCTGGTGATCCCGCCATTCTTTTTATAATCAGCCACACCTTGCGCAGCGTTAAATATCGGTAATCCTGTATTGGTAAATTGCTGTGCGCCAACGTTTTTGTTCGCCCATTGCACGCCGAGGTTAAGTCCATTTCCATCCTGAACTTCGACGATGATCGCCTCAACCAGCACCTGTGCACGACGAATATCCAGACGCGCAATTACCGTGGCGAGTTTTTCCTGGACGGACTGGTCAGCGGTAATGACCAACGAGTTGGTCTGTTCATCGGCGGTAATGGCAACATTATCCATCGCAGAAGAAGACGAAGGCTTACGCGCATTTCCTTTTTCATCTTTCAGCTTTTCGGAAACGCCGGTCAATACTTCGACCAGATTTGTGGCTTTAGCATATTTCAGGTAATAGACCCGGGTATTTCCTTCCTCGCTCTCTTCTACATCAAGTGTTTTCAGTAATGAGGTGATGCGCTGACGTGCTTTTTCCGGCCCGCTGATGATAAGAGAGTTGGTTCGCTTATCCGCCACAATCTTCGCGGAAAGGAGGGCAGGCATCTGGCTTTTACCGTGGCTTTCGCTGATTAATTGATTAAGAATCTCGGCGAGATCTTCCGCTGACGCGTATTCCAGATGAATAATTTGCTGCTTCTCTGTGCCGATGACATCAACGCGCTTTATCACTTCAATTAGTTTATTAATGGTGGAGGCACGACCGGTCAGAATGAGAACGTTGGAGGGTTCATAATGCACAACGTTACCGACGCTGCCGCCATCCATCATTTGACGCAGCAGGGGAGCCAGGTCACGAGCAGGAACGTTCTCAAGCGGTACGATTCGGGTGACCAACTCATCACCTATGCCTGGACGATAACTGTCAGCAATCATTCCTGGCGATGTTTTTACATTAGCTGAGCGCACCACTTTCAGAAAACCATTGTCCAGCGTGATGACGGAATAGCCGTAAAGATCAAGAATGCTCAAAAAGAACTGGTAGTACTCTTGCTGACTAAACGTATCATTACTGCGTACGGAAATGGTTCCTTGAACCGAGGGATCAATCAGAATTGTTTTGCCCAGATGCTGGCTTACAATTTCCACGAACTGACGGATATCAGCATTATTGAAATTGGCCCCGTATTGTTCGTTCTCAGTATGCCCGACGGAAGGCATAAGTAGCGCCGCCAACAGGCAACATGTGATTTTATTTAATCCCTTCATCACTCTGTCCATTCATTCCAGTAAGTTCCCTGACGGAAACATTTATCAAGCGGGGTACGCCGTTGCGACGAATTGTAAACTGCGCGCTCTGTTGGGTTAGCAGTAAACTTAATGCCTGGGAAACCTCATCAGGGAGGGTCAGTGAAAGATTGTTGATTCTAAGGGCGACATCGCCAGGTTGCAGTAAGCTGGTAGCAAATGCATCGCGCCCTTTACGCGGATTCAATCGAAGGCCAAATAATTGATCCCCGTCACGAATAGGCGTCGCGATAATAAAATCTGCGAGCACACTTTGAGTATCAGAGTCAGGTTGCTCGATAACGTCCGGTAATCCCGGATGAAGCGTGACTTTTTCGAACTGTCCGTGAGTTTCAAAAACCACGCTGGTTTTATTTATTTTTCGGATGAATGTTGCCGGTGTTGACTCCAGGGCATCGTTCAGGGCATATCGCTTTTGTTCTGCGCCTTCATTAACTAAAACATAAGATGTCTCATCATTAGACGTCAGAATGATACCACTGAGTACGACAGAAAGCTTTGGCGTTTCTTGTTGGGCAGAAATCAGATGTGTGTCTTTTATACCCGCGTTACTGCCATTACGCCATAAACCCGCAAGGTTGAAATCAGATTTAAATGCGCCACCTGGTTGGTTAATGATTTGTGCATTTTTGACCAGGTTTGTGTGGAAATAATTTATATTAAAAATAACCGCCACCACATTTATGGATATCATCAATATATAAATGACTGTGCGTCTATTATGAATTGCCAGATGGAAGGAGAAAGGTAGGGTTGGCACGATATATATTCTAATAAAATAAATTGGGTGGGTTGTATATTGACGTTACTATAAATAGTATTAATGCTGGTTGAATGAATCAAGCGAAATTTATTTATATTCAGTTAACGCATTAATATCAATAAATGCATTCGTTATTTTTATGATTAAGGATAATCGATTATTATTACAGGAAGTATTATGTCTACAAGAAGAGAAGTTATCCTTGCCTGGCTTCGTGAGGAGAATCGATCCTGGCGGATATGCTATCTGTCGGGCGAGGCCGGAAGTGGAAAATCCTGGTTAGCGAAGCAATTGCAAAATGATACCCATCGTCGAGTGATTACTTTAAGCCTTGTCGTGTCCTGGCAAGGTAAAGCTGCATGGGTTGTTATTGACGATAGCGCAAATAAAGAAGGAAGCCGCGATCTCGCCTGGAGGCGAGATGAGATGGGCGTGGAATTACTGCGGACGTTCCAGCAAGTGGAAAGCCGTAATCCTCTTATTATTGTTGAAAATGCTCATCTTAATCACCGCTGTGTTCTCGATGATATCCAACGCGCGAGGAGCCTTATTCCCGATTGTCAGTTTTTGCTCGTTGGCAGATCAAATCGAAAAGTTGAACGTTACGTTGAAGCCAGAGGCATTGAAATAATTACGTCAGGAGCACTGACAGAACACGAACTTCGACAAAGTATCCTTGAAGGACACCACATCGACCAGCCCGATGCCCTGTTAACGAGTAAGGTACTGAAGCGGATCGCTGCACTTTGCAGAGGCGATCGCAGAAGGCTGGCGCAGGCAGGCGAAACAATTTGCTTATTACAACAAAGCGAGCAGACCAGCGCATTCACGGCAAAACAATGGCGAACAATTTACCGGGCATTGGGTGATAAGCGGAGCCGGAAAATGTGTTGGTCTGGGGGGATGAGTGGAACCATAATTGCTCTTGTCGGTGGTTGGCTGATGCTGTCCTCGTTTATATCTCCCTTACCGATTCCTTCGTGGTTGATGCCAGTAGCGCCATCAATAAAAGAAGAGATGACACAGGATATTTTCCGTACAGTGATGCGCGATAGTGATGCGCTAAGCGTGTTATATGGTGTGTGGGGGTACGATGTTCCGGCCGATTCAGCCTGGTGCGACCACGCTGTTAGAGCAGGCCTGACTTGTAAAAGTGGTAAGGCGTCACTTCAGGCGTTAATAGATCAGAACCTGCCCTGGATAGCGTCGCTTAATGTCGCAAATAAAAAATTGCCCGTCGTCGTCATTCGGGTCGGCGATGACTCTATAGATGTACTTATAGGGCAGCAGACCTGGACGCTAACGCGTAAATGGTTTGAGACGGTGTGGGCGGGTGATTATCTCCTGCTATTGAAAATGTCTCCGGAAGGTGAAAGCACAATTACGCGCGACAGTAGTGAGGAAGAGATTCTTTGGCTGGAAACAATGTTGAATCGTGCTCTCCATATTTCGACTGAACCCTCGACAGAATGGCGACCGCTGCTGGTAGAAAAAATTAAGCAATTTCAGAAGATTAATCACTTAAAAGCTGACGGCGTTGTTGGCTCTTCAACATTGGTGCATCTCTGGCAGGTGGCAGGGGAGAGCGCGTATCTATATCGGGATGAAGCCAATATTTCCCCTGACGAAACAGGGAAGGGAAAATAAGATGTTTGAATTCTATTTTGCCGCACATCAGCAGCGAGAAAGTGGTCAGCGAGTGACTGTCCAGCTACAAAAACATGGCAAAACGAAGTATGCCATTTGGGCGCTGGTGACAAGCCTTTGGTTCGCAGGAATGGTGTTGGCTGGGGGGTATGCCCAGCAGTTATGGGCGATATGGATAGTTAAAACGGAAAATTCAGTAGAAGAAGCACCACCTTATAAACAATCAACACAACATTATTTCTTCAAAAAACAGCCATTGCCTATCGTCGTCGAACCTGCCGAGGATGACGCGGACGAAGATGCCACGATAGAAAATGAGGCGTCGTCTTCAGAGGATGAAGGTACAGCTACAGGAGAAAGCGAGGAAAAAGCCGGTTTAAGAGAGCGAGTGAAAAATGCACTCAATGAGTTACAGCAATAATCTGCCCGTTGTTTACTTTACTAGCAATACGCTTGCGTTCGATGGTTAAGTATGTATAATGCGCGGGCTTGTCGTAGTTGACAGCAGGTTCAATCTGAACCTCAGTTAGCCGAATTTGGCTACCTAACAATGCTCCCAATCGGGGAGCTACGTAAGAACGGTTACACTCTCCCATCAATCGTAATGGGTCTGAGGAGTAATCATTTTCGTTTATAAAATAATTGGAGCTCTGGTCTCATGCAGAACCAAAGAATCCGTATCCGCCTGAAAGCGTTTGATCATCGTCTGATCGATCAAGCAACTGCGGAAATCGTCGAGACTGCCAAGCGCACTGGTGCGCAGGTCCGTGGTCCGATCCCGCTGCCGACACGCAAAGAGCGCTTCACTGTTCTGATCTCTCCGCACGTCAACAAAGACGCGCGCGATCAGTACGAAATCCGTACTCACTTGCGTCTGGTTGACATCGTTGAGCCAACCGAGAAAACCGTTGATGCTCTGATGCGTCTGGATCTGGCTGCCGGTGTAGACGTGCAGATCAGCCTGGGTTAATCAGGTCATTGAGCGATTGAGAGGTTGAAACAATGATTGGTTTAGTCGGTAAAAAAGTGGGTATGACCCGTATCTTCACAGAAGACGGCGTTTCTATCCCAGTAACCGTAATCGAAGTTGAAGCAAACCGCGTTACTCAGGTTAAAGACCTGGCTAACGATGGCTACCGTGCTATTCAGGTAACCACCGGTGCTAAAAAAGCTAACCGTGTGACCAAGCCTGAAGCTGGCCACTTCGCTAAAGCTGGCGTAGAAGCTGGCCGTGGTCTGTGGGAATTCCGCCTGGCTGAAGGCGAAGAGTTCACTGTAGGTCAGAGCATTAGCGTTGAACTGTTTGCTGACGTTAAAAAAGTTGACGTAACTGGCACCTCTAAAGGTAAAGGTTTCGCAGGTACCGTTAAGCGCTGGAACTTCCGTACCCAGGATGCTACTCACGGTAACTCCTTGTCTCACCGCGTTCCGGGTTCTATCGGTCAGAACCAGACTCCGGGCAAAGTGTTCAAAGGCAAGAAAATGGCAGGTCAGATGGGTAACGAACGTGTAACCGTTCAGAGCCTTGACGTAGTACGCGTTGACGCTGAGCGCAACCTGCTGCTGGTTAAAGGTGCTGTCCCGGGTGCAACCGGTAGCGACCTGATCGTTAAACCAGCTG
The DNA here is from genome assembly GCF_002965705.1 of Escherichia sp. MOD1-EC6842. Taxonomy (NCBI): domain Bacteria; kingdom Pseudomonadati; phylum Pseudomonadota; class Gammaproteobacteria; order Enterobacterales; family Enterobacteriaceae; genus Escherichia; species Escherichia sp. MOD1-EC6842. The sequence goes on along the minus strand of NZ_PTRF01000024.1, from coordinate 23,474 downwards.
TGAAGGCGTAAGGAGATAGCAATGGAATTAGTATTGAAAGACGCGCAGAGCGCGCTGACTGTTTCCGAAACTACCTTCGGTCGTGATTTCAACGAAGCGCTGGTTCACCAGGTTGTTGTTGCTTATGCAGCTGGTGCTCGTCAGGGTACTCGTGCTCAGAAGACTCGTGCTGAAGTAACTGGTTCCGGTAAAAAACCGTGGCGCCAGAAAGGCACCGGCCGTGCGCGTTCTGGTTCTATCAAGAGCCCGATTTGGCGTTCTGGTGGCGTGACCTTCGCTGCTCGTCCGCAGGACCACAGTCAAAAAGTTAACAAGAAGATGTACCGCGGCGCGCTGAAAAGCATCCTGTCCGAACTGGTACGTCAGGATCGTCTGATCGTTGTCGAGAAGTTCTCTGTAGAAGCGCCGAAAACTAAGCTGCTGGCACAGAAACTGAAAGACATGGCTCTGGAAGATGTGCTGATCATCACCGGTGAGCTGGACGAAAACCTGTTCCTGGCTGCGCGCAACCTGCACAAGGTTGACGTACGCGATGCAACTGGTATCGACCCGGTTAGCCTGATCGCCTTCGACAAAGTCGTAATGACTGCTGATGCTGTTAAGCAAGTTGAGGAGATGCTGGCATGATTCGTGAAGAACGTCTGCTGAAGGTGCTGCGTGCACCGCACGTTTCTGAAAAAGCGTCTACTGCGATGGAAAAATCCAACACCATCGTACTCAAAGTTGCTAAAGACGCGACCAAAGCAGAAATCAAAGCTGCTGTGCAGAAACTGTTTGAAGTCGAAGTCGAAGTCGTTAACACCCTGGTAGTTAAAGGGAAAGTTAAACGTCACGGACAGCGTATCGGTCGTCGTAGCGACTGGAAAAAAGCTTACGTCACCCTGAAAGAAGGCCAGAATCTGGACTTCGTTGGCGGCGCTGAGTAAGTCGGAGGAGTAATACAATGGCAGTTGTTAAATGTAAACCGACATCTCCGGGTCGTCGCCACGTTGTTAAAGTGGTTAACCCTGAGCTGCACAAGGGCAAACCTTTTGCTCCGTTGCTGGAAAAAAACAGCAAATCCGGTGGTCGTAACAACAATGGCCGTATCACCACTCGTCATATCGGTGGTGGCCACAAGCAGGCTTACCGTATTGTTGACTTCAAACGCAACAAAGACGGTATCCCGGCAGTTGTTGAACGTCTTGAGTACGATCCGAACCGCTCCGCGAACATCGCGCTGGTTCTGTACAAAGACGGTGAACGCCGTTACATCCTGGCCCCTAAAGGCCTGAAAGCTGGCGACCAGATTCAGTCTGGCGTTGATGCTGCAATCAAACCAGGTAACACCCTGCCGATGCGCAACATCCCGGTTGGTTCTACTGTTCATAACGTAGAAATGAAACCAGGTAAAGGCGGTCAGCTGGCACGTTCCGCTGGTACTTACGTTCAGATCGTTGCTCGTGATGGTGCTTATGTCACCCTGCGTCTGCGTTCTGGTGAAATGCGTAAAGTAGAAGCAGACTGCCGTGCAACTCTGGGCGAAGTTGGCAATGCTGAGCATATGCTGCGCGTTCTGGGTAAAGCAGGTGCTGCACGCTGGCGTGGTGTTCGTCCGACCGTTCGCGGTACCGCGATGAACCCGGTAGACCACCCACATGGTGGTGGTGAAGGTCGTAACTTTGGTAAGCACCCGGTAACTCCGTGGGGCGTTCAGACCAAAGGTAAGAAGACCCGCAGCAACAAGCGTACTGATAAATTTATCGTACGTCGCCGTAGCAAATAATTTTAGAGGATAAGCCATGCCACGTTCTCTCAAGAAAGGTCCTTTTATTGACCTGCACTTGCTGAAGAAGGTAGAGAAAGCGGTGGAAAGCGGAGACAAGAAGCCCCTGCGCACTTGGTCCCGTCGTTCAACGATCTTTCCTAACATGATCGGTTTGACCATCGCTGTCCATAATGGTCGTCAGCACGTTCCGGTATTTGTAACCGACGAAATGGTTGGTCACAAACTGGGTGAATTCGCACCGACTCGTACTTATCGCGGCCATGCTGCTGATAAAAAAGCGAAAAAGAAATAAGGTAGGAGGAAGAGATGGAAACTATCGCTAAACATCGCCATGCTCGTTCTTCTGCTCAGAAGGTTCGCCTTGTTGCTGACCTGATTCGCGGTAAGAAAGTGTCGCAGGCTCTGGATATTCTGACCTACACCAACAAGAAAGCGGCTGTACTGGTTAAGAAAGTTCTGGAATCTGCCATTGCTAACGCTGAACACAACGATGGCGCTGACATTGACGATCTGAAAGTTACGAAAATTTTCGTAGACGAAGGCCCGAGCATGAAGCGCATTATGCCGCGTGCAAAAGGTCGTGCAGATCGCATCCTGAAGCGCACCAGCCACATCACTGTGGTTGTGTCCGATCGCTGAGACTCTGGAGACTAGCAATGGGTCAGAAAGTACATCCTAATGGTATTCGCCTGGGTATTGTAAAACCATGGAACTCTACCTGGTTTGCGAACACCAAAGAATTCGCTGACAACCTGGACAGCGATTTTAAAGTACGTCAGTACCTGACTAAGGAACTGGCTAAAGCGTCCGTATCTCGTATCGTTATCGAGCGTCCGGCTAAGAGCATCCGTGTAACCATTCACACTGCTCGCCCGGGTATCGTTATCGGTAAAAAAGGTGAAGACGTAGAAAAACTGCGTAAGGTCGTAGCGGACATCGCTGGCGTTCCTGCACAGATCAACATCGCCGAAGTTCGTAAGCCTGAACTGGACGCAAAACTGGTTGCTGACAGCATCACTTCTCAGCTGGAACGTCGCGTTATGTTCCGTCGTGCTATGAAGCGTGCTGTACAGAACGCAATGCGTCTGGGCGCTAAAGGTATTAAAGTTGAAGTTAGCGGCCGTCTGGGCGGCGCGGAAATCGCACGTACCGAATGGTACCGCGAAGGTCGCGTACCGCTGCACACTCTGCGTGCTGACATCGACTACAACACCTCTGAAGCGCACACCACTTACGGTGTAATCGGCGTTAAAGTGTGGATCTTCAAAGGCGAGATCCTGGGTGGTATGGCTGCTGTTGAACAACCGGAAAAACCGGCTGCGCAACCTAAAAAGCAGCAGCGTAAAGGCCGTAAATAAGGAGCGTCGCTGATGTTACAACCAAAGCGTACAAAATTCCGTAAAATGCACAAAGGCCGTAACCGCGGTCTGGCGCAGGGTACGGATGTTAGCTTCGGCAGCTTCGGTCTGAAAGCTGTTGGCCGTGGTCGTCTGACTGCCCGTCAGATCGAAGCAGCACGTCGTGCTATGACCCGTGCAGTTAAGCGTCAAGGTAAGATCTGGATCCGTGTGTTCCCGGACAAACCGATCACTGAAAAGCCGCTGGCAGTGCGTATGGGTAAAGGTAAAGGTAACGTGGAGTATTGGGTTGCCTTGATTCAGCCGGGTAAAGTCCTGTATGAAATGGACGGTGTTCCGGAAGAGCTGGCCCGTGAAGCATTCAAGCTGGCAGCAGCGAAACTGCCGATTAAAACCACCTTTGTAACTAAGACGGTGATGTAATGAAAGCAAAAGAGCTGCGTGAGAAGAGCGTTGAAGAGCTGAACACCGAGCTGCTGAACCTGCTGCGTGAGCAGTTCAACCTGCGTATGCAGGCTGCAAGTGGCCAGCTGCAACAGTCTCACCTGTTGAAGCAAGTGCGTCGCGATGTCGCACGCGTTAAGACTTTACTGAACGAGAAGGCGGGTGCGTAATGACCGATAAAATCCGTACTCTGCAAGGTCGCGTTGTTAGCGACAAAATGGAGAAATCCATTGTTGTTGCTATCGAACGTTTTGTGAAACACCCGATCTACGGTAAATTCATCAAGCGTACGACCAAACTGCACGTACATGACGAGAACAACGAATGCGGTATCGGTGACGTGGTTGAAATCCGCGAATGCCGTCCGCTGTCCAAGACTAAATCCTGGACGCTGGTTCGCGTTGTAGAGAAAGCGGTTCTGTAATACAGTACACTCTCTCGATACGAATAAACGGCTCAGAAATGAGCCGTTTATTTTTTCTACCCATATCCTTGAAGCGGTGTTATAATGCCGCGCCCTCGATATGGGGATTTTTAACGACCTGATTTTCGGGTCTCAGTAGTAGTTGACATTAGCGGAGCACTAAAATGATCCAAGAACAGACTATGCTGAACGTCGCCGACAACTCCGGTGCACGTCGCGTAATGTGTATCAAGGTTCTGGGTGGCTCGCACCGTCGCTACGCAGGCGTAGGCGACATCATCAAGATCACCATCAAAGAAGCAATTCCGCGTGGTAAGGTCAAAAAAGGTGATGTGCTGAAGGCGGTAGTGGTGCGCACCAAGAAGGGTGTTCGTCGCCCGGACGGTTCTGTCATTCGCTTCGATGGTAATGCTTGTGTTCTTCTGAACAACAACAGCGAGCAGCCTATCGGTACGCGTATTTTTGGGCCGGTAACTCGTGAGCTTCGTAGTGAGAAGTTCATGAAAATTATCTCTCTGGCACCAGAAGTACTCTAAGGAGCGAATCATGGCAGCGAAAATCCGTCGTGATGACGAAGTTATCGTGTTAACCGGTAAAGATAAAGGTAAACGCGGTAAAGTTAAGAATGTCCTGTCTTCCGGCAAGGTCATTGTTGAAGGTATCAACCTGGTTAAGAAACATCAGAAGCCGGTTCCGGCCCTGAACCAACCGGGTGGCATCGTTGAAAAAGAAGCCGCTATTCAGGTTTCCAACGTAGCAATCTTCAATGCGGCAACCGGCAAGGCTGACCGTGTAGGCTTTAGATTCGAAGACGGTAAAAAAGTCCGTTTCTTCAAGTCTAACAGCGAAACTATCAAGTAATTTGGAGTAGTACGATGGCGAAACTGCATGATTACTACAAAGACGAAGTAGTTAAAAAACTCATGACTGAGTTTAACTACAATTCTGTCATGCAAGTCCCTCGGGTCGAGAAGATCACCCTGAACATGGGTGTTGGTGAAGCGATCGCTGACAAAAAACTGCTGGATAACGCAGCAGCAGACCTGGCAGCAATCTCCGGTCAAAAACCGCTGATCACCAAAGCACGCAAATCTGTTGCAGGCTTCAAAATCCGTCAGGGCTATCCGATCGGCTGTAAAGTAACTCTGCGTGGCGAACGCATGTGGGAGTTCTTTGAGCGCCTGATCACTATTGCTGTACCTCGTATCCGTGACTTCCGTGGCCTGTCCGCTAAGTCTTTCGACGGTCGTGGTAACTACAGCATGGGTGTCCGTGAGCAGATCATCTTCCCAGAAATCGACTACGATAAAGTCGACCGCGTTCGTGGTTTGGATATTACCATTACCACTACTGCGAAATCTGACGAAGAAGGCCGTGCTCTGCTGGCTGCCTTTGACTTCCCGTTCCGCAAGTAAGGTAGGGTTACTAAATGGCTAAGCAATCAATGAAAGCACGCGAAGTAAAACGCGTAGCTTTAGCTGATAAATACTTCGCGAAACGCGCTGAACTGAAAGCGATCATCTCTGATGTGAACGCTTCCGACGAAGATCGTTGGAATGCTGTTCTCAAGCTGCAGACTCTGCCGCGTGATTCCAGCCCGTCTCGTCAGCGTAACCGCTGCCGTCAAACAGGTCGTCCGCATGGTTTCCTGCGGAAGTTCGGGTTGAGCCGTATTAAGGTCCGTGAAGCCGCTATGCGCGGTGAAATCCCGGGTCTGAAAAAGGCTAGCTGGTAATTGTCACCAATTGAATCACGGGAGTAAAGACAGATGAGCATGCAAGATCCGATCGCGGATATGCTGACCCGTATCCGTAACGGTCAGGCCGCGAACAAAGCTGCGGTCACCATGCCTTCCTCCAAGCTGAAAGTGGCAATCGCCAACGTGCTGAAGGAAGAAGGTTTTATTGAAGATTTTAAAGTTGAAGGCGACACCAAGCCTGAACTGGAACTGACTCTTAAGTATTTCCAGGGCAAAGCTGTTGTAGAAAGCATTCAGCGTGTCAGCCGCCCAGGTCTGCGCATCTATAAACGTAAAGATGAGCTGCCGAAAGTTATGGCGGGTCTGGGTATCGCAGTTGTTTCTACCTCTAAAGGTGTTATGACTGATCGTGCAGCGCGCCAGGCTGGTCTTGGTGGCGAAATTATCTGCTACGTAGCCTAATCGGAGGAAAAAATGTCTCGTGTTGCTAAAGCACCGGTCGTTGTTCCTGCCGGCGTTGACGTAAAAATCAACGGTCAGGTTATTACGATCAAAGGTAAAAACGGCGAGCTGACTCGTACTCTCAACGATGCTGTTGAAGTTAAACATGCAGATAATACCCTGACCTTCGGTCCGCGTGATGGTTACGCAGACGGTTGGGCTCAGGCTGGTACCGCGCGTGCCCTGCTGAACTCAATGGTTATCGGTGTTACCGAAGGCTTCACTAAGAAGCTGCAGCTGGTTGGTGTAGGTTACCGTGCAGCGGTTAAAGGCAATGTGATTAACCTGTCTCTGGGTTTCTCTCATCCTGTTGACCATCAGCTGCCTGCGGGTATCACTGCTGAATGTCCGACTCAGACTGAAATCGTGCTGAAAGGCGCTGATAAGCAGGTGATCGGCCAGGTTGCAGCGGATCTGCGCGCCTACCGTCGTCCTGAGCCTTACAAAGGCAAGGGTGTTCGTTACGCCGACGAAGTCGTGCGTACCAAAGAGGCTAAGAAGAAGTAAGGTAACACTATGGATAAGAAATCTGCTCGTATCCGTCGTGCGACCCGCGCACGCCGCAAGCTCCAGGAGCTGGGCGCAACTCGCCTGGTGGTACATCGTACCCCGCGTCACATTTACGCACAGGTAATTGCACCGAACGGTTCTGAAGTTCTGGTAGCTGCTTCTACTGTAGAAAAAGCTATCGCTGAACAACTGAAGTACACCGGTAACAAAGACGCGGCTGCAGCTGTGGGTAAAGCTGTCGCTGAACGCGCTCTGGAAAAAGGCATCAAAGATGTATCCTTTGACCGTTCCGGGTTCCAATATCATGGTCGTGTCCAGGCACTGGCAGATGCTGCCCGTGAAGCTGGCCTTCAGTTCTAAGGTAGAGGTGTAAGATGGCTCACATCGAAAAACAAGCTGGCGAACTGCAGGAAAAGCTGATCGCGGTAAACCGCGTATCTAAAACCGTTAAAGGTGGTCGTATTTTCTCCTTCACAGCTCTGACTGTAGTTGGCGATGGTAACGGTCGCGTTGGTTTTGGTTACGGTAAAGCGCGTGAAGTTCCAGCAGCGATCCAGAAAGCGATGGAAAAAGCCCGTCGCAATATGATTAACGTCGCGCTGAATAACGGCACTCTGCAACACCCTGTTAAAGGTGTTCACACGGGTTCTCGCGTATTCATGCAGCCGGCTTCCGAAGGTACCGGTATCATCGCCGGTGGTGCAATGCGCGCCGTTCTGGAAGTCGCTGGGGTTCATAACGTTCTGGCTAAAGCATATGGTTCCACCAACCCGATCAACGTGGTTCGTGCAACTATTGACGGCCTGGAAAATATGAGTTCTCCAGAAATGGTCGCTGCCAAGCGTGGTAAATCCGTTGAAGAAATTCTGGGGAAATAAACCATGGCAAAGACTATTAAAATTACTCAAACCCGCAGTGCAATCGGTCGTCTGCCGAAACACAAGGCAACGCTGCTTGGCCTGGGTCTGCGTCGTATTGGTCACACCGTAGAGCGCGAGGATACTCCTGCTATTCGCGGTATGATCAACGCGGTTTCCTTCATGGTTAAAGTTGAGGAGTAAGAGATGCGTTTAAATACTCTGTCTCCGGCCGAAGGCTCCAAAAAGGCGGGTAAACGCCTGGGTCGTGGTATCGGTTCTGGCCTCGGTAAAACCGGTGGTCGTGGTCACAAAGGTCAGAAGTCTCGTTCTGGCGGTGGCGTACGTCGCGGTTTCGAAGGTGGTCAGATGCCTCTGTACCGTCGTTTGCCGAAATTCGGCTTCACTTCTCGTAAAGCAGCGATTACAGCCGAAGTTCGTCTGTCTGACCTGGCTAAAGTAGAAGGCGGTGTTGTAGACCTGAACACGCTGAAAGCGGCTAACATTATCGGTATCCAGATCGAGTTCGCGAAAGTGATCCTGGCTGGCGAAGTAACTACTCCGGTAACTGTTCGTGGCCTGCGTGTTACTAAAGGCGCTCGTGCTGCTATCGAAGCTGCTGGCGGTAAAATCGAGGAATAAGTAGCAGATGGCTAAACAACCGGGATTAGATTTTCAAAGTGCCAAAGGTGGCTTAGGCGAGCTGAAACGCAGACTGCTGTTTGTTATCGGTGCGCTGATTGTGTTCCGTATTGGCTCTTTTATTCCGATCCCTGGTATTGATGCCGCTGTACTTGCCAAACTGCTTGAGCAACAGCGAGGCACCATCATTGAAATGTTTAACATGTTCTCTGGTGGTGCTCTCAGCCGTGCTTCTATCTTTGCTCTGGGGATCATGCCGTATATTTCGGCGTCGATCATTATCCAGCTGCTGACGGTGGTTCACCCAACACTGGCAGAAATTAAGAAAGAAGGGGAGTCTGGCCGTCGTAAGATCAGCCAGTACACCCGTTACGGTACTCTGGTGCTGGCAATATTCCAGTCGATCGGTATTGCTACCGGTCTGCCGAATATGCCTGGTATGCAAGGCCTGGTTATTAACCCGGGCTTTGCATTCTACTTCACCGCTGTTGTAAGTCTGGTCACAGGAACAATGTTCCTGATGTGGTTGGGCGAACAGATCACTGAACGAGGTATCGGCAACGGTATTTCAATCATTATCTTCGCCGGTATTGTTGCGGGACTCCCGCCAGCCATTGCCCATACTATCGAGCAAGCGCGTCAAGGCGACCTGCACTTCCTCGTGTTGCTGTTGGTTGCAGTATTAGTATTTGCAGTGACGTTCTTTGTTGTTTTTGTTGAGCGTGGTCAACGCCGCATTGTGGTAAACTACGCAAAACGTCAACAAGGTCGTCGTGTCTATGCTGCACAGAGCACACATTTACCGCTGAAAGTGAATATGGCGGGGGTAATCCCGGCAATCTTCGCTTCCAGTATTATTCTGTTCCCGGCGACCATCGCGTCATGGTTCGGGGGCGGTACTGGTTGGAACTGGCTGACAACAATTTCGCTGTATTTGCAGCCTGGGCAACCGCTTTATGTGTTACTCTATGCGTCTGCAATCATCTTCTTCTGTTTCTTCTACACGGCGTTGGTTTTCAACCCGCGTGAAACAGCAGATAACCTGAAGAAGTCCGGTGCATTTGTACCAGGAATTCGTCCGGGAGAGCAAACGGCGAAGTATATCGATAAAGTAATGACCCGCCTGACCCTGGTTGGTGCGCTGTACATTACCTTTATCTGCCTGATCCCGGAGTTCATGCGTGATGCAATGAAAGTACCGTTCTACTTCGGTGGGACCTCACTGCTTATCGTTGTTGTCGTGATTATGGACTTTATGGCTCAAGTGCAAACTCTGATGATGTCTAGTCAGTATGAGTCTGCATTGAAGAAGGCGAACCTGAAAGGCTACGGCCGATAATTGGTCGCCCGAGAAGTTACGGAGAGTAAAAATGAAAGTTCGTGCTTCCGTCAAGAAATTATGCCGTAACTGCAAAATCGTTAAGCGTGATGGTGTCATCCGTGTGATTTGCAGTGCCGAGCCGAAGCATAAACAGCGCCAAGGCTGATTTATTCGCATATTTTTCTTGCAAAGTTGGGTTGAGCTGGCTAGATTAGCCAGCCAATCTTTTGTATGTCTGTGCGTTTCCATTTGAGTATCCTGAAAACGGGCTTTTCAGCATGGAACGTACATATTAAATAGTAGGAGTGCATAGTGGCCCGTATAGCAGGCATTAACATTCCTGATCATAAGCATGCCGTAATCGCATTAACTTCGATTTATGGCGTCGGCAAGACCCGTTCCAAAGCCATCCTGGCTGCAGCGGGTATCGCTGAAGATGTTAAGATCAGTGAGCTGTCTGAAGGACAAATCGACACGCTGCGTGACGAAGTTGCCAAATTTGTCGTTGAAGGTGATCTGCGCCGTGAAATCAGCATGAGCATCAAGCGCCTGATGGATCTTGGTTGCTATCGCGGTTTGCGTCATCGTCGTGGTCTCCCGGTTCGCGGTCAGCGTACCAAGACCAACGCACGTACCCGTAAGGGTCCGCGCAAACCGATCAAGAAATAATCGGGGTGATTGAATAATGGCAAAGGCACCAATTCGTGCACGTAAACGTGTAAGAAAACAAGTCTCTGACGGCGTGGCTCATATCCATGCTTCTTTCAACAACACCATCGTGACTATCACTGATCGTCAGGGTAACGCGTTGGGTTGGGCAACTGCCGGTGGTTCCGGTTTCCGTGGTTCTCGCAAATCCACTCCGTTTGCAGCTCAGGTTGCAGCAGAGCGTTGCGCTGACGCCGTGAAAGAATACGGCATCAAGAATCTGGAAGTTATGGTTAAAGGTCCGGGTCCAGGCCGCGAATCTACTATTCGTGCTCTGAACGCCGCAGGTTTCCGCATCACTAACATTACTGATGTGACTCCGATCCCTCATAACGGTTGTCGTCCGCCGAAAAAACGTCGCGTATAACGCTTCGTTTTCCAGGTTTGTTGGAGAAAGAAAATGGCAAGATATTTGGGTCCTAAGCTCAAGCTGAGCCGTCGTGAGGGCACCGACTTATTCCTTAAGTCTGGCGTTCGCGCGATCGATACCAAGTGTAAAATTGAACAAGCTCCTGGCCAGCACGGTGCGCGTAAACCGCGTCTGTCTGACTATGGTGTGCAGTTGCGTGAAAAGCAAAAAGTTCGCCGTATCTATGGTGTGCTGGAGCGTCAGTTCCGTAACTACTATAAAGAAGCAGCACGTCTGAAAGGCAACACCGGTGAAAACCTGTTGGCTCTGCTGGAAGGTCGTCTGGACAACGTTGTATACCGTATGGGCTTCGGTGCCACTCGTGCAGAAGCACGTCAGCTGGTTAGCCATAAAGCAATTATGGTAAACGGTCGTGTTGTTAACATCGCTTCTTATCAGGTTAGTCCGAATGACGTTGTAAGCATTCGTGAGAAAGCGAAGAAGCAGTCTCGCGTGAAAGCCGCTCTGGAGCTGGCTGAGCAGCGTGAAAAGCCAACCTGGCTGGAAGTTGATGCTGGCAAGATGGAAGGTACGTTTAAGCGTAAGCCGGAGCGTTCTGATCTGTCTGCGGACATTAACGAACACCTGATCGTCGAGCTTTACTCCAAGTAAAGCTTAGTACCAAAGAGAGGACACAATGCAGGGTTCTGTGACAGAGTTTCTAAAACCGCGCCTGGTTGATATCGAGCAAGTGAGTTCGACGCACGCCAAGGTGACCCTTGAGCCTTTAGAGCGTGGCTTTGGCCATACTCTGGGTAACGCACTGCGCCGTATTCTGCTCTCATCGATGCCGGGTTGCGCGGTGACCGAGGTTGAGATTGATGGTGTACTACATGAGTACAGCACCAAAGAAGGCGTTCAGGAAGATATCCTGGAAATCCTGCTCAACCTGAAAGGGCTGGCGGTGAGAGTTCAGGGCAAAGATGAAGTTATTCTTACCTTGAATAAATCTGGCATTGGCCCTGTGACTGCAGCCGATATCACCCACGACGGTGATGTCGAAATCGTCAAGCCGCAGCACGTGATCTGCCACCTGACCGATGAGAACGCGTCTATTAGCATGCGTATCAAAGTTCAGCGCGGTCGTGGTTATGTGCCGGCTTCTACCCGAATTCATTCGGAAGAAGATGAGCGCCCAATCGGCCGTCTGCTGGTCGACGCATGCTACAGCCCTGTAGAGCGTATTGCCTACAATGTTGAAGCAGCGCGTGTAGAACAGCGTACCGACCTGGACAAGCTGGTCATCGAAATGGAAACCAACGGCACAATCGATCCTGAAGAGGCGATTCGTCGTGCGGCAACCATTCTGGCTGAACAACTGGAAGCTTTCGTTGACTTACGTGATGTACGTCAGCCGGAAGTGAAAGAAGAGAAACCAGAGTTCGATCCGATCCTGCTGCGCCCTGTTGACGATCTGGAATTGACTGTCCGCTCTGCTAACTGCCTTAAAGCAGAAGCTATCCACTATATCGGTGATCTGGTACAGCGTACCGAGGTTGAGCTCCTTAAAACGCCTAACCTTGGTAAAAAATCTCTTACTGAGATTAAAGACGTGCTGGCTTCCCGTGGACTGTCTCTGGGTATGCGCCTGGAAAACTGGCCACCGGCAAGCATCGCTGACGAGTAACCGGATCACAGGTTAAGGTTTTACTGAGAAGGATAAGGTCATGCGCCATCGTAAGAGTGGTCGTCAACTGAACCGCAACAGCAGCCATCGCCAGGCTATGTTCCGCAATATGGCAGGTTCACTGGTTCGTCATGAAATCATCAAGACGACTCTGCCTAAAGCGAAAGAGCTGCGCCGCGTAGTTGAGCCGCTGATTACTCTTGCCAAGACTGATAGCGTTGCTAATCGTCGTCTGGCATTCGCCCGTACTCGTGATAACGAGATCGTGGCAAAACTGTTTAACGAACTGGGCCCGCGTTTCGCGAGCCGTGCCGGTGGTTACACTCGTATTCTGAAGTGTGGTTTCCGTGCAGGCGACAACGCGCCGATGGCTTACATCGAGCTGGTTGATCGTTCAGAGAAAGCAGAAGCTGCTGCAGAGTAATCTGAAGCAACGTAAAAAAACCCGCCCCGGCGGGTTTTTTTATACCCGCAGTATCCCCACTTATCTACAATAGCTGTACTCTTTTTGTTCATCCCCTGGAGTATTTATGTGGTTACTTGACCAGTGGGCAGAGCGCCATATATCAGAAGCGCAAGCGAAAGGTGAGTTTGATAACCTGCCCGGTAGCGGCGAGCCATTGATACTTGATGATGATTCCCTCGTGCCACCGGAATTACGTGCGGGGTATCGCTTGTTGAAGAATGCAGGTTGCTTACCGCCAGAACTTGGGCAACGAAAGGAGGCAATTCAACTTCTGGATATCCTCAAAGGTATTCATCATGACGATCCGCAATATCATGAAGTTAGTCGTCGGTTGTTATTACTGGAGTTAAAGCTGCGACAAGCAGGATTGAGCACCGAGTTTTTACGTGGTGAGTATGCTGAAAAATTGTTGAATAAAATCAATGAGAACTAATGGAGTAAATATGTATCGTATTGGTGAACTGGCAAAAATGGCGGAAGTGACGCCTGACACGATTCGTTATTACGAAAAGCAACAAATGATGGATCATGAAGTGCGTACCGAAGGTGGTTTTCGTCTTTATACTGAAAGCGATCTCCAACGTTTGAAGTTTATTCGTCACGCCAGACAGCTCGGTTTCAGCCTTGAGTCGATCCGAGAATTACTGTCGATCCGTATCGATCCTGAGCACCATACCTGTCAGGAATCAAAAGGCATTGTGCAGGAAAGATTACAGGAAGTGGAAGCGCGGATAGCCGAGTTGCAGAGTATGCAACGTTCACTGCAACGGCTTAATGATGCCTGTTGTGGGACAGCCCATAGCAGCGTTTATTGTTCGATTCTTGAAGCTCTTGAACAAGGAGCGAGTGGCGTTAAGAGTGGCTGTTGATTTATTGCACTGGCGGGATTACACTCGCGCCGTTAAACAACCAACTGGAGTTTTTATGAGCCGATATCAGCATACGAAAGGGCAGATAAAGGATAATGCGATAGAAGCATTACTGCATGACCCCCTGTTCAGACAACGCGTAGAGAAAAATAAAAAAGGGAAAGGCAGCTATATGCGAAAAGGAAAACATGGCAATCGGGGGAACTGGGAGGCCAGTGGCAAGAAAGTGAATCGCTTTTTTACCACTGGCCTTCTGCTTTCTGGCGCTTGTTAAGAGCGGTTATTCTGCTCTTTCAGCAAATCACGAATTTCTGTCAGTAATACTTCTTCTTTAGTTGGTGCTGGAGCCGCCGCCGGTTCTTCTTTTTTCCGATTCAGTTTGTTGATTAGCTTAATCGCCATAAAGATGGCAAAGGCCACAATCAGAAAATCAAATACGTTTTGAATGAAGACGCCGTAATGCATAACAACAGCGGGTACATCCCCCTGCGCATCGCGTAATGTGACAGCAAACTGTTTAAAGTCGATCCCGCCAATTAATAAACCCAGTGGCGGCATGATGATATCAGCAACCAGTGAAGAGACGATCTTACCGAATGCGGCGCCGATAATGACACCTACAGCCAAATCCACTACATTCCCGCGCATCGCAAATTCGCGAAATTCTTTAATAATGCTCATGTTATTCTCCCTATGAAACTGACATTTATAAGTCTAACAAATGTTAAGCCATTTTCCTGCCAGGAATGAATTTAATTAATCCTTGATAATCAAAGGGAAATAATAAGGCGTCATTAGACGCCTTATTAATTACAAAAAGAAAGGGCTTGGCTGGAAGAGTCTTTCGACGTCGGTAATAAACTTTTTATCTGTGAGGAACATAATTACGTGATCGCCTTGCTCAATGCGTAAATTATCATTAGCAATCATCACGTCGTTTCCACGTACCACCGCACCGATAATTGTCCCAGGCGGCAGTTTAATTTCATCAATAACCCGACCAACAACACGAGAAGTGCTCTCATCACCGTGAGCAACGGCTTCAATAGCTTCAGCCACACCACGACGGAGTGAAGAAACACCAACGATATCTGCTTTTCGCACGTGACTAAGCAACGCAGAAATAGTTGCTTGTTGCGGTGAAATCGCAATATCGATCACGCTTCCTTGAACCAGATCCACATAAGCGCGACGTTGGATCAACACCATCACCTTTTTCGCCCCCATACGTTTGGCAAGCATGGCGGACATGATATTGGCTTCGTCATCGTTGGTGACGGCAATAAACAGATCAACTTGATCAATATGTTCTTCAGCCAGCAGTTCCTGATCCGACGCATCGCCAAAAAAGACGATCGTATTCTGTAACTTTTCCGCCAGTTCGGCAGCGCGCTGTTGATTACGTTCGATGAGTTTGACGCTGTAATCTTTTTCCAGACGACGCGCCAGTCCAGCGCCGATATTGCCGCCGCCTACCAGCATAATCCGCTTATACGGTTTTTCCAGACGTTGTAATTCGCTCATCACCGCGCGGATATGCTGTGAAGCGGCAATAAAGAACACTTCATCACCAGCTTCAACGATGGTCGAACCTTGCGGACGAATGGGGCGATCGTGGCGGAAAATTGCTGCCACACGAGTATCGATATGTGGCATATGTTCGCGCATGGTCGAAAGTGCATTACCAATCAGCGGGCCACCATAATAGGCTTTAACCACAGCCAGACTGACTTTACCCTCAGCGAAGTTCACCACCTGCAATGCGCCGGGATACTCAATCAGTCGGTAAATATTATCGATAACCAACTGCTCTGGCGCGATCAGATGATCAATCGGTACGGCATCAGAATGGAATAGCTTATCAGCATCTCGAACGTAGTCCGGCGAGCGGATACGAGCGATGCGATTAGGGGTGTTGAAAAGTGAGTAAGCTACCTGGCAGGCAACCATATTAGTTTCATCTGAACTGGTTACAGCAACCAGCATATCGGCGTCGTCGGCACCTGCCTCTCGCAATACGCGTGGATGAGAGCCATGCCCCTGCACAACACGCAGATCAAATTTATCCTGCAAGGTCCGCAGACGCTCACCATTAGTATCGACAACGGTAATATCGTTGTTCTCGCCAACCAGGTTTTCCGCCAGCGTGCCGCCAACCTGACCGGCACCCAGAATGATAATTTTCATCAGTCGCGACCCGTTATCTCATCACTTTTTGATTAGCTTAGCGTAAAAGAAGCCGTCACCGTCTTCGGCGCCTGGAAGATTTTGCTTACCAGGTTGCTCAGGTGTTCCTGTTTCGCAAAGTACGGCATCATCAGTACGTTGCAAAAAGGCTTTAATCTGCTGGCTATTCTCTTCCGGCAACACCGAACAGGTAGCATAAACCAGGGTTCCACCGGATTTTAAATGTGGCCAGATGGCGTCAAGGATTTCAGACTGCAACTGAGCGAGTTCCGGGATATCGCGATCGCGACGCAACCATTTAATATCCGGATGGCGACGAATCACACCGGTTGCCGAACAAGGCGCATCTAATAAAATGCGATCAAACTGTTGCTCGCCACACCATTGGGAAGGGTAACGACCATCACCTTGTTTCACGATTGCCTTCATACCAAGGCGTTTTAAATTGTCGTAAACGCGAGAGAGCCGTTGCTCATCAATATCGACCGCCAGCACTTGCGCTTCTGGTGCCACTTCAAGGATATGCGTTGTTTTACCGCCGGGGGCGGCACAAAGATCCAGAATGTATTCACCATTTTGTGGAGCAAGCCAGGTCATGCAACCTTGTGCTGATGCATCCTGAACGGTAACCCATCCTTCTTCAAAACCGGGTAGCGCATGAACAGGTGCGGGTGTTTCCAGGCGTACAGCATCCGGGTAATCCGCATGTGGGAAGCCTTGCATACCAGCCTCTTCCAGAAGTGCAATCCAGTTATCGCGGGAATTATGCATACGATTAACGCGCAGCCACATTGGCGGACGCTGGTTATTGGCTTCGACGATGGATTGCCACTGCTCTGGATACGCTTTTTGCAGACGCTTCAGCAACCAGGAAGGATGTAGATAACGTGCATCACTGGCATTAAACTCGGCTAATAACTCTTCTTGCTGACGCTGGAACTGGCGTAACACGCCGTTAATCAGCCCCTTAAGTTGCGGGCGCTTAATTGCGACAGCACCTTCAACCGTTTCAGCCAGCGCAGCATGAGGTGGAATGCGGGTATAAAGCAGTTGATACAAACCAACCATAATCAGGTAATGCACAGTACGCTGTTTGCCAGTCATCGGACGGGCCATTAACTTATTAATCAGCCAGTCTAGCTGTGAGAGCGTACGCAATACGCCAAAGCACAACTCTTGAAGAAGGGCTTTGTCTTTATCGGAAACTTTTTGCTGTAGCGGTGGCAGAATGTTGCTTAATGATTGCCCTTGTTCGACGACTTGTTCAACGGCCTGGGCCGCCATGCTACGTAAATTACGTTGTTTTTTCATAAGTATAAAAATGCCCGGCAAGACCGGGCTTAAAAGAGTGAACTATCAGGCCAGACGGTTGCCCGGAACAAACCATTCCCGACGAGAATTCAGGAGGTCTTGCGCGCTCATCGCTTTCTTACCCGCAGGTTGTAACGAGAGCAGGTTCAGGATGCCATCACCAGTTGCAACCTGGATGCCTTGTTTGTTGGCTTCAAGGATCGTTCCTGGCGCAGCCTTTGTTGGCGTATCAATGACCGACGCTTTCCAGACCTTAACCGGCTGTCCTTCAATTTCCAGCCAGCTCATCGGCCATGGATTGAAAGCGCGAATGCAGCGTTCAAGCTGTGCTGCCGAAAGTGACCAGTCAATACGTGCTTCTTCTTTACTTAGCTTTTCAGCGTAAGTGACAAGAGTTTCGTCCTGAACTTCTGGTTTCGCCGTCCCGTCTGCCAGTTGTTTCAACGTGGTGATAAGCCCTTGTGGGCCAAGCTCTGCCAGCTTGTCGTACAGCGTACCACTGGTATCTTCTGCAGTGATCGGGCAGGAGAGTTTATAAAGCATATCGCCAGTGTCCAAACCGACATCCATTTGCATAATGGTCACGCCGGTTTCTGCATCTCCCGCCCATAACGAACGTTGGATTGGCGCGGCACCGCGCCAGCGAGGCAGCAGTGAACCATGAACATTGATACAGCCGAGACGTGGCATCTCCAGCACAGCTTTAGGCAGAATCAGCCCATAGGCGACGACAACCATAACATCAGCTTGCAGGTCAGCGACCAGTTGCTGGTTTTCTTGTGGACGCAAAGAAACAGGCTGAAAAACGGGTAAGCCTTTTTCTTCAGCCAGCATTTTGACCGGACTTGGCATCAGCTTTTTGCCGCGCCCTGCTGGTCGGTCGGGTTGGGTAAACACGCCAACAACGTTATGTCCAGAAGACAACAGCGCGTCAAGATGACGCGCTGCAAAGTCAGGTGTACCCGCAAAAATAATACGTAGTGATTCTGACACGTTAGTTCTTATCCTTAAGCCCGGGCTTTCAGACGATCCAGTTTTTCAACTTTCTGACGAATACGTTGTTGTTTCAGCGGTGACAGATAATCCATAAACAGTTTGCCAACCAGGTGATCCATCTCATGCTGAATACAGATGGCTAACAGGCCGTCTGCTTCCAGTTCAAATGGTTTACCGTCGCGGTCCAGGGCGCGAATTTTAACTTTCTCAGCGCGTGGCACTAAAGCACGTTGTTCAGGGATCGACAGGCAACCTTCTTCAATGCCTGTTTCGCCGCTTTTTTCTAAAAGCTCCGGATTGATTAGCACCAGCCGTTCGTCACGGTTTTCCGAAACATCAATAACAATGATACGTTGATGGATATCAACCTGGGTTGCAGCCAGGCCAATACCTTCTTCTGCGTACATCGTCTCGAACATATCATCGACGATACGCTGAATTTCTGCATTCACTTCTTCTACCGGTTTAGCAACTTTGCGAAGCCGCTCGTCCGGAATATGTAACACTTGCAAAACTGACATAAATCTCCAGAGATGTGTTCAGGAGTTAGAAAGATTATTTCTTCTATTCTAGACAAATCCCCCTCTGATTGACAGCATCACTGACCAATCGCAAAGATTGCTAAGGCTGCTTATGGCAGGGAGATAAGGATGGTCGATACAGAAATTTGGCTGCGTCTGATGGGCATCAGCAGCTTGTACGGCGATGATATGGTTCGTATCGCTCACTGGCTGGCAAAACAGTCGTATATTGATGCGGTTGTATTGCAGCAAACAGGGCTTACATTGCGGCAGGCACAACGCTTTCTTTCATTTCCGCAAAAGAGTATTGAAAGCTCACTTTGTTGGCTTGAACAACCCAATCATCATTTAATTCCTGCGGATAGCGAATTTTATCCTCCTCAACTTCTCGCAACGGTTGATTATCCCGGTGCTCTGTTTGTTGCCGGGGGGCTTCCCGCATTGCGATCATTTCAGCTTGCCGTCGTGGGAAGTCGTGCTCATTCATGGTATGGCGAGCGATGGGGACGATTATTTTGCGAATCGCTGGCGACACGTGGCGTAACGATTACCAGTGGGCTGGCGCGTGGAATCGACGGTGTGGCACATAAAGCGGCGGTACAGGTAAATGGCGTTAGTATTGCGGTCTTGGGAAATGGACTCAATACCATCCATCCGCGTCGCCATGCTCAACTCGCCGCTAGTCTGCTTGAACAGGGAGGCGCTATCGTTTCCGAATTTCCGCTGGATGTTCCGCCACTGTCTTACAATTTCCCGCGAAGAAATCGCATTATCAGTGGTCTAAGTAAAGGTGTACTGGTGGTAGAAGCTGCTTTACGTAGTGGTTCTTTGGTGACAGCACGTTGTGCGCTTGAACAGGGGCGAGAAGTTTTTGCCTTGCCCTGTCCATTAGGGAGTCCGGGAAGCGAAGGACCTCACTGGTTAATAAAACAAGGTGCGACTCTTGTGACGGAGCCGGAAGAAATCCTGGAAAATTTGCAATACGGATTGCACTGGTTGCCAGATGCCCCTGAAAATTCATTTTATTCACCGGATCAGGAAGACGTGGCATTGCCATTTCCTGAGCTCCTGGCTAACGTAGGAGATGAGGTAACACCTGTTGACGTCGTCGCTGAACGTGCCGGCCAACCTGTGCCAGAGGTAGTTACTCAACTACTAGAACTGGAGTTAGCAGGGTGGATCGCAGCAGTACCCGGCGGCTATGTCCGATTGAGGAGGGCATGCCATGTTCGACGTACTAATGTATTTGTTTGAAACCTATATTCACACAGAAGCTGAGCTGCGTGTGGATCAAGACAAACTTGAACAGGATCTTACCGATGCAGGATTTGATCGAGAAGATATCTACAATGCCCTGCTTTGGCTGGAAAAGCTTGCGGATTATCAGGAAGGACTGGCAGAGCCAATGCAACTGGCCTCGGATCCACTCTCCATGCGTATTTATACCCCGGAAGAGTGTGAAAGACTGGATGCCAGCTGTCGTGGTTTTCTGCTTTTCCTTGAGCAAATTCAGGTGCTTAACCTTGAAACCCGTGAAATGGTGATAGAGCGAGTGCTCGCGCTGGATACCGCAGAGTTCGACCTGGAAGACTTGAAATGGGTAATCCTGATGGTGTTGTTCAATATTCCGGGCTGCGAAAATGCGTACCAGCAAATGGAAGAATTACTCTTTGAAGTGAATGAAGGTATGCTGCATTAATCATTTCTTTAATTCAGCATAAGTTGTTATGGCGAAATCAGCACTGTTCACGGTGCGTAATAATGAGTCCTGCCCAAAGTGCGGGGCTGATCTGGTTATTCGATCCGGGAAACACGGTCCGTTTCTTGGGTGCTCACAGTATCCGGCGTGTGACTACGTCCGTCCTCTGAAATCTTCAGCGGATGGGCATATCGTCAAAGTTCTGGAGGGGCAAGTTTGCCCTGCATGTAGCGCAAATCTGGTATTACGCCAGGGACGCTTTGGTATGTTTATTGGCTGCAGTAACTACCCTGAATGCGAACATACTGAACTTATCGATAAACCGGACGAAACGGCAATTACATGTCCCCAATGTCGGACGGGTCATCTGGTCCAGCGCCGCTCCCGTTATGGCAAAACATTCCACTCCTGTGATCGCTACCCGGAGTGTCAATTTGCTATTAACTTCAAACCCATAGCCGGAGAGTGTCCTGAGTGTCACTATCCGCTACTCATCGAAAAGAAAACCGCGCAGGGTGTTAAACATTTCTGTGCCAGTAAACAATGTGGAAAGCCGGTTTCGGCGGAATAATAACGTGAATAATAACCTGCAAGGAGACGCTATCGCGGCTGCGGTAGATGTCCTCAATGAAGAACGTGTCATCGCCTATCCAACGGAAGCTGTTTTCGGTGTCGGGTGCGATCCTGATAGCGAAACTGCAGTGATGCGACTGTTGGAGTTAAAACAGCGTCCGGTTGATAAGGGGCTGATTTTAATCGCAGCAAATTACGAGCAGCTCAAACCTTATATCGATGACAGCATGCTGACGGACGCGCAGCGTGAAACCATTTTTTCCCGCTGGCCAGGTCCTGTCACCTTTGTCTTTCCCGCGCCTGCGACAACACCGCGCTGGTTGACGGGGCGCTTTGATTCGCTTGCTGTACGAGTCACCGACCATCCATTGGTGATTGCTTTGTGCCAGGCTTATGGTAAACCGCTGGTTTCTACTAGTGCCAACTTGAGTGGATTGCCACCTTGCCGGACAGTAGACGAAGTTCGCGCACAATTTGGCGCGGCGTTCCCGGTTGTGCCTGGTGAAACGGGGGGGCGTTTAAATCCTTCAGAAATCCGCGATGCCCTGACGGGTGAACTGTTTCGACAGGGGTAACATAATGGAAATCTATGCTGTTTTTGGTAATCCGATAGCCCACAGCAAATCGCCATTCATTCATCAGCAATTTGCTCAGCAACTGAATATTGAACATCCCTATGGGCGCGTGTTGGCACCCATCAATGATTTCATCAACACACTGAACGCTTTCTTTAGTGCTGGTGGTAAAGGTGCGAATGTGACGGTGCCTTTTAAAGAAGAGGCTTTTGCCAGAGCGGATGAACTCACTGAACGGGCAGCGTTGGCTGGTGCTGTTAATACCCTCAAGCAGTTAGAAGATGGGCGCCTGCTGGGTGACAATACCGATGGCGTAGGTTTGTTAAGCGATCTGGAACGTCTCTCTTTTATCCGCCCCGGGTTACGTATCCTGCTCATTGGCGCTGGCGGGGCATCTCGCGGTGTACTACTGCCACTTCTTTCCCTGGACTGTGCGGTGACAATCACTAATCGGACGGTTTCCCGCGCGGAAGAGTTGGCTAAATTGTTTGCGCATACTGGCAGTATTCAGGCGTTGGGTATGGACGAACTGGAAAGTCATGAGTTCGATCTCATTATTAATGCAACATCCAGTGGCATCAGTGGTGATATTCCCGCGATCCCAGCATCGCTCATCCATCCAGGTATTTGTTGTTATGACATGTTCTATCAGAAAGGAAAAACACCTTTTCTGGCATGGTGTGAGCAGCGAGGCTCAAAGCATAATGCTGATGGTTTAGGGATGCTGGTGGCACAGGCGGCTCATGCCTTCCTTCTTTGGCATGGCGTTCTGCCTGATGTAGAACCGGTCATCAAACAATTGCAACAGGAGCTGTCGGTGTGAATCAGGCCATCCAGTTTCCAGACAGGGAAGAGTGGGACGAGAATAAAAAATGTGTATGTTTTCCCGCTCTGGTGAATGGTATGCAACTGACATGTGCGATCTCTGGCGAGAGCCTGGCGTATCGCTTTACTGGAGATACGCCAGAACAGTGGTTAGCGAGTTTTCGTCAGCATCGCTGGGACCTGGAAGAAGAAGCGGAAAACTTAATTCAGGAACAAAGTGAAGATGATCAAGGCTGGGTCTGGTTACCCTGATCCAGATATTCGTCTTTCCATTTGACGTAATTATTCGCGGAATAGCGTAACCCAGCCTTCTCTTCATCACTTAACGGGCGGATCTGTTTGACGGGGCTACCGAGATACAGATATCCGCTCTCCAGCCGTTTATTTTGTGGGACCAGGCTACCCGCCCCAATCATCACATCATCTTCTACTACTGCGCCATCAAGTAAAATTGAGCCCATCCCAACCAACACTCGATTGCCAATGGTGCAGCCGTGGAGCATCACTTTATGTCCAACCGTAACGTCTTCGCCGACGATTAACGGATTGCCTTGTGGATTAGCCGTTGATTTATGGGTCACGTGTAAGACGCTGCCATCCTGGATATTGGTTCGGGCGCCGATCTGAACATAATTAACATCACCACGAATTACAACAAGTGGCCAGATCCCCACATCATCGGCCAACCGAACATCACCAATAATCACACTGCTACTGTCAATCATGACTCGCTGACCGATTTTTGGAAAAAGATCCCGGTATGGGCGTAGAGTGTCTGACATACTTACCTCAACGAAAAATGATTTATCTATGACTTTGGGTGCTTTATTAGCCTTGCGCAAGTGTTTTGCTATGTAAAAATGCGCCATTTTGCATGTGAATGCAGCAAAGAGGCTGAAAAAAGAACAAACAGAAAAAAAGATCAAAAAAGTACTTGTGCAAAAAATTGGGATCCCTATAATGCGCCTCCGTTGAGACGACAACGTGAAACACTTCACAAGATGGTCGTAACAACGAAGAGAAAAATCCTGAAATTCAGGGTTGACTCTGAAAGAGGAAAGCGTAATATACGCCACCTCGCGACAGTGAGCTGAAAGCCGCGTCGCAACTGCTCTTTAACAATTTATCAGACAATCTGTGTGGGCACTCGAAGATACGGATTCTTAACGTCGCAAGACGATAAA
>NZ_PTRF01000023.1:0-43255 GCF_002965705.1 Escherichia sp. MOD1-EC6842 | reverse complement strand
GTAGCGCGGTGGTCCCACCTGACCCCATGCCGAACTCAGAAGTGAAACGCCGTAGCGCCGATGGTAGTGTGGGGTCTCCCCATGCGAGAGTAGGGAACTGCCAGGCATCAAATTTAGCGAAAGGCCATCCGTAAGGATGGCCTTTTTGCGTTGGTGCAAAAAAAATGCCGGATGCGACGCTGGCGCGTCTTATCCAGCCTACTCTTGCTTATCCGTTCTGCTTTTGCATCCACTCCACCACAAAATCAGCCAGCCCCTCAACATCATTAATATCCAGTAATGCGACATCAAGATTAAGCGGCACATCACTGGCTACAGCAATAACATGCCTGTCTATCACTAATTCTTCCGGTCGATGTCCGGCCCCATCGCGAAACAGCACAATCTTTGCGATCTCTTCATGCTTAAACCCTTCGACCAGAATCAAATCCAGCTTTGAGGTATCCATTCGACTTGCGAGAAACTGTAGATCCAGCTCTTCTTCGTCTGGTGTTTCCGTCATCAAGGCCCATCGTTGCTGGCTGGCAACGATGGTTTGTGCCGCGCCAACCTTGCGCAGCTCATAGCTATCTTTGCCTGGCTTATCAACATCCATATCATGATGCGTATGCTTAATCAGCCCCGGACGGATCCCTCGGGCGCATAATGCCGGGATCAGTTTTTTCAGCAGCGTAGTTTTTCCAGTGCCACTCCACGCGGCAAAGGCGAGTAACGGTATCATCGTTTTTCCTGCCATCGGGCAAGCTCCTCTGGCGTATTCACGTTAACAAATGCATCTTTATGATCGCTGAAATCAACCGCATGACCGCCAGCCAGACGCATAAATGCCATTACCCGGCGTTCTCCTGTTTGCAGATATTCTAGTAATAAAGGCTCAATTGCGCGGTTTACCAGAGCAATAGTCGGGTGATCGCGTTCACCGTCGTGGACCCACACGACAGGCGCATCTTTGCGCTGATGATTAAGCCGGGCGGCTAAATCATGGGGAATGTAAGGCGTATCGCACGGGCAAAACAAAAACCACTCACCCGCTTCCTGCTGCATTACTGAAAGCATTCCTGCCAGAGGGCCTGGGTAATCCGCCAGTGAATCTTCAATCACTTTCAGACCGCTTGCCTGATAGATTTCCTGATGACGATTAGCATTAACCACGACGTGAGAGAGCTGCGCCATAAGCGCGTCAGCGACATGTTGCCATAATGGTTTGCCGTTTAATTCAAGCAATCCTTTATCTACGCCGCCCATTCGTCTGGCTTTACCGCCTGCCAGCACAACGCCTGTTATCGTCGTCATCAGATTCACCGATATCGCCTCTTTTATTGTGGGATTGACCCTGCTAACGTGTCTGTCTCAAGAGTAAGGAGCATCACTATGAAATGTAAACGTCTGAATGAAGTTATTGAACTCCTCCAGCCAGCCTGGCAAAAAGAGCCAGACCTTAACTTGTTGCAATTTTTGCAGAAACTGGCGAAAGAGTCAGGTTTTGACGGCGAACTGGCGGATTTGACGGATGACATTCTGATCTATCACCTGAAAATGCGTGATTCCGCGAAAGATGCGGTGATCCCTGGTTTGCAGAAAGATTATGAAGAAGACTTCAAAACGGCGCTGTTACGCGCACGCGGCGTAATTAAAGAGTAAAAGCTTGTAAGCGGCGCGACCAAAATCATCGTGAAATGATATCCTTCATCATTCGTAATGTTTTCCGGATGATGGGATGAACAACAACGCTTTTACTTTCCAGACACTACACCCGGATACCATCATGGACGCTCTGTTTGAGCAAGGGATCCGGGTGGATTCCGGGCTCACCCCGCTTAACAGCTATGAAAACCGTGTCTATCAATTTCAGGACGAAGATCGCCGACGCTTTGTCGTTAAATTTTATCGTCCTGAACGCTGGACAGCGGATCAAATTCTTGAAGAACATCAATTTGCGTTGCAGCTGGTAAACGATGAAGTGCCGGTCGCAGCACCTGTGGCCTTTAATGGTCAGACTTTATTGAATCATCAGGGATTTTATTTCGCCGTTTTCTCAAGCGTCGGTGGTCGCCAGTTCGAAGCTGATAATATCGATCAGATGGAAGCGGTTGGCCGTTATCTGGGGCGTATGCACCAGACGGGGCGCAAACAGCTTTTTATCCATCGCCCGACTATCGGCCTGAATGAGTATCTTATTGAGCCACGCAAGCTGTTTGAGGACGCTACACTGATCCCTTCCGGGTTGAAAGCGGCATTTCTGAAAGCGACGGACGAGCTGATCGCCGCTGTTACAGCACACTGGCGGGAAGATTTCACCGTTCTGCGGCTACATGGTGACTGCCATGCCGGGAACATTCTCTGGCGCGATGGTCCGATGTTTGTCGATCTGGATGATGCACGTAATGGTCCGGCTATTCAGGATTTGTGGATGTTGCTGAATGGTGATAAAGCCGAGCAGCGGATGCAACTGGAAACTATTATTGAAGCTTATGAAGAGTTTAGCGAGTTCGATACCGCTGAAATCGGACTGATTGAACCTTTACGCGCCATGCGTTTGGTTTATTATCTTGCCTGGCTAATGCGGCGTTGGGCTGATCCCGCGTTCCCGAAAAATTTCCCGTGGTTAACCGGGGAAGATTACTGGCTGCGACAGACGGCGACTTTTATAGAACAGGCAAAAGTTCTACAAGAACCCCCTTTGCAATTAACACCTATGTATTAATCGGAGAGAGTAGATCATGAAAAAGATTTGGCTGGCGCTGGCTGGTTTAGTTTTAGCGTTTAGCGCATCGGCGGCGCAGTATGAAGATGGTAAGCAGTACACCACCCTGGAAAAACCGGTTGCTGGCGCGCCGCAAGTGCTGGAGTTTTTCTCTTTCTTCTGTCCGCACTGCTATCAGTTTGAAGAAGTTCTGCATATTTCTGATAACGTGAAGAAAAAACTGCCGGAAGGCGTGAAGATGACTAAATACCACGTTAACTTCATGGGCGGGGATCTGGGCAAAGAACTGACTCAGGCATGGGCAGTGGCAATGGCGCTGGGCGTGGAAGACAAAGTCACTGTTCCGCTGTTTGAAGGCGTACAGAAAACCCAGACCATTCGTTCTGCATCTGATATCCGCGATGTGTTTATCAACGCAGGTATTAAAAGTGAAGAGTACGACGCAGCGTGGAACAGCTTCGTGGTGAAATCTCTGGTCGCTCAGCAGGAAAAAGCCGCAGCCGACATGCAATTGCGTGGCGTTCCGGCGATGTTTGTTAACGGTAAATATCAGCTGAATCCGCAGGGTATGGATACCAGCAATATGGATGTTTTTGTTCAGCAGTATGCTGATACTGTGAAATATCTGTCTGAGAAAAAATAATTCATTGTAAATTACATAAGGCCCGTGAATATTCACGGGCTTTTTTTATTATTTAATAAATATAAATACATTCTGATAATACGTCCTGTTACTGGACATTATTTCAGTATAAGTGGATATTCAAAGTTTTGCTGTTTTATCAGGGAATATTTATATGATACGTAAGTCAGCTACAGGTGTCATTGTTGCGTTAGCCGTTATCTGGGGTGGTGGCACATGGTACACAGGTACGCAAATTCAGCCAGGTGTCGAAAAGTTTATTAAAGATTTTAACGATGCTAAAAAGAAAGGTGAACATGCCTACGCGATGACATTAAGTTATAAAAATTTTGAAAAAGGTTTTTTTAATTCCCATTTTCAGATGCAAATTATATTTGATAACGGTGCACCCGATCTCAATATCAAACCAGGCGAGAAAGTTGCATTTGATGTAGATATTGAGCACGGTCCGTTACCCATCACAATGTTAATGCGTGGTAATGTCATCCCCGCACTGGCAGCGGCAAAAGTGAACTTAGTGAATAATGAACTGACACAACCGCTATTTATCGCCGCGAAAAATAAATCGCCCGTTGAAGCGAAATTGCGATTCGCGTTTGGTGGCTCATTTTCCACGACATTAGATGTTGCCCCTGCAGAGTATGGAGAGTTTTCCTTTGGTGAAGGCCAGTTTACTTTTAATGGTGATGATAGTTCATTGTCTAACCTGGATATTGAAGGCAACGTCGAAGATATTGTCCTGAAATTATCGCCAATAAGCAAAGTAACGGCGAAGAGTTTTACCATTAATTCTCTGACGCGATTAGAAGAAAAGAAATTTCCGGTGGGTGAAAGCGAGTCGAAATTTAATCAGATTAACATTATCAATCGCGGAGAAGACGTTGCCCAAATCGATGCTTTCGTTGCAAAAACCAGGCTGGATCGCGTAAAAGACAAAGATTATATCAATGTCAATCTGACCTACGAACTTGATAAGTTAACAAAAGGGAATCAGCAACTCGGTAGTGGTGAGTGGTCATTGATTGCTGAATCTATTGATCCCTCAGCGGTGCGCCAATTTATCATCCTGTATAACATTGCGATGCAAAAGCAGCTTACTGCACACCCTGAGCTAGCAAACGATAAAGCAGCTCTGCAAGAAGTGAATGCTGCATTGTTCAAAGAGTATTTACCGTTATTACAAAAAAGTGAGCCGACCATTAAACAACCGGTAAGATGGAAGAACGCACTCGGCGAACTAAATGCCAATCTGGATATCAGTATTGCCGACCCAGCCAAATCTTCATCATCCACAAACAAAGATATTAAATCACTCAATTTTGATGTGAAGTTACCGCTTAATGTCGTCACAGAAACCGCAAAACAGCTTAATTTATCTGAAGGAATGGATGCGGAAAAAGCGCAAAAGCAGGCTGATAAACAAATCAGCGGGATGATGACATTAGGTCAGATGTTTCAGTTAATCACGATTGACAACAATACCGCCTCGCTGCAGTTGCGTTATACACCGGGTAAAGTTGTTTTTAACGGGCAGGAGATGAGCGAAGAAGAATTTATGTCTCGTGCCGGACGTTTTGCACATTAATATAATATCTCGCCTCTGCTAATTCAGAGGCGAGAAAAACTACTTATCCTGGCGCTGCGATGACATCAATGACGTCAGAAGCCTGTCTTTTTCATGCCACAGTGAGTTCAGCCATTGCTGAAAATGGCGTTTAAAGCTTTTGTCACTGATATAGTCGCCATGCAATTCTTCAGCAATAGGCTGTAAATCCACATGCACGACAATCCTGGTCAGTTTACCACTTAGCATATCGAAGAATGGTTGACGGTGATTATCCGGATAACACAGCGTAACGTTGAGCAATTTATCGAATTGTTTACCTAATACATTCAGCGCCATCGCAATACCGGCAGCTTTTGGTGGCAGAAGATTTTGAAATGTTGAGTGGGTTTGCTGGTGTTTCTCTTCAGTGAAGCGGGAACCCTCAACAAAATTTACAATAGTGGTAGGATGCAGGCGAAATTTTTCGCAGGAACGACGAGTAGTTTCTACATCTTTACCGCGTCGCTCCGGATGACGTAACAAATAAGCGCGGGAATAACGCTTCATAAACGGCATATCCAGCGCCCAACATGCCAGGCCAAGAAAAGGCACCCAGGCCAGTTGCTGTTTAAGGAAATATTTATTCATCGGAATGTGCTTACGAAACAACACGCACAGTACGACAATATCTGCCCAGCTACGGTGATTACAAATTAGCAGATACCAGTTCTTTTTACTTAACCCTTCCAGCCCGTGAACTTCCCATCGCAAATGTGGATTAAGGTGCAGTAATAGCGCCAGCCCTTCGCACCAGCAATACATCATAAAATCACAAAAACGTGAAACTTTTCGCCATATCATTGGCACAGGTAACAATAGTTTTACGATCCCGGCAATGATGATCGGGACGGAACAAAAAATGGTAACCAAAATGGTCAATACGATACTCAGCAAAAGGGTTATCGTAGCGAGTATTCTCGTCATAATTAATTTATTCAAAAAGTTAGCCATAGACAGTGCGCCAAAGACGCGCAAGGCGCAGATTTTAGCAGAAAACCCCCCAAATAACGGATGATCCTAAAGTAGAAAAATAATTTATATCTATCCACATTAGAAGAAATCCTATTATTTCAATTGTTAGGGCTGGATTTATTTTTAAGCTCATGAAAAACAAAGATAAACATCATGCTGTAAAAAGCATGATAATAAATTAAAAGCGATGTAAATAATTTATGCACAAAGTTATCCACATGACGATTTGCGAGCGATCCAGAAGATCTACAAAAGATTTTCACGAAAAGCGGTGAAAAACTCATGTTTTCATCCTGTCTGTGGCATCCTTTACCCATAATCTGATAAACAGGCACGGACATTATGGTTCAGATCCCCCAAAATCCACTTATCCTTGTAGATGGTTCATCTTATCTTTATCGCGCATATCACGCGTTTCCGCCGCTGACCAACAGCGCAGGCGAGCCGACCGGTGCGATGTACGGTGTCCTCAACATGCTGCGTAGTCTAATTATGCAATATAAACCGACACATGCAGCGGTGGTCTTTGACGCCAAGGGAAAAACCTTTCGTGATGAACTGTTTGAACATTACAAATCACATCGCCCGCCAATGCCGGACGATTTGCGAGCACAAATAGAACCTCTGCACGCGATGGTTAAAGCGATGGGACTGCCGCTGTTGGCGGTTTCTGGCGTAGAAGCGGACGACGTTATCGGCACTCTGGCGCGCGAAGCCGAAAAAGCCGGGCGTCCGGTGCTGATCAGCACTGGCGACAAAGATATGGCGCAGTTGGTGACGCCAAATATTACGCTTATCAATACCATGACAAACACCATCCTCGGCCCGGAAGAGGTGGTGAATAAGTACGGCGTACCGCCAGAACTGATCATTGACTTCCTGGCTCTGATGGGCGACTCCTCCGATAACATCCCAGGCGTACCGGGCGTGGGTGAAAAAACTGCGCAGGCACTGCTGCAGGGGCTTGGCGGGCTGGATACGCTGTATGCCGAGCCGGAAAAAATTGCTGGCCTAAGCTTCCGTGGCGCGAAAACAATGGCGGCGAAGCTAGAGCAAAACAAAGAAGTGGCTTATCTCTCTTACCAGCTGGCGACGATTAAAACCGATGTTGAGCTGGAACTGACCTGTGAACAACTGGAAGTGCAGCAACCGGCGGCTGAAGAGTTGTTGGGGCTGTTCAAAAAGTATGAGTTCAAACGCTGGACTGCTGATGTAGAGGCGGGCAAATGGTTACAGGCCAAAGGGGCTAAACCTGCCGCGAAGCCGCAGGAAACGCTTGTTGTCGACGAAACGCCAGAAGTGGTGGCAACGGTGATTTCTTACGATAACTACGTCACTATCCTTGATGAAGATACGCTGAAAGAATGGATTACGAAGCTGGAAAAAGCGCCGGTATTTGCATTTGATACCGAAACTGACAGCCTCGATAACATCTCTGCCAACCTGGTGGGGTTGTCTTTCGCTATCGAGCCTGGCGTTGCGGCCTATATTCCGGTTGCTCATGATTACCTTGATGCACCGGATCAGATCTCCCGCGCGAGCGCGCTCGAACTGTTGAAACCGCTACTGGAAGATGAAAAGGCGCTGAAGGTCGGGCAAAACCTGAAATACGATCGCGGTATTCTGGCGAACTACGGCATTGAACTGCGTGGGATTGCGTTTGATACCATGCTGGAGTCCTACATTCTCAATAGCGTTGCCGGGCGTCACGATATGGACAGCCTCGCGGAACGTTGGTTGAAGCACAAAACTATCACTTTTGAAGAGATTGCCGGTAAAGGCAAAAATCAACTGACCTTTAACCAGATTGCCCTGGAAGAGGCCGGTCGCTACGCCGCCGAAGATGCAGACGTCACCTTACAATTGCATCTGAAAATGTGGCCGGATCTGCAGAAACACAAAGGGCCGTTGAACGTCTTCGAAAACATCGAAATGCCGCTGGTGCCGGTGCTTTCACGCATCGAACGCAACGGTGTGAAGATCGACCCGAAAGTGCTGCACAATCATTCTGAAGAGCTCACTCTGCGCCTGGCGGAGCTGGAAAAGAAAGCGCATGAAATTGCGGGTGAAGAATTTAATCTTTCTTCGACCAAGCAGTTGCAAACTATTCTTTTTGAAAAACAGGGCATTAAACCGCTGAAGAAAACGCCGGGTGGTGCGCCGTCAACGTCGGAAGAGGTACTGGAAGAACTGGCGCTGGACTATCCGTTGCCAAAAGTGATTCTGGAGTATCGTGGTCTGGCGAAGCTGAAATCAACTTATACCGACAAGCTGCCGTTGATGATCAACCCGAAAACCGGGCGTGTGCATACCTCTTATCACCAGGCAGTAACCGCAACGGGACGTTTATCGTCAACCGACCCTAACCTGCAAAACATTCCGGTGCGTAACGAAGAGGGTCGTCGTATCCGCCAGGCGTTTATTGCGCCAGAGGATTATGTGATTGTCTCAGCGGACTACTCGCAGATTGAACTGCGCATTATGGCGCATCTCTCGCGTGACAAAGGCTTGCTGACCGCATTCGCGGAAGGAAAAGATATCCACCGGGCAACGGCGGCGGAAGTGTTTGGTTTGCCACTGGAAACCGTCACCAGCGAGCAACGCCGTAGCGCGAAAGCAATCAACTTTGGTCTGATTTACGGCATGAGTGCTTTCGGTCTGGCACGCCAGTTGAACATTCCGCGCAAAGAAGCGCAGAAGTACATGGATCTTTACTTCGAACGCTACCCTGGCGTGCTGGAGTATATGGAACGCACCCGTGCTCAGGCGAAAGAGCAGGGCTACGTTGAAACGCTGGACGGACGCCGTCTCTATTTGCCGGATATCAAGTCCAGCAACGGTGCGCGTCGTGCTGCGGCTGAACGTGCAGCAATTAACGCGCCGATGCAGGGAACTGCAGCCGACATCATCAAACGGGCGATGATTGCCGTCGATGCATGGTTACAGGCCGAGCAACCGCGCGTTCGTATGATCATGCAGGTACACGATGAACTGGTATTTGAAGTTCATAAAGATGATCTCGATGTGGTATCAAAGAAAATCCATCAATTGATGGAAAACTGTACCCGTCTGGATGTGCCGTTGCTGGTGGAAGTCGGAAGCGGTGAAAACTGGGATCAGGCGCACTAAGATTCGCCTGAATAAGCCTTTTTTTCGTAAGTAAGCAACATAAGCTGTCACGTTTTGTGATGGCTATTAGAAATTCCTATGCAACAACTGAAAAAAAATTACAAAAAATGCTTTCTGAACTGAACAAAAAAGAGTAAAGTTATTCGCGTAGGGTACAGAGGTAAGATGTTCTATCTTTCAGACCTTTTACTTCACGTAATCGGATTTGGCTGAATTTTTTAGCCGCCCCAGTCAGTAATGACTGGGGCGTTTTTTATTGGGCGAGAGAAAAGATCTGAATTGCCTGGCGCATAACGCTTATCAGGCTTACGGCGTGAGTCGCAATATTTTGAAGTCCCTGGCCAGACAAAGCATTTAAGCTACATCCGGCACCGGGGAAAGAAAAATTATTCGCCGTCCTGATTCTCTTCGATGGGCTGCATTTCGCTAAACCAGGTATCCAGCTTCTGACGCAGCTTATCCACGCCTTGTTTCTTCAGCGAAGAGAAGGTCTCTACCTGCACATCACCATTAAATGCCAGCACCGCTTCACGCACCATATTCAATTGCGCTTTACGTGCACCGCTCGCCAGTTTGTCCGCTTTGGTCAGTAGCACCAACACGGCGATATTACTGTCCACCGCCCACTCAATCATCTGCTGATCGAGATCTTTCAGCGGATGGCGAATATCCATCAGCACCACCAGACCTTGCAGGCTCTGACGTTTTTCGAGGTATTCGCCGAGCGCGCGTTGCCATTTGCGCTTCATCTCTTCCGGGACTTCCGCATAACCGTAGCCAGGCAAGTCAACCAGACGCTTGCCATCAGCCACTTCAAACAGGTTGATAAGCTGGGTGCGCCCTGGTGTTTTCGAGGTACGAGCCAGGCTTTTCTGGTTAGTCAGCGTGTTCAGCGCGCTGGATTTACCTGCGTTGGAACGGCCTGCAAAAGCCACTTCGATTCCGGTATCGGAAGGTAAGTGGCGAATATCAGGCGCACTCATCACAAAATGCGTCTGTTGATAATTCAAATTAGTCAAAGCGGTCGTCTCCGTCAGTCAAAGCTTTTCAGCGATTATACCTGAACCACAATAAAAGACGGATTTTTCGGGGGGCATGGTGTAAGTAAAAGCCACATACTTTGTGAGACATTGCCGATCATCTTTATGCGAAATCGAAGAGAAAATTCTGCGATGCATGTCAAATAGGTCAAATAAATCATGTGATTAGTTTTATACAATAATCTGAAAATGAGAAAATACTGATGATAGTTTATTGTTTGTTTAGCGCAGAAGCGTAAAGTAGCACCCATAGAGCGAGGACGCTAACAGGAAGATGACTCAGGATGAGGGTCAGGAGCGCCAGGAGGCGAAGACAGAGGATTGTCAGGAAGACAAACGTCCGGAGACGTAATTAAACGGAAATGGAATCAACACGGAATGTTCTGGCTAATGGAAAAACAGGGTGTGTTGGCGGCCTGCAAGGATTGTAAGACCCGTTAAGGGTTATGAGTCAGGAAAAAAGGCGACAGAGTAATCTGTCGCCTTTTTTCTTTGCTTGCTTTCTGTTAGATTCCGCCGCAAATCTATACTGAATAAAACGGCAAAAAGACGAATCATTATGAAACCATCATCTTCAAACTCACGCAGCAAAGGTCACGCAAAAGCGCGTAGAAAAACACGCGAGGAGCTGGATCAGGAAGCTCGTGACCGCAAGCGCCAGAAAAAACGTCGTGGTCATGCGCCGGGCAGCCGCGCAGCGGGCGGTAAAACGACATCAGGCAACAAAGGCCAGAACGCACCGAAAGATCCACGCATTGGTAGTAAAACCCCTATTCCATTGGGCGTGACTGAAAAAGTCACCAAACAGCACAAACCGAAGAGTGAGAAACCTATGCTTTCACCGCAGGCGGAGTTGGAGTTACTGGAAACGGATGAGCGTCTGGATGCGCTGCTGGAACGTCTGGAAGCAGGCGAAACCCTGAGCGCCGAAGAGCAATCCTGGGTTGATGCCAAACTGGATCGTATTGATGAGTTGATGCAGAAACTCGGCCTCTCTTATGACGACGATGAAGAAGAGGAAGAAGACGAGAAGCAAGAAGACATGATGCGTCTGCTGCGGGGCAACTAA
The DNA here is from genome assembly GCF_002965705.1 of Escherichia sp. MOD1-EC6842. NCBI lineage: Bacteria > Pseudomonadati > Pseudomonadota > Gammaproteobacteria > Enterobacterales > Enterobacteriaceae > Escherichia > Escherichia sp. MOD1-EC6842. The sequence goes on along the minus strand of NZ_PTRF01000023.1, from coordinate 32,092 downwards.
CGGATTGCCACCGTGGGCCTTCCCGTTCTGCTGATAACCCTTCCGGTTATATGTTATCTGGTGTGGTTATTCGTTAAACTACGGCGGTTGTCGCGGCGACAAAAGTGGCTGCGCAACTGGCTGATGACCCGAAACGGGCATCCGCCGGTACGCCGTAGCCGCCAGAGACGCCATCGGAAGGAGTGAGTATGTCTGTACAGCAAATCGACTGGGATCTGGCCCTGATCCAGAAATATAACTATTCCGGGCCACGATACACCTCGTACCCGACCGCGCTGGAGTTTTCAGAAGACTTCGGCGAACAGGCGTTTTTACAAGCCGTGGCGCGCTACCCTGAGCGTCCATTATCTCTCTACGTTCATATTCCGTTCTGCCACAAGCTTTGCTACTTCTGTGGTTGCAATAAGATTGTCACACGCCAGCAGCACAAGGCCGATCAGTATCTGGACGCGCTGGAGCAAGAAATCGTTCATCGTGCACCGCTGTTTGCCGGGCGTCACGTTAGTCAGTTGCACTGGGGTGGCGGTACGCCGACGTACCTGAATAAAGCGCAAATCAGCCGCCTGATGAAGCTGCTGCGGGAAAACTTCCAGTTTAATGCCGACGCGGAAATCTCGATCGAAGTCGATCCGCGTGAAATCGAACTGGATGTACTCGATCATTTACGTTCCGAAGGATTTAATCGCCTGAGCATGGGCGTGCAGGACTTCAACAAAGAAGTACAGCGTCTGGTCAATCGCGAGCAGGATGAAGAATTCATCTTTGCGCTGCTTAACCATGCGCGTGAGATTGGCTTTACCTCCACCAACATTGACCTGATTTACGGCCTGCCGAAACAGACGCCGGAGAGTTTCGCCTTTACCCTGAAACGCGTGGCGGAGCTGAACCCCGATCGTCTGAGCGTCTTTAACTACGCGCATCTGCCGACCATTTTTGCTGCTCAGCGTAAAATCAAAGATACTGACCTGCCGAGTCCGCAGCAGAAACTCGATATCCTGCAGGAAACCATCGCTTTCCTGACGCAATCGGGTTATCAGTTTATTGGTATGGATCACTTTGCCCGCCCGGATGACGAGCTGGCTGTGGCTCAGCGTGAAGGCGTGCTACATCGTAATTTCCAGGGCTACACCACTCAGGGGGATACCGACCTGCTGGGGATGGGCGTTTCAGCCATCAGCATGATTGGCGACTGCTACGCGCAAAACCAGAAAGAGTTGAAGCAGTACTATCAGCAGGTGGATGAACAGGGTAATGCGCTGTGGCGCGGTATTGCGTTAACGCGCGATGACTGTATTCGCCGCGATGTGATTAAGTCTCTTATCTGCAATTTCCGTCTGGATTACGCCCCCGTTGAACAACAGTGGGATTTGCACTTCGCTGATTACTTTGCGGAAGATCTCAAGCTTCTCGCCCCGTTAGCAAAAGATGGGCTGGTGGATGTCAATGAGAAGGGGATTCAGGTGACGGCAAAAGGCCGCTTGCTGATCCGCAACATATGCATGTGCTTTGATACTTATCTGCGCCAGAAAGCGCGGATGCAGCAGTTCTCACGGGTGATTTAAATAGTGAATGGCGCTTCGTTTATAAGGATGATAAACGAAGCGCCATGAGATTGATGACAAACCTCACAAAAGAATGCGAACTGTCCCCTCGCCCCATTGGGGAGAGGGTTAGGGTGAGGGGAACATGCCGGCATCGATGCGAACAATGACCCTCACTCTGGCCCTCTTGCCTTCCAGGGAGACAATCAGGCTCGCATTGGCTACTCAGCAGTCTATAACGAGCTTCAGCTAAACAGCCCAATCATCGCGACACACAGGATGGCCGCAACGGCAGTTTGCGGTGTGTGGCTATCAACTGCGCCACTCGATACCAGATTAATTATTGATTCCAGCATAATGACTTCCCCCGTATTCCGGGCAAGATCATACTGAACTTATCAGAACAGTAAAGCGCAAAATAACAGCAATTTGCGCTCAATAATCAATCTTTACACACCAGCCGTGAATCACTCCATCCCCAACTCTTTTAACTTACGTGTCAGGGTGTTACGTCCCCAACCAAGCAGTCGCGCTGCTTCTTGTTTATGCCCCTGCGTATGTCGCAAAGCAGTAGTTAGTAACGTCCGCTCCAGCTCTGGCTGCGCTTCAGAAAGCAGGTTTTGATGACCGGAACGCAGCGCCCGATCTGCCCATTGCGCTAACAACGTTGCCCAACTGTCCGGTTGCATAGTGGAAGGACTTTCCGGAACCGTAGATTCAAACAGTTCGCCGGGCAAATCCTGAATCAACACTTCCTGTCCGGCGGCCATCACCGTTAACCAGCGGCAGGTGTTTTCCAGTTGGCGCACGTTCCCCGGCCACGCCAGACGCGTCAAGGCGGCTTCGGTTTCCGGATGCAACAACTTCGCTTCTACGCCCAGTTCGCGCGCGGCAACCTGTAAAAAATGGCGTGCCAGGCGGGGAATATCTTCCCGACGCTCACGCAGTGGCGGCAGATGAACGCGGATAACGTTCAGGCGGTGGAAAAGATCCTCACGGAACTTGCCTTCCTGCACGCGCAGTTCCAGGTTCTGGTGAGTCGCGGCAATAATACGCACATCCACTTTCACCGGCGCATAGCCGCCAACGCGATAAAACTGACCGTCTGCCAGCACGCGCAGCAAACGCGTCTGCACATCCAGCGGCATATCGCCAATTTCGTCGAGAAATAACGTGCCGCCATCGGCCTGTTCAAAACGCCCCTGGCGAATAGTATTCGCGCCAGTAAACGCGCCTTTCTCGTGACCGAACAGTTCTGATTCGATCAAATCTTTTGGGATAGCCGCCATATTCAGCGCGATAAACGGCGCTTTGGCACGCGGACTGTGGCGATGCAGGGCATGAGCGACCAGCTCTTTACCGGTGCCGGACTCGCCGTTAATCAGCACACTAATGGAAGAACGCGAAAGCCGACCGATAATACGGAACACGTCCTGCATGGCTGGCGCTTCGCCGATGATATCGGTCGTCGGGCCGTTAAGCTGAATATTACGCGGCTGCTGCTGTTCCTGATAATGGCTGATGGCGCGCTCAACCAGCGCCACGGCTTCGTCGATATCAAACGGTTTGGGCAGATAATCAAACGCCCCTTGTTGATAGGCGCTGACAGCGGCATCCAGATCCGAGTGCGCGGTCATAATGATGACCGGAAGCATTGGATGGCGTTGTTTAATTTGCTTGAGCAACGCCAGTCCGTCCATTCCGGGCATACGGATGTCTGAAAGCAGTACATCCGGCGTTTTACTCGCCAGTGCCTCCAGCACCTCCGCGCCGTTCTCAAACGTCGTACAGGTTAAACCCGCCCCAGCGAGCGCACGTTCAAGCACCCAACGGATGGAACTATCGTCATCGACTACCCAGACTATCCCTCGTTGCATAAACGTCACCTTTATTTCCTGATAGGCAGGTAAACCGAGAACTCGGTATGACCTGGCCAACTGGTAAATTCAATTTTGCCTGAATGCTGATCAATCAAATTACGGGCAATGGATAAGCCAAGCCCGGTGCCGCCTTCGCGACCGCTGACCATCGGGTAAAACAGCGTATCCTGTAAGTGAGGCGGGATACCCGGCCCGTTATCTTCCACATCGATCCGCGCTGCCAGCCGATAACGCTCACCGTGCAAGGTCAGTTGGAAAGCCGTGCGGGTACGCAGAATAATTTCGCCGCCTTCCGGCCCCAGCGCCTGTAGCGCATTACGCACAATATTCAGTAATACCTGTTCAATTTGATCCGGATCGTGCGCCAGTTCCGGCAGGCTGGGGTCGTAATCACGAATCAACCGCACGTTATCAGGCAGTTCCATCGACACCAGCGTCACCACGCGTTCAGCCACTTTGTGAATACTTTCGGTAACGCGCGTACCGGGCAGCTGCGGCCCCAACAGACGGTCGACCAGATTACGCAGCCGGTCCGCCTGCTCGATAATCACTTTGGTATATTCGAGTAGTGACGGGTCAGGTAATGCTTTGCTGAGCAGCTGCGCCGCGCCACGTAAACCGCCAAGCGGATTTTTAATCTCATGTGCCAGGCCGCGCACTAAATCACGGGCAGCTACCTGCTGGGCGTGCTGTAGCTGTTCCTGACTTAAGCGGCGCTGGTTATCCATCGGGGCCATCTCCAACAGGATCATGCCGTCCGGCATACGCTGGGCCGTCACAGAAAGGATATGCGAACGCCCGTCGATGACCAGCGTCACTTCGTTATCGGTAAAACCTTGCCCCGCCTCCAGACTTTCTTGCATCAGCTCGATATTTAATGAGAAGTAGCTCAACAGTTCCGGTAACGGCGTACCGAACAATTTGCGGGAGCTTTGGGCGAGCAGTTGTTGCGCGGCGGGGTTGGCGTAATGGATCGCCAGGTTGTCATCGATTAACAAAATACTGTTAATCAGCGAGTTGAGGATCTGCCCAGCATCGGGCTGCGTGCCTGTTGCCATAAAGCAGTCTCCTGAACAGGTTGCACCATTTTAGTGCATTATAGCTTTTTACGGATAAAAAGCGCGAAGCATCAGAGAATTGACGGAGAAAAAAGCCCATGCAGAGATGGGCTGAAAGTTTCCACGGCAACTAAATCCCGGCGTTGTTCGCGCCGGGTAGTACAACTTCAACTATTAGACGCTGTAGTACAGTTCAAACTCTACCGGATGCGGAGTCATACGCACGCGGTCATCTTCTTCGCGACGCAGGGCGATGTACGCATCGATTGCTTCATCAGTGAACACGCCACCGGCTTTCAGGAACTCGCGATCCAGATCCAGTTCGTTCAGTGCTTCTTCCAGAGAGCCTGCAACCTGTGGGATCTCTTTCGCTTCTTCTGGCGGCAGGTCATACAGGTTTTTGTCCATCGCTTCGCCCGGATGGATCTTGTTCTTGATACCATCAAGACCGGCCATCAGCAGGGCAGCAAAGCACAGGTACGGGTTAGCCGCCGGGTCCGGGAAACGTACTTCGATACGACGTGCTTTCGGAGAAGAAACCACCGGAATACGGATAGACGCAGAACGGTTACGTGCAGAGTAAGCCAGCATTACCGGTGCTTCGTAGCCCGGGACCAGACGCTTATAAGAGTTGGTGGTCGGGTTTGCCAGGGCGTTAATCGCTTTAGCGTGTTTGATTACGCCGCCAATGTAGTACAGCGCCTGCTCAGACAGACCTGCATATTTATCGCCTGCGAACAGGTTAACGCCGTTTTTAGACAGCGACATGTGGCAGTGCATACCGGAGCCGTTATCACCGAACATCGGTTTCGGCATAAAGGTCGCGGTTTTACCGAAGCGGTGCGCCACGTTGTGCACAACATATTTGTAGATCTGAATTTCGTCAGCTTTTTTGGTCATGGTATTGAAGCGGGTAGCCACTTCGTTCTGACCAGCTGTCGCTACTTCGTGGTGATGCGCTTCAACCACCAGACCCATCTGTTCCATCACCAGACACATTTCAGAACGAATATCCTGAGCAGAGTCTACCGGTGGAACCGGGAAGTAACCGCCTTTCACTGCCGGACGGTGACCTTTGTTACCACCTTCGTATTGGGTGGAGGAGTTCCATGCGCCTTCGATATCGTCGATAGCAACGTGGGAACCGGAGATAGATGATCCGAAACGGATGTCATCGAACAGGAAGAATTCAGGTTCTGGCCCGAACAGTACGGTGTCGGCAATGCCAGTGGAACGCAGGTAATCTTCGGCGCGCTTCGCGATGGAGCGCGGGTCGCGGTCATAGCCTTGCAGGGTGCCAGGTTCAAGGATATCGCAACGGATAATCAGGGTAGAGTCGGCGAAGAACGGGTCAATCACTGCGGTGGATGCGTCTGGCATCAGCACCATGTCGGATTCGTTAATGCCTTTCCAGCCGCCAATCGAGGAGCCGTCAAACATTTTGCCTTCTTCGAAGAATTCAGCATTCACCTGATGAGCAGGGATAGTGACGTGCTGTTCTTTACCTTTGGTATCGGTGAAGCGCAAATCAACAAACTTCACTTCGTGCTCGTTCAGCATCGTCAGTACGTGTTCAGCGGACATACTTTAACTCTCCTGGATTGGTCATTGTCGTCGTGGTAACGAAATCTGCAATTATTTTGGCCGTGTCGCCGTAAAAAAGATAAAGCGAAATCTGTGCCAACTTTTAAATTGCCCCTAAAAGGCGTTATCATGCTTAACATCGTGCAAAAGGGCTGCACCATGATGTGAATGTTGCACCAATATAGTGCTTCAATGGAAACATTAAGCACCATATTGGTGCAATGACCTTTGGATAACCCTTTTTATGCTCCGTGAAAGCGATCACAAAGGGACTCTGCAATACTTGTTTGCGGAGGATGTTTGTGATCCTGTTTTGTAGTGCGATTAATCCGTGTACAATAACGCGCTATTTCTAATGCCTGAGGCAAAGTTGTGATCGAAAAATTGCGTAATATCGCCATCATCGCGCACGTAGACCATGGTAAAACCACCCTGGTAGACAAGCTGCTCCAACAATCCGGTACGTTCGACTCTCGTGCCGAAACTCAAGAGCGCGTGATGGACTCCAACGATTTGGAGAAAGAGCGTGGGATTACCATCCTCGCGAAAAACACCGCTATCAAATGGAATGATTACCGTATCAACATCGTTGATACCCCGGGGCACGCCGACTTCGGTGGTGAAGTTGAACGTGTAATGTCCATGGTAGACTCAGTGCTGCTGGTGGTTGACGCATTTGACGGCCCGATGCCGCAAACGCGCTTCGTAACCAAAAAAGCGTTTGCTTACGGCCTGAAGCCGATTGTTGTTATCAACAAAGTTGACCGCCCTGGCGCGCGTCCTGACTGGGTTGTGGATCAGGTATTCGACCTGTTCGTTAACCTCGACGCGACCGATGAGCAGCTGGACTTCCCGATCGTTTACGCTTCTGCGCTGAACGGCATCGCGGGTCTGGATCACGAAGATATGGCGGAAGACATGACCCCGCTGTATCAGGCGATTGTTGACCACGTTCCTGCGCCGGACGTTGACCTTGACGGTCCGTTCCAGATGCAGATTTCTCAGCTCGATTACAACAGCTATGTTGGTGTTATCGGCATTGGCCGCATCAAGCGCGGTAAAGTGAAGCCGAACCAGCAGGTTACTATCATCGATAGCGAAGGCAAAACCCGTAACGCGAAAGTCGGTAAAGTGCTGGGCCACCTCGGTCTGGAGCGTATCGAAACTGATCTGGCGGAAGCTGGCGATATCGTGGCGATCACGGGCCTTGGCGAACTGAACATTTCTGACACCGTTTGCGACACGCAAAACGTTGAAGCATTGCCGGCACTCTCCGTTGATGAGCCGACCGTTTCTATGTTCTTCTGCGTTAACACCTCGCCGTTCTGCGGTAAAGAAGGTAAGTTCGTTACTTCCCGTCAGATCCTGGATCGTCTGAACAAAGAACTGGTACACAACGTTGCGCTGCGCGTAGAAGAAACCGAAGACGCCGATGCGTTCCGCGTTTCTGGTCGTGGCGAACTGCACCTGTCTGTTCTTATCGAGAACATGCGTCGTGAAGGTTTCGAACTGGCGGTATCCCGTCCGAAAGTTATCTTCCGTGAAATCGACGGTCGTAAACAAGAGCCGTTCGAAAACGTGACTCTGGATGTTGAAGAACAGCATCAGGGTTCTGTAATGCAGGCGCTGGGCGAGCGTAAAGGCGAGCTGAAAAACATGAATCCAGACGGTAAAGGCCGCGTACGTCTTGACTACGTGATCCCAAGCCGTGGTCTGATTGGCTTCCGTTCTGAGTTCATGACCATGACTTCTGGTACAGGTCTGCTGTACTCCACCTTCAGCCACTACGACGATGTGCGTCCGGGCGAAGTGGGTCAGCGTCAGAACGGCGTACTGATCTCTAACGGTCAGGGTAAAGCGGTAGCGTTCGCGCTGTTCGGTCTGCAGGATCGCGGTAAGCTGTTCCTCGGTCACGGTGCAGAAGTTTACGAAGGTCAGATCATCGGTATTCACAGCCGTTCTAACGACCTGACTGTAAACTGCCTGACCGGTAAGAAACTGACCAACATGCGTGCTTCCGGTACTGACGAAGCCGTTGTTCTGGTTCCACCAATCCGCATGACTCTGGAACAAGCTCTGGAGTTCATTGATGATGACGAACTGGTAGAAGTTACTCCGACCTCTATCCGTATTCGTAAACGTCACCTGACGGAAAACGATCGTCGCCGCGCGAACCGTGGCCCGAAAGAAGATTAATTTTTCTTTTTAGTCGTGAAAAACCTGCCAGAGATGGCAGGTTTTTTTTTACCTGTCGTGAGCGCACACCAATGCGAGTATCTCCCTTATAAGTCTGTGATTACGTCAATAGAGAGCTTTGTCACAATTATCTGCAAAGTCATACGCCGTTAATTGCTTTCTTTTTTGGCGTAAGCGTAAGATGCTTCATCTGGTTTAAACCAAAAGGATTAAACAATGGCGGAGAATCAATCCACCGTAGAAAATGCAAAAGAGAAACTGGATCGGTGGTTGAAAGATGGCATCACCACACCGGGTGGAAAACTCCCTTCAGAAAGAGAGCTGGGAGAACTGCTGGGCATTAAACGTATGACGCTGCGCCAGGCGTTGTTGAACCTCGAGGCAGAATCCAAAATCTTCCGTAAAGATCGTAAGGGGTGGTTCGTGACCCAGCCGCGATTTAATTACAGTCCGGAGCTGTCGGCGAGCTTTCAGCGGGCCGCAATTGAGCAAGGGCGAGAGCCTTCCTGGGGGTTTACCGAGAAAAACCGTACCAGCGATATTCCCGAGACGCTCGCGCCACTGATTGCAGTGACGCCATCAACTGAACTCTATCGCATCACCGGCTGGGGGGCGCTGGAAGGACATAAAGTTTTCTATCACGAAACATATATTAATCCTGAAGTTGCTCCGGGTTTTATTGAACAACTTGAAAACCACTCATTTTCTGCAGTCTGGGAAAAGTGCTACCAAAAAGAGACGGTAGTAAAAAAATTGATTTTCAAACCCGTCAGAATGCCGGGCGATATCAGCAAGTATCTTGGCGGTTCTGCGGGTATGCCTGCGATCTTAATTGAAAAGCATCGCGCCGACCAGCAAGGCAATATTGTCCAGATAGATATTGAATATTGGCGATTTGAGGCCGTAGACCTCATCATTAATCTGTAGGTGTTTTATGGTGACAATAAATAACGCAAGAAAGATTCTACAACGTGTCGACACTCTTCCTCTTTATTTACATGCTTATGCCTTTCATTTAAATATGCGGCTGGAAAGAGTGTTGCCTGCTGATTTACTTGATATCGCAAGTGAAAATAATCTACGTGGCGTCAAAATCCATGTTCTGGATGGCGAGCGTTTTTCTCTTGGTAATATGGACGATAAAGAACTCTCTGCCTTTGGGGATAAAGCCCGCCGTCTGAACCTTGATATTCATATTGAAACCAGTGCCTCAGATAAAAAATCTATTGACGAAGCCGTCGCCATCGCGTTGAAAACTGGGGCATCCTCCGTACGTTTTTATCCGCGTTATGAAGGTAATTTGCGCGACATATTATCGATTATCGCTAACGACATTGCCTATGTACGGGAAACGTATCAGGACAGCGGCCTGACTTTTACGATCGAGCAGCATGAAGATTTAAAAAGTCATGAGCTGGTGTCGCTGGTCAAAGAAAGTGAGATGGAGTCTCTTTCCTTACTGTTTGATTTTGCGAACATGATCAATGCAAATGAGCATCCCATCGACGCTTTAAAAACGATGGCACCGCATATTACCCAGGTCCATATCAAAGATGCCTTGATCGTTAAAGAACAGGGTGGCCTGGGTCATAAAGCCTGTATTTCAGGTCAGGGGGATATGCCCTTCAAAGCGTTATTAACGCACCTTATCTGCCTGGGTGATGATGAGCCGCAGGTGACGGCATATGGCCTGGAAGAAGAGGTTGATTATTATGCGCCGGCGTTCCGCTTTGAAGACGAAGATGATAATCCGTGGATCCCTTATCGCCAGATGAGTGAAACACCCCTACCAGAAAATCATTTACTGGATGCGCGGTTACGTAAAGAAAAAGAAGATGCAATTAATCAGATAAATCATGTGCGTAACGTACTACAACAAATCAAACAAGAGGCAAACCATCTTCTGAACCACTAATAAGTTTTAACTCATACGCAGTTAATAAAACCATTCCATACGAATGGTCGGTATCTTATTGCCTTTAAAACAGTGATTTTAAAAATCGCTTAGGGGATGTTATGCTCACGAAAAAGAAATGGGCGTTATTTAGTCTATTAACACTGTGTGGCGGTACAATTTATAAATTACCGTCGCTGAAAGATGCGTTTTATATCCCGATGCAGGAATATTTCCATTTGACCAATGGTCAAATTGGTAATGCTATGTCGGTAAACTCATTTGTCACCACAGTGGGCTTTTTTCTGTCTATTTATTTTGCCGATAAACTACCGCGCAGATACACCATGTCACTCTCACTCATTGCGACAGGATTACTGGGTGTTTATTTGACGACAATGCCGGGGTATTGGGGCATCCTCTTTGTCTGGGCGCTATTTGGCGTTACTTGCGACATGATGAACTGGCCGGTCTTGCTCAAGTCGGTAAGTCGATTGGGCAATAGCGAACAACAAGGTCGGTTGTTTGGCTTCTTCGAAACAGGGCGTGGCATTGTCGATACCGTGGTGGCATTTTCTGCGTTGGCAGTATTTACCTGGTTTGGCAGTGGCTTATTGGGTTTTAAAGCAGGCATCTGGTTCTATTCCCTTATTGTGATTGCCGTAGGCATTATTATTTTCTTTGTCCTGAATGACAAAGAAGAGGCACCGTCCGTTGAGGTGAAAAAAGAAGACGGAGCATCGCAAAACACCAGTATGACCTCGGTGCTGAGAGACAAAACCATCTGGCTTATCGCTTTCAACGTCTTCTTCGTTTACGCGGTTTACTGTGGCCTGACATTCTTCATTCCATTCCTGAAAAACATCTATCTATTGCCCGTTGCGCTGGTGGGGGCTTACGGCATCATTAACCAATATTGTCTGAAAATGATTGGAGGACCGATTGGTGGCATGATTTCAGATAAGATCCTGAAATCGCCGAGTAAATATCTATGCTACACCTTTATCATCAGTACCGCTGCGCTCGTACTGTTGATTATGCTGCCGCACGAAAGTATGCCGGTCTATTTAGGGATGGCATGTACATTAGGCTTTGGCGCGATAGTCTTTACACAGCGAGCCGTATTTTTTGCACCTATCGGCGAAGCAAAAATTGCTGAAAATAAAACAGGCGCGGCGATGGCGTTGGGTAGCTTTATTGGTTACGCCCCGGCGATGTTCTGCTTCAGTCTGTATGGCTACATTCTGGATTTAAATCCGGGGATTATTGGCTACAAAATCGTGTTTGGCATTATGGCCTGCTTCGCATTCTGTGGTGCGGTGGTTTCCGTAATGCTGGTTAAGCGTATTAGCCAACGTAAGAAAGAGATGCTGGCGGCTGAAGCTTAATTAATGACCGGATGTGCTTAATCCGGCCAACGAAAACCGTATCAACCGAAGTTTCAATTTCAGGATACTTCTTGCTCAGCAACCACCAGTTCAACATTCTCTTCACTTAACAACTGGCAGAAAGAATTGGGAGGCGGGGCATCAGTAAAAAAAGCCCTGACATTCCGTGCATTGCCAATTGAAACGGCAGCAGACGCGGCAAACTTCGTATGATCGGCCACTAACAATGTATTCCGCGCATGTTTAATCATCGTTCTTGCGACTAACGCTTCATTGACATCAAATTCCAGTAGGGTGCCGTCATGTTCAATGGCACCTATACTGGTGATTAAATAATCTGCGCGGAAGCCTTCAATAAAATCCACGGCTCCTGGGCCGATAATCCCGCCGTTATGAGCGCGTAAAGTGCCTCCCGGCACCATCACTTCAATATCCTGATTCTTATAAAGAATCTGTGCCACACGTAGGCTGTTAGTGATAATGCGTAAATCACGACGGTTGAGTAATGCCCTGGCAACGGCTTCTACGGTTGTACCGATGGTGATAAAGACGGTACAGCGTTCGGGAAGGTAATCGGCGACTGCCTCAGCGATCGCCCGTTTCTCGGCGGTGAGCGAAAGTTCCCGTTGCTCAAAAGCGGTATTCATGACGCTGGAGACGCGCCCGGCCCCTCCATGATGACGGGTGATCAACCCCTGCTCACTGAGTTTTCGGATATCCCGGCGCACGGTTTGCGTTGAAACATCCAGCAGTTGTGCCAGTTCTTCAATATTCATATAACCGCGTTCTGCGATTAGATGAACGAGTTGGTCATGGCGTGGATTACCTGTCACTTCGATGATACTCATGAATACTCCCTTGCCCCTCCTCGGTAGATGTTTACCATTTTACGCATAAAGTGACAAAAATGATTCGGTTTGCTCACGATTAGGAATGCCGGCCCGACCGCCAGGCTGGGTACATTTCATCGCGGCAACCGCACTGGCAAAACGAATAGCCTCTTTTGTTGGCATTTTTTCTGCCAACGCTACCGCGAGTGCGCCGTGAAAAACATCGCCTGCTCCAGTGGTATCAACCACATTGACAGAAAATGCCTCCTGTTGACACAAATGATCATCTTCAATCCACAACGATCCTTCAGAACCCAGCGTAACATACACTTTACCTGCTGTTTGTGTCGTTGCCTGGAACAAACCTTCTTCAGGTGACTGCAGGCCAGTCATGCGTTTCAGCCCTGGTGTTGAGAACACGGCGTGATCGGCAAGCGCGACAAGTGGAGAAATATCCTGCGGTGTCATATCGGCGTCTAAAAGCGTTGTCACCCCCGCAAGGCGCGCTAGCGAGAATGCTTTTTCAGTACCGCTATGCCAGCGAACATCGGCCAGAATCAGATCATAACGAGAGAAATCGATCGCTTCTAACCATTCGGCATCAGTACCGAGATCGGGACTTGGATAATTAACGATAATCCGTTCGCCATGCTGATCAACGAGGATCGCTGATTGCGACGAACGGGCGTTAGGATATCGGCGGCAAAATGCGGTATTGACGCCCCAACCCTCAAGTTCTGCAAGTAAGGTATTTCCACAACTGTCATCGCCGACGCGACCGATGAAATCAACCTCCACGCCAAGCTTTGCGATTGCAACAGCGGCTGTTGCTGCCGGGCCGCCACCAATCTCAAGATAATGATTTGCCTGATATTTCCCGCCGCCATCCGGCAGAGTGAGCAAAGAATAAATCCTGTCCTGAACTGTGATACCCACGCATGCAATTTTGGTCATATTTGTCTTGTCCTGTTTAATTTTGTCGTCTTTGGTCAATTTAAATGACACAAATGATCAAATTAGTGATGCGTGTCGTGTTTTTGAACATAAATTACAAATATGCTCAAAAACAGACGAAAACGAATTTTCAATTGTCATTATTTTGTCAATGTCAGACAGGAGAGTATTCATGGCAACCATTGCATTTCTCGGGCTGGGGCAGATGGGTAGCCCAATGGCTAACAATCTATTGCAAAAAGGGCATTCATTGCAGGTATTTGATGTCAATGCACAGGCCGTCGATGCGCTAGTTACGCAGGGGGCCACTGCGGCACAAACCCCAGCGGAAGCGGCAGCAGGCGCTGAATTTATCATCACTATGCTTCCCAATGGTGACATTGTTCGACAGGTTCTGTTGGGGGAAAAAGGCGTCTGTGAGGCTGTTTCATCTGACGCGTTATTGATTGATATGTCGACTATTCATCCCTTACAGACCGATGCATTAATACGGGAATTACAAGAAAAAGGCATCAGTATGATGGACGCCCCCGTGGGCAGAACGTCCGTGAATGCGATTGATGGCACATTGCTGATTTTAGCGGGTGGCACTGATGAGCAGATTGCGCGTGCACGCCCGATTCTCATGTGCATGGGTAATGAGCTGGTCGAGGCTGGCGGCCCAGGAATGGGGATCCGCGTGAAGCTAATTAACAACTATATGAGCATTGCGCTTAATGCGCTGTCCTCCGAGGCCGCTGTGTTATGTGAGTCACTGGGATTAAATCTTGATGTCGCAATTAAGGTGATGAGTGGTACGGCAGCAGGGAAAGGACATTTTACGACCACCTGGCCTGGCAAAGTGCTGAAAGGCGATCTTTCACCCGCCTTCATGGTGGATCTGGCGTTGAAAGATCTGCGTATTGCAGTTGACGTCGCTCGGGAGACGGGGGCACCGCTCAATATGGGGATTGCAGCAGAAAGTTATTACGCCGCAGCAAGTCAAGACGGCAAAGGGCGGCAGGACTGGAGCGCCCTGCTAAATCAGGTTCGCCAACAGGCTGGTCTTTAATTTTATCTATTAACAGGAGTTTCTATGTCATCCCACTTCACCCCATTTACGCTGAAAGATATCTCCCGCCCAGGTGGTGGATTCGCCATGTTAGCTGTCGATCAGCGTGAGGCCATGCGCCTGATGTTTGCGGCAGCAGGGCAGCCCAAACCCATCGCCGACAGTGTACTCACCGATTTTAAAGTTGCCGCGACCCGAATCCTTTCTCCTTATGCTTCTGCCGTTCTGGCGGATAAACAATTTTGTCTTGAGCAAATAGTCGAGCAGGGCGCTGTTGCTAATTCTTGCGGCCTGATTGTCGCTGCCGATCTTTTTATCCCAGGTAATGGCATCCCGGTTGATAGCGTTGAAATAGATATGTCCGTCGACCCGCATAAAGCCCGTGAAATGGGGGCTAAGGCAATGAAATTACTTGTACTCTGGCGTGAAGATGAACCCGCAGAGGAACGTCTGGCAATGGTTGATAAATTTGTTCGTCGCTGCCGTAGTGCCGGACTGGTTAGCATTATTGAACCTGTGGTGCGTCCACCTCGTCGCGGTTGGGACTTTGATCGTGAAAGCGCCATTGCCGCCGCCGCCGCAGAGCTTGGTGGAACAGAGGCTGATCTTTACAAAGCCGAGATGCCATTAGGGGGCAAAGGCGATGAAAAAACCTTACTTGCCGCCTGTCAGCAACTTAACGATCAGATGAAGATGCCGTGGGTAATTCTTTCTTCTGGCGTTGATGCCGATATTTTTGGCCGTGCAGTAAGTATTGCCATGAAAGGTGGGGCGTCGGGCTTCCTGGCTGGACGAGCGGTTTGGGCGTCGGTTGTTGGTGCACAAGATCCACAAACCATGCTGCGCGATGTCTCCGTTCCACGCTTGCAACGGCTGGCTGAAATTGTCGATGAAGGTATCGCGCAACGCTAATCCCCTATGGATATCGATTCTGGAGAATAACAATGGATAAAATTACCCAGGTTTTATTTTCAGATATTGGGAAAGTCACCACTCAATATGTTGAAGTACCACACCAGGAACTTAAACCGCACGAAGTGCGGATTGCGCCTGTGTTCTATGGGATATGCGGTTCGGATCTGCATGTTCTGAAAGGCGGTCATCCGTTTGCCAAACCACCTGTCGTCCCCGGTCATGAAATTGCAGCGCGCGTTACGGAAGTTGGCAGCGACGTTAAAAATGTACAGCCGGGCGATCATGTTGTGGTCGATCCCATCATGGCTTGCATGGAATGCCGAGCCTGCAAAGCAGGACGTTTTAATCTTTGTGAACCACCGCAGGTTGCTGGTTTTCGCGCACCGGGCTTTGCTCGCTCACAACACATTGTTCCTGCGCGTAATTGCCATGTCGCACCAGCCTCTTTACCGCTAAAAGTGTTGGCCTTTGCCGAACCGGCGGCTTGTGCTCGTCACTGCGTTAACCGAATGCCGAAAGCTTCTCTGGAAAGCGTACTGGTGATTGGTGCCGGAACGATAGGCTTATCCATCGTGCAGGCACTGCGCATTATGGGGGCAGGTAAGATTACCGTGATTGAACCTGACGCTGCCAAACGCGCGCTGGCGTTAAAGCTGGGCGCAGCAGAAGTTTGGGCACCAGGTGAGCTGGCCGCAGATGTGCGATTTACGGGGGCGATTGGTGTCGTTGCAGCGCAGGCCACGCTTAACGATGCATGTACCCGTGTATATGCCGGAGGCACCGTCGTGTGCATGGGCGTACCAAGTGGGCCGCGTGAAATACCATTACCGATGATGCAACGTTTCGAGCGTGACTTGCTCAACTCTGGCATGTACATCCCTGAAGATTTCGATGCTGTTATCGAATGGCTGGCGGATGGGCGGTTTGATACCAGTGAACTGGTTACCGACTTATTTGCCATTGAGGATGCAGCGGCGGCATTCGAACGCGCGCAGCAAAATGACTCCATAAAGGTCATGCTGCAATTTGCGCCGGAATGATTTTCTAAATCTCTGTCTGGCGCTGCGTCACGTCAGCGCCACCCTACAACAATTAAAAAGGACACTGCGATGAGTCAAATCACCAGTCCTGCAACTTATTCAATTAGTCGGCCACAGGACGTAATTGATATTGTTAATAAGAACTCTGCAATCAACACCAGTATCGGCGTTATTTTTATTGCTTTGGGCGGCATATTGATTGATGCCTACCAGGCGGCGATGGTGGGGTTTGGTAATAAATACATTGCCGCTCAATTCGGCATTTCGCCGGGTCTTGCTGCAACCGTCAATGCATCAGTATTAATCGCCGCGTTAATTGGCGGTTTATTAGCGAACCGAGTAATAAACCGCTTTGGGCAAAAGCGGGCATTTATTATTGGCATGGGGCTGTGCACCATCGGTGCTGCAGCGGTAGCTATTGCTCCCAGTATCTGGTGGGTGCTGGTGTGCCGCGTCATCATGGGCTTTGGTTTAGGCATCGACTTCCCTTTGGCAACCAATGCCGTGGCAGAGCTTCGTGGTTCAACGTCGAAGAAAACCGGAACGTCGGTCAACCTCTGGCAAATGGCCTGGTATGTTTCGACAACCGTTGTTTATTTGGTGCTTTTGCCGCTGCTTCTGTCGGGTATCGCTGAAGAACAATTGTGGCGTTACGGAATATTCATCGGAGCTATTTTTGCAGTCGTCTTCATGATTTTGCGTTACTTCTTTATTGGTGAATCCGCAATGTGGGCCGCACGCGTCGGGCGTTACCAGGAAGCGTGCGACATTCTGGGAAAACGTTATGGTGTTCAGGCTCGCGTTGCGGCATCGGGTACAACAGAAGCGAAATTCTCGGAAAAAGCAGAGAATAAATACAGTGGTGGGTATGGCATCTTATTTAATGATCGTTACCGCAAACGCACCATTCTTGGTTGTGTCGTGGCAACCATGCAGGCGTGGCAATATAACGCCGTAGGTGTTTATCTTCCTCTTACGTTGGCGGGAATAATAAGTGGCGGGCTTACTGGCGCGTTGACCGGTTCTGCCGTCGTGAATGCCCTTTGTGGGGTGACAGGCGGGATGATCGGCTCGTTTATTCTCCAACGACTGGGTACTCGCCGACAGTCGATGTATGGATTTGCTGTTGTGACCTTAGCATTGCTGTCGTTAGGCGCACTGGCAACGACTAATCCCTGGCTGTCGTTAGGGTTATTGGGATCAATTATTTTCTTCCATTCAGCGGGTCCTGGTGGGCTGGGCATGACCATTGCCACACTCTCTTATCCTCCCGCTATTCGCCCTACTGGGGTCGGATTTGCCCGCGCTATTATGCGCACAGGGGCAATTGCAGGACTCATTTTCTGGCCGATGCTGTGGGGTACGTTGAAAACTGAAGCGTTTTATTGGTTGGCAATTGTGCCATTCCTGGGGTTCCTGACCTGCGTATTGATTAATTGGGAACCTTTGGGAGCAAATGTTGATGCTGAGGATGCAGAGGTTCTGGCTGAATTGAAGAAATAAATTAATGCGCATCGGCTTAAACCGATGCGCATTAATTCAAACTGCCCACGTTTAGTGGTTCGTATCCCAGATTTCTCGCCTACCAGGAGAGGAAAATTATGTCTGAAAAGTTACCCGCACCGCGTGAAGGGCTTTCCGGTAAAGCCATGAGACGTGTCGTTATGGGCAGTTTCGCAGGCGCGTTAATGGAATGGTATGACTTCTTTATTTTTGGCACGGCAGCAGGACTGGTATTTGCACCGCTGTTTTATCCAGACAGCGATCCTTTTATAGGTCTTATAGCTTCCTTTGCGACCTTTGGTGTCGGTTTTCTGACTCGTCCTTTAGGTGGCATCGTCTTTGGTCATTTTGGCGATAAAATCGGGCGAAAAATAACACTTATCTGGACGCTGGCTATTGTCGGTTGCTCCACATTTTTGATTGGTTTTATTCCGACGTATCAGGAAATTGGCATTTGGGCACCGCTTGTATTAATGGTGCTGCGTTTGATTCAGGGCTTTGGTCTTGGTGGCGAGTACGGCGGAGCGGCATTGATGACCATAGAATCAGCGCCCGAATCCCGACGCGGATTTTTAGGTTCACTCCCGCAAACGGCTGCGTCTGTGGGTATTATGCTGGCAACCGGTATTTTTGCTCTCTGTAACCATTTTCTTACTTCGGAGCAGTTTCTCTCCTGGGGATGGCGCATTCCGTTTTGGCTTTCTGCGGTGATGTTGATCGTTGGGCTGTTTATCCGCCTGCATACCGAAGAAACGCTGGATTTTCAAAAGCAAAAAACGACGAATAATAAAGAAAAGTCCGTTCCTCCGTTGATTGAATTATTCAAAAAACATCCACGAAATATTTTATTGGCACTGGGTGCGAGGCTGGCGGAAAGTGTCTCCTCTAATATTATTAACGCCTTTGGTATTGTCTATATTTCCAGCCAATTAGCATTGTCGCGAGATATTCCCCTGACGGGTATGTTGATTGCCTCGGCGATCGGTATTTTCAGTTGTCCATTGGTTGGATGGTTATCAGATCGTATAGGTCAAAAAAGTCTGTATTTGTCGGGAGCAGGATTTTGTGTCCTGTTCGCGTTTCCTTTCTTCTTATTACTGGATAGCAAAAGTACGCTCATCATCTGGTGCAGTATGATCCTCGGCTACAACTTAGGTCCGACGATGATGTTTGCCGTGCAGCCAACACTTTTCACCCGCATGTTCGGTACCAAAGTACGATATACCGGCCTTTCTTTTGCTTATCAATTTTCCGCGATTCTTGGCGGACTAAGTCCCCTTATCGCCTCAAGTTTGCTGGCGCTAGGGGGAGGAAAACCGTGGTATGTCGCTCTGTTTTTATTTGCTGTCTCAGTTCTTTCCTTTGTTTGCGTCTGGCTGATTGAGCCGACCGATGAACAAGAAACCGCTTCTTACCGCTACATCAGGGAACAATCTCATGAAAACTGAACGAAAAAACGAGCATTACCTGGCGCTACAACAGGCGTTTGACGCGCCATGGCCTGGGCCTGTAGGAGAGTTAGTGACGCTGGAAAAAGGCAATATTCACCTGCAGATTTATCCGCATGATGGTGCCAGGATAACCTCGTTAAAGGCATTTGGTTCTGAAGTATTACGCCAATGGCAGCCGCAGCGCAGAGCTTTTCAGTATGGCTGTTTCCCAATGGTGCCGTGGGCAGGGCGACTGGGGAATGCGACGCTGAATGCTGGTGGGCAATGTTATTCTTTACCCGCCAATAAACCACCACATGCGTTGCATGGTATGGCTTGTTACTCAACGTGGGAAATCATCGACAAAACAATAGATTCCCTGACTTTACGTATGCCCCTGGCTTCACCGTGGCCCTGGCAAGGGGAAGTGATTCAGACTTTTTTGCTGGAGAACGATGCGCTGGTTTTGCAACTGGAAATCCATTCACATACCGATACATTCCCGGCCTCTGCAGGCTGGCATCCGTGGTTTGCGAAAAAGCTGACTCCGCAAAATACAGAATCGTTGCAGGTGCTTTTTGATGCGGACTGGCAAGAGGAAGCGGGTAGTGATGAACTGCCAACTGGAAATCGCATCTCTCCTCAAGCTGGTCCCTGGGATGACTGTTTTGGTTTTTATGACGGGGTGAAGGTTAAGTTACTGTGGCCTGGTAAACTCACGATGACCATGACCTCTTCTGCAAACAGTCTGGTGGTATTTGATAAACAGCCCGATGCCACCTGTGTTAATCCGCTTACTCAGGCACCTAACGCAATAAATCTAACGCCGGAATTGGTGACATCAGATAAGCCGCTGGTCATCGAAACTCGTTGGCAATTTACACCTGAATCTTAACCATTCATCTATTGCGAAAAAGCCAGTGAAATTACTCTGCTTTTTCGCAATCAGCATCACAAGATTACCCTTATTGCCACATAGCCAAACCCATCCTTTCCCGCTACAGTTAATTTCCTGTGGCGAGAAAGGAGGCAAAAATGCTCTATATCTTTGATTTAGGTAATGTGATTGTCGATATCGACTTTAACCGTGTGCTGGGAGCCTGGAGCGATTTAACGCGCATTCCGCTGGCTACGCTTAAGAAGAGTTTTCATATGGGGGAGGCGTTTCATCAGCATGAGCGCGGGCAAATTAGCGATGAAGAATTCGCTGAAGCTATGTGCCATGAGATGGCCTTACCGCTAAGTTACGAACAGTTCTCCCACGGCTGGCAGGCGGTGTTTGTCGCGCTGCGCCCTGAAGTGATCGACATCATGCATAAACTGCGTGAACAGGGGCATCGCGTGGTGGTGCTTTCCAATACTAACCGCCTGCATACCACTTTCTGGCCGGAGGAATACCCGGAAATCCGCAACGCTGCCGACCATATCTATCTGTCGCAAGATTTGGGTATGCGCAAACCGGAAGCGCGGATCTACCAGCATGTTTTACAGGCAGAAGGTTTTTCACCCAGCGATACCGTCTTTTTCGATGACAACGCCGATAATATAGAAGGGGCTAATCAGCTAGGCATTACCAGCATTCAGGTGAAAGATAAAACCACCATCCCGGACTATTTCGCGAAGGTGTTATGCTAAAAACCATCCATGAAAAAGCCAGGCATCGTACCCGTCCGCTATGGGCCTGGCTGAAACTACTCTGGCAACGCATTAATGAGGACAACATGACAACCCTGGCAGGTAACCTTGCCTATGTGTCGTTGCTCTCATTAGTGCCGCTGGTTGCCGTTGTTTTTGCGCTTTTCGCCGCTTTTCCCATGTTTTCCGACGTCAGCATTCAGTTGCGTCATTTTATTTTCGCCAACTTTCTACCTGCCACTGGCGATGTTATCCAGCAATATATCGAACAGTTTGTTGCCAATTCCAACAAGATGACCGCCGTCGGGGCATGTGGGCTGATCGTCACGGCATTATTGTTGATGTATTCCATCGATAGTGCACTCAACGCCATCTGGCGCAGTAAACGGGTGCGTCCCAAAATTTACTCGTTTGCTGTGTATTGGATGATTTTGACGCTGGGGCCGCTGCTGGCGGGAGCCAGTCTGGCGATTAGCTCCTATCTGCTCTCCCTGCGCTGGGCGAGCGAGCTCAATACCGTTATCGATAATGTGCTGCGTATTTTTCCGCTGCTGTTGTCGTGGATCTCCTTCTGGCTGCTGTACAGCGTTGTTCCCACCATTCGCGTACCTAACCGCGACGCGATTGTCGGCGCGTTTGTCGCCGCGCTCCTGTTCGAAGCAGGGAAGAAAGGTTTCGCGCTTTATATCACCATGTTCCCGTCATATCAGCTCATTTACGGCGTACTGGCAGTGATCCCCATTCTCTTTGTCTGGGTCTACTGGACATGGTGTATCGTCTTGCTTGGGGCGGAAATTACTGTCACTCTCGGGGAATACCGCAAACTAAAACAAGCTGCTGAACAAGAAGAAGACGACGAACCATGATTGCATTAATTCAACGCGTAACCCGTGCCAGCGTCACCGTGGAGGGAGAAGTGACGGGCGAAATTGGCGCGGGACTTTTGGTGTTATTGGGTGTCGAAAAGGATGACGACGAACAGAAAGCAAACCGTCTGTGCGAGCGTGTGCTCGGCTATCGCATCTTCAGCGATGCCGAAGGCAAGATGAATCTCAACGTGCAACAGGCGGGCGGTAGTGTGCTGGTAGTTTCCCAGTTTACCCTTGCCGCAGATACCGAACGAGGGATGCGCCCAAGTTTCTCCAAAGGCGCATCACCGGATCGCGCAGAGGCGTTATATGACTATTTCGTCGAACGCTGCCGTCAGCAAGAGATGAACACGCAAACAGGACGCTTCGCTGCGGATATGCAGGTATCGCTGGTCAATGATGGCCCCGTGACATTCTGGTTACAGGTATGAGCCAGCTTCCAGGGGTGTCACGGGAAACAAGAGAGAGTATCGCTATGTATCACCTTCGGGTTCCACAAACAGAAGAAGAATTAGAGCGTTACTATCAGTTTCGCTGGGAGATGTTGCGTAAACCCCTGCATCAACCGAAAGGTTCTGAACGCGACGCGTGGGATGCGATGGCGCATCACCAGATGGTCGTCGACGAGCAGGGTAATCTGGTGGCGGTAGGTCGGCTGTATATCAATGCCGATAACGAAGCCTCCATCCGTTTTATGGCCGTTCATCCCGACGTGCAGGACAAAGGGCTAGGGACGCTGATGGCGATGACCCTGGAGTCGGTAGCACGCCAGGAAGGCGTTAAGCGCGTGACCTGTAGCGCCCGCGAAGACGCGGTGGAGTTTTTTGCCAAGCTGGGGTTTGTGAATCAGGGGGAGATCACCACGCCCACCACCACGCCTATTCGCCATTTTTTGATGATTAAACCCGTCGCTACTCTGGATGACATTTTGCATCGCGGCGACTGGTGCGCCCAGCTCCAGCAGGCGTGGTATGAACACATCCCATTAAGTGAAAAAATGGGCGTGCGCATTCAGCAATATACCGGGCAAAAATTTATCACCACCATGCCGGAAACCGGCAATCAGAATCCGCATCATACGCTGTTTGCCGGGAGTTTATTCTCGCTGGCAACGCTCACCGGTTGGGGGCTTATCTGGCTGATGCTGCGCGAACGCCATCTCGGCGGAACGATTATTCTGGCTGACGCGCATATTCGTTACAGCAAGCCGATTAGCGGTAAACCTCATGCGGTAGCCGACCTCGGTGCGTTAAGTGGCGATCTCGACCGTCTGGCGCGCGGGCGCAAAGCGCGAGTGCAAATGCAGGTTGAAATCTTTGGCGACGAGACGCCTGGTGCGGTGTTTGAAGGGACGTATATCGTTCTTCCCGCTAAGCCATTTGGCCCTTATGAAGAGGGCGGGAACGAAGAAGAGTAGGACGTTTTACTTCACTGAAAAGGTTTTCAATCTGAAAACCTTTTCAGTGCCCAGGTCCGGAGTTACCTTCCCGCTCTCCAGGCAACATCCCGTAGTGCCGATCGCGCAGCCTCGCTAATACCCCCTAACTGAAAAAATCCGTGGATAACCCCGAGGTAGCGTTGGCAGGTACATTGCACGCCTTGCTCTGTCATCCTCTGATACAGCGCCTCGCCTTCATCACAAAGCGGGTCATATTCTGCGGTAATTATATGAACTGGCGGCAAGCCATTAAAATCATCGCGCCAAAGAGGGCTGGCGTCAGGATGCTTGCGATCAATATCTGGCAGATTCATCTCAAAGCCACTCAGTAGAGTATCGCGTGTGATGATGTAATCGTGACCATTGCGTATGTAGCTTTCGAAATGCGCAGTCGCATCAAGCAGGATAACGCACTTTTGAGCGGTTGACTCACAGCATGACCCAGATGAATGAAATTCTTGAAGGAACGCGACAGCCTTCACGGACTTTTGAAATTGATGCTATGAAAATCAAAGAAATACGCCACGCTTCAGGGTTGTCACAATCTAAATTTGCCGATCTTATTTCCGTAAGCGTAGACACGTTGCGTAACTGGGAGCAGGGGCGGCGTTCACCGACCGGGCCTGCAAAGGCTTTGCTGCGAGCGATTGCCAATGATCCGCAACATGTGCTGCAAGCACTTAACCGTTAGAGGCATGGTTATGCCATACAGAAAGCACCAGCATTCAGAGCTCCTATGAAAGCGGCATAGTGCCGCCTGTTCAGGAGTTTTGCTATGACCCGTAATCGTGCTGAACGTCGCTATCATATGGCGCGATTAAAAAAAATCCGCCGTCGTTATTGCACAGCAGGCGATGGAAGCTTAAAAGCATCAGGTGTTTGCTTTCGTACTCCCTGTCTTTGTTCTTGTTGGATGTGTGGGCATCGACGCTATCATAATGGTCCCCGCGTATCGGAAATTCGTGCAAAAGCACGCTATGCGAATTAAGGGAAAATGATGAACTATTTTAAGGAAGCACATTTTTAGAACTCTTAACAGGAGACTAAAAATGTCCACATTTAATACGCGTAAAGATAGGGATCGTAATGGTAAACCGAAACCGCATAAGCATTCAGGGATCCCGACACTTACAGGCAAATGGCGTCATCCTTCAATGGATTGTTGGGTAAACTACAGTACACCGGGCGACCATGAATGGAAGCGCCTTTATACTACGCTTCGTCGTCGCGCCGATGATCGACGCCAATGCTATAGAGTGATGCGGGGGGATGATCCGGACGGAATCGTTTGGTTCCCGGACTGTTATCCGCAAATTTACTACTACTAGCAATCAAAGACCAGTTGGTGGCAGCACTGACTGGTCAGTTATGGATGGTAGATTTCACCTTAAACGTGGTGCGGTAAAGATACTGACTTTTTTCGGGTACACCATCCTGATGGAGCAAATGAAGACCCAATCAAAAAAATATTCTTGAATATAAAATATTTATCGCATCCATAATTCATCCTTATTATTTGTTGTTTCTTTTCTGTAGATGTGCCCCCGCTTAATTAAAAGTAATAAACCATCCTGGGCTATAACTAAACCATTTTTGAGTAACAATTGAAATAACTGCAACTGTTACATTATCTTTGGAAACCGCCTCGTAAAAACAAAACAACATGCAAAGATCAGCTTTCGTTAATTAATTTTTCGGCGTAGTTTTCGCACATACATTAATGAGAAATATATGTAAGGTGGTGAAAATGGCGATGAATACGGTTTTTCTTCATTTATCAGAAGAGGCAATTAAACGGCTGAATAAGCTCAGGGGCTGGCGTAAGGTTTCGCGATCTGCAATTTTGCGCGAAGCGATAGAGCAATATCTGGAGCGTCAGCAATTCCCGGTGCGTAAAGCAAAGGGTGGCAGGCAAAGGGGTGAGACAGTAGGTGTTGATGATCAGTGTAAGGATCATAAGGAATGACAAAAATTTTTTTATTCTTGAATATAAAAAACCAGATGCCCTTATTCTGGTATTAATACGAGGCTGTTTTACTTGAACTTATAATAACTGCAACTGTTACATCGTATCTGGAAAACGCCTCGCGAAATACGAGAGATTTTGCGGGAATAGCAGGTGTCGTCACACCCTATGAGCTGTAATCCGGGCGACCAGCGCCACCCGGAAAACGTCAGAGATTACTCCCCTTCACCCGGAAACAGGAACGGGTTAATGGAACTACGGGCGTAGCCCTCTTGCTCCATTCGCGCGTCCAGTACCAGAGAGGCGAGGTCATCTGCCACGGCTTCAACTTTCGGCTCTTTTTCCTGATAAAGAATCTTCAGGTAAGTGCCGCAGTCATCGCAGCTTTCGGCTTTAATCGCGGCCTGTTCGTCATCCAGCGACCAGTAATGCAGTTTGCCGCTCTGCTCGCAGTTGCTGCATTTTACGCGCACTACGTGCCATTCGGTTTCACACAGGTTGCAGTGCAGGTAACGCAGACCCTGAGTGGTGCCAATTTGCACCATGCTGGACACCGGCATAGAACCACAAACCGGGCAATATTGACGTTGTTCGCCATATTCCGCACGCGCTTTGCCGGGGATCAGATTAGCCATCTGCGCCCAGTAGAGCGACAGTGCAGCCCAAATAAACGGCGCTTTATCGCTGCTGACGGACGAGAAATCAGAGGCAAACAGTGCGCTGGCCATATCTTCCAGCTCCTGTGTTGATGCCTTCTCCAGATTCTCAATCACGGCCAGCGCCGGACCGCTCATTTCTGGTTTCAGCTCAGCAATCAGCGCCATCAGTAGCTTTTGCCAGTGCTTATCGCGCGGCAGGACGTGAATATCCAGTGGTGGCTTACCCTGTGCGCTGGCTTCTTTAATGCGCGCGGTCAGATCCATCTCCAGCGGATGGTCGTACAGCACCACTTCCTGGGCGTGGGCGATAAGCGCAGCAAAGCGCAGGTAATCACCCAGCGGATTATTTTCTGCCAGCTCGCGCAGACGCTCGGCGCGGCGGTTGTATAAATTCTTGAGCCGAGGGAACAATAACGGCGGAATCATATCCGCCGTACGTTTCTCGCTCGAACCCAGCTCATCTTGCGGGATTATGCGAATACTCATTCAGCTTTCTTTTCCGTTGTCTTGCGGACTTCACGATACCAGCGTGGATGGTGTTTCTTCGCCCATGCGCTGGTAACCCATCCTTCCACCATGGCGGTAATCGTGCCTTTCACCCAAAGGGCGGCGTAGATATGCACCATGATAACCACAATTAACGCTACTGCGGCAAATGAATGCAGCATTAACGCGAATCGGATCACCGGGATTGAGAAAGCAGGCGCAAAATAAGGACGCCAGATAATCACACCGCTCACCAGCAGCAGAACCAGGAAAATAATCGCTGCCCAGAAAACGCATTTCTGACCGAAGTTATAACGCCCGGTGTCACCTACTTCCTCGTTGACGACGATCTTACGAATATTCTTCGCCCAAAAGATATCATCCCGATTGATTAGGTTGTGATGCCAGTAACGGAAAAACATGATGATGAACGAGGCAAACATAACCACGCCGACAAACGGGTGCAGAATTCGCGCCAGCTGCGGTGTGCCCATGATTTGCATCAACCAGTTGAAGGACGGGAACAAAAAGCCCAGCCCACTCACCGCCGCCAGGATGAAACAGAAGGCGGTTACCCAGTGGTTGATACGTTCCGGCGCGGTGTAGCGCACGATGGTGTCACGTCGTTTCATTTGCGCTCCTCGTCTTTCTCTTCGTGCAGATTGTTCTCTTCCTCATCCGCACGGTTCGGACCGACACCCACGTAGTGGAAGATACTGGCCGCGAAGGTAGCCGCAAAGCCAACAGCCGCGAGCGGTTTCCAGATGCCTTTCCAGAATTTCACGGTTTCGCTGATTTCCGGGTTCTCCGGCAAGCCATGATACAGGTTCGGCTTGTCAGCATGGTGCAGCACGTACATCACGTGTGTACCACCGACGCCAGCCGGATCGTACAGACCCGCATTGTCGTAACCACGGGTTTTCAGCTCCGCCACGCGCTCGCTCGCTAGCGTTTTCATCGACTCTTTCGTACCGAAGTGAATCGCGCCCGTCGGGCAGGTCTTCACACAGGCCGGTTCTTGCCCAACTACCACGCGGTCAACGCACAGCGTACATTTGTAGACGCGGTTGTCTTCCGGGTTAAGACGCGGAATATCGAACGGACAGCCCGCAATGCAATAACCGCAGCCAATGCACTGCTCGGACTGGAAGTCGACGATACCGTTGGCATACTGAATAATTGCCCCTTCCGCCGGGCACGCTTTCAGGCAGCCAGGGTCGGAACAGTGCATACAGCCGTCTTTGCGGATCAGCCATTCCAGTTTGTCGTTCTGCTCCACTTCCGAGAAGCGCATTACCGTCCACGATTTGGCGCTTAAATCATTGGGGTTGTCGTACACCCCAATGTTATTGCCGACGGTATCACGAATGTCGTTCCACTCTGAACACGCCACCTGACAGGCTTTACAGCCGATACAGGTGGTAACGTCGATGAGTTTCGCCACTTCTTCCTGGAAGTCCCGCGCCTGAGGCGCGGGGGTCAGACCGTTAGTCGCGGAACGACGAATGATATCTTGAGATTGATAAGCCATATGTCGTCTCCGTTACACCTTTTCCACATTCACAAGGAAGGACTTAAACTCCGGCGTCTGCGTGTTCGCATCACCAACGAATGGCGTTAACGTATTGGCAATAAAGCCTTTTTTAGCTACGCCTTCATAGCCCCAGTGAATCGGAATACCGATGGTATCGATATCTTTGCCGTTCGCTTTCAGCGTGCGAATACGTTTGGTCACCACCGCTTTGGCTTTGATATAGCCACGGTTGGAGGAGACTTTCACGGTATCGCCCTGGGCAATGCCAAGTTTATTCGCCAGCGACTCACCGATTTCCACAAACTGCTCTGGCTGCAAAATCGCGTTCAACAGCGCGTGTTTGGTCCAGTAGTGGAAGTGCTCGGTCAGACGATAGGTGGTTCCGACATACGGGAACTTATCGGCTTTACCCAATGCTTCGGCGTCGTCTTTAAAGATACGCGCAGCCGGGTTCGAGATAACGTTTGGATGCAGCGGGTTAGTCCCCAGCGGCGTTTCAAACGGCTCGTAGTGTTCCGGGAACGGACCTTCCGCCATCTTATCGAGGGCAAACAGACGCCCCATGCCTTCCTGCTGCATGATAAACGGCCCGACGCCACTGCCAGGAGGTGCTGCGCTGTAGTCCGGAATATCCCAGCCGGTCCACTTAGTGCCGTCCCATTTCAGCAACTGACGCTTCGGATCCCACGGGTTACCCTGCGGGTCTGCGGAGGCGCGGTTATACAGGATGCGGCGGTTAAGCGGCCATGCCCATGCCCAGCCCAGCGTGTTACCGAGGCCAGACGGATCGGCGTTATCACGGCGTGCCATCTGGTTGCCTTCCGGCGTCCAGCTACCGGCGAAAATCCAGCAGCCACAGGAGGTTGTACCGTCATCGCGCAGTTGGGCGAACGAGCTAAGTTGTTGGCCTTTCTTGACGATAACCGCACCGGTTGCCGGATCGGTAATATCGGCCAGCGCCTTACCGTTGCTCTCCATCGCTACTTCTTCCGACTTCGGCTCATGCGGAATGGCGTAGTTCCAGGTCATGTTCAGCACCTGGTCCGGGTTCGCGCCACCCTGTTCGGCATACATCTTGCGCAAGCGCAGGAAGATACCGGAGAGGATCTCGCCATCAGTCAGCGCAATCCCTGGGGCGTCCGCACCTTTCCAGTGCCACTGCAACCAGCGACCGGAGTTAACGATTGAACCGTTCTCTTCCGCGAAGCAGGTCGATGGCAGACGGAACACTTCGGTCTGGATCTTCGACGAGTCAACTTCGTTCAGCTCACCGTGGTTCTGCCAGAAGTTAGAGGTTTCAGTGTTCAGCGGGTCGATGGTGACGAGGAACTTCAGTTTTGACAGACAGCCGATCACTTTGTTTTTGTTCGGGAATGAGGCAACAGGGTTAAAGCCCTGGCAGATATAGCCATTGACCTTGCCCTCTTTCATCATCTCGAAGTATTGCAGGACGTCGTAGCCTTTATCCCACTTCGGCAACCAGTCAAAGCCCCAGCTATTTTCCGCCGTCGCTTTATCACCAAAGAAGGCCTTCATCATTGAGACGAAGAATTTCGGGTAGTTGCCCCAGTAGTTGACCTGGCCTTCCAGCAGCGGTTTCGGCGTGTTGGCGGTAAGGTAAGTTTGCAGATCGGTCTGCTTCTCGCTTGGCAGCGTCATGTAACCCGGCAGGCTTTGCGACAGCAGCCCCAGATCCGTCAGCCCCTGAATGTTGGAGTGACCGCGCAGGGCGTTAACGCCGCCGCCAGCCATCCCCATATTACCGAGCAGCAACTGGATCATCGCCATGGTACGAATGTTTTGCGCACCAACGGAGTGTTGCGTCCAGCCGAGCGCGTAAAGGAACGAGGCAGTTTTATCGTGAGCACTGGTTTCTGCGATGTATTCGCAGACTTTCAGGAACGCGTCTTTTGGCGTACCACAGATGTTTTCAACCACATCTGGCGTATAACGGGAAACGTGCTGTTTCAGCAAGTTCCACACGCAGCGCGGATGTTGCAACGTGGTATCGCGTTTGGCGAAGCCGTTTTCGTCCAGTTCGTAAGTCCAGGAAGATTTATCGTACTTACGTTTTTCCGCGTCGTAGCCGGTGAACAGGCCATCTTCAAAGCCGTAATCCTCACGCACGATCAGGCTGGCGTTGGTATAGGCTTCGGTGTATTCGCGGTTGAATTTTTCATTGTTCAGCAGGTACAGCAAAACGCCTGACAGGAAAGCAATGTCAGTACCGGAACGAATTGGGGCATAGTAGTCAGCCACCGCCGCCGTGCGCGTAAAGCGAGGATCAATCACAATTAGCTTCGCGCCGTTGTGAATTTTGGCTTCCATCGCCCAGCGGAATCCTACCGGGTGAGCTTCAGCGGCGTTACCGCCCATCACCACGACAAGGTTGGCGTTCTTGATGTCGACCCAGTGGTTGGTCATCGCACCACGACCAAATGTTGGAGCAAGACTTGCTACCGTTGGTCCGTGTCAGACACGCGCCTGGTTGTCGACCGCGAGCATACCCAGCGCGCGGGAGAATTTTTGTGTTAAATAGCCGGTTTCGTTGCTCGACGCGGAAGCACACAACATTCCGGTGGAGAGCCAGCGGTTAACGGTCACGCCTTCGGCGTTTTGCGCAATGTAGTTCGCATCGCGGTCTTCTTTCATCAGTTTGGCGATGCGATCAAACGCTTCTTCCCAACTGATTTGCTGCCATTTATCAGAACCAGGCGCACGATATTCCGGGAACTTCAGACGGCTTTCGGAGTGGATAAAATCCACCAGGCCAGCGCCTTTCGGACAAAGTGCACCACGGTTGACCGGGTGATCCGGATCGCCTTCGATATGGAAGATAGATGCTTTGGCGTTTTTTGCTCCGTCACCGAGGCTGTACATCAACAGCCCACAGCCTACGGAACAATAGGTGCAGGTATTACGGGTTTCGCGGGTGCGCAGCAGTTTATACTGCCGGGTTTCCGCGAGTGCTACGCTGGGTGCAAAACCCAGTGCCGCTGCCGTGGTGCCTGCCATACCGCCAGCGCAGATCTTAAAGAACTGCCTTCTGCTGACCTGCATGGATTGCTCCTTGTTTCGACATTGTCACGTCCCATTTACATTCGCTTGCTGCGTGTGCAGGGAGTGGGAGTTATTTTTCTTTGCGGAAGGGGCCGCAAAGGTCCAGAATTGGCTCAATTTCCCTCCATCCAGGAAGGGTTTGTAACAGAATACCATAATCTTGGTGTGTGTGTTCTTATCTGGTTAAGAGAAAGTGAAAAAAACACAGCAAAAAGAAATCAAAAATGTGACAAATATCACGGGAATGCGACAAATTGAGTTATGGCAGCGTGATGATTTACAACGTTCCCGGCTTGATGAAGTCGCGGAAGAAGTTCCCGTTGCGTTGGTCTACAACGGCATTTCGCACGTAGTGATGATGGCATCGCCCAAAGACCTTGAACTGTTTGCGCTCGGTTTTTCGCTTTCAGAAGGAATTATCGAAAGTCCGCGCGATATATTCGGCATGGATGTTGTTCCCTCGTGTAATGGTCTGGAAGTGCAAATTGAGCTTTCCAGCCGTCGCTTTATGGGGTTGAAAGAGCGTCGTCGGGCACTGGCGGGGCGCACGGGCTGTGGCGTATGTGGCGTGGAGCAACTTAACGACATCGGTAAGCCAGTGCAGCCGTTGCCGTTCACCCAAACGTTTGATCTCAACAAACTGGATGATGCATTACGCCATCTCAATGATTTCCAGCCAGTGGGGCAACTGACCGGCTGTACTCACGTCGCCGCCTGGATGTTGCCGTCTGGCGAACTGGCTGGCGGACATGAAGATGTGGGCCGCCATGTGGCGCTGGATAAACTGTTAGGTCGGCGGGCGCAAGAAGGTGAACGTTGGCAGCAGGGGGCGGTGTTGGTTTCCAGCCGTGCCAGCTATGAAATGGTGCAAAAATCAGCGATGTGCGGGGTAGAAATTCTGTTTGCGGTGTCTGCCGCGACAACGCTTGCCGTAGAAGTCGCCGAGCGATGTAACCTGACGCTGGTAGGTTTTTGTAAGCCGGGACGGGCGACGATTTATACTCATCCGCAACGATTGATTCATAATTAAAGAAGTACCGCAATTCTGATTCTGGATTGCGGTTTTATTTTTTTATTAAATAATGCTGAATATGTTATTCAGCATTTAAATAATAATTTCACCACAAGAAATTATCTCGTTAACTTCGGTTTATATCGATATACTCCAGTCGCATTAATCC
>NZ_PTRF01000022.1:0-43708 GCF_002965705.1 Escherichia sp. MOD1-EC6842 | reverse complement strand
CAGCGTATCGCCTTCCTGCCATTCACGGGCTATATGCAGATAGCCTTTACGAATATCCTGCTCGACGACTTCTCCATTCAATGTGACCTGTGGCTGCGTGCACCAGTCCGGCAGACGTAAAGCCAGGGTATGACGCACCGGCTGCGGAGATTCAACCGCAATCGTCACCTGTTCATGCCACGGATAGTTCCCGCTAACCCGCAGGCGCAGCGTGCCATTTTCTACCGGCACTTCCATACTGTTTCCTGCGTAGATGTTGATATACAACGCATCTTCACGCGGCGTGTAGAGATAATGACCAATCGAGGTTAGCACGCGGGCGATATTTGGCGGACAACAGGCGCAGCCGAACCAACGCTGGCGGATCGGTTTAACATGATCGTAGATATGGTTGAATTTTAAGGTTTTGGGATGCACTTCCAGCGGATTCACGTAGAAGAAATGTTTACCATCCAGCGCCATACCGCCGAGTACGGTGTTGTACAGCGCGCGCTCCATCACATCGGCATACTGACTGTCTCCTTCCATTTCCAGCATTCGCCGGGCAAACATCATCAGGCCGATGGAAGCACAACTTTCGGCGTAAACCGTGTCATTCGGCAGATCGTAATCACTGCTGAACGCCTCGCCGCTGCCCTGCGAGCCAATGCCGCCGGTAATATATAACTGACGCTGGGCCATATTGTTCCACAGCCGCAGGCAGTCCTGACGCTTGCTTTCATCGTGACTTAAACGCGCGAGATGCGCGACGCCGGTCATCAGGTAGACAAAACGTACCGCGTGACCAATGGCGGTTTGCTGCTGTGCGATGGGCAAATGTGCCTGGCTGTAGGCTTTGTCTTTCACCATCCACGCCGGGCCGTAGGTGTGCCAGTGCGAAGTCTGCCCGCGTTTATCATACTCCTGGTCGTAAAAGTGCGGCTGTGCGCCACGCTGTTCGACAAAATAGTTGGTCAGCGCCGGGTAGCGCGGCTCTTCGGTCACTTCATACAAACGCATTAGTGCCAGTTCAATTTCCGGGTGACCAGGATAACCGTGTAACTTACTTTCATCTGGGCCAAATACGCTGTCAATATGATCGGCCAGACGGCAAACCACCTCCAGCAAGCGCCGCTTACCCGTGGCCTGGAAGAAGGCGACTCCGGCTTCAATCAGATGACCGGCGCAGTAGAGTTCATGGCACTCCGC
The DNA here is from genome assembly GCF_002965705.1 of Escherichia sp. MOD1-EC6842. Classification (NCBI taxonomy): domain Bacteria; kingdom Pseudomonadati; phylum Pseudomonadota; class Gammaproteobacteria; order Enterobacterales; family Enterobacteriaceae; genus Escherichia; species Escherichia sp. MOD1-EC6842. Next base: position 42,520 of record NZ_PTRF01000022.1, on the reverse strand, counting down.
CAGATTGCTCCAGCGTTCTTCCGGTGCTTGCACCGTAAAGTAAGTATTGAGATAGCCATCTTCGCACTGGGCGGAGGCGACCAGTTCGATTACCTCGTCAGCGGTTTTTTCCAGTTCGGCGTCCGGCTTCTGGCACAGCGACCAGGCTACCGCTTCCAGCCATTTGGCGACGTCGCTGTCCTGAAACACCATCCCGTAAAATTCACCCTCCTGAAGTCCGGCGGCAATGCGAAAGTTTTCAATCGCATGGCTGGGTTCCGCTTCGGGAATGCGATCGTTTAACGCATCCCATTGATAAGGAATCACCACGTCGCGTACCAATTGCTGATATTGACCGAGGAACGGATCGCTAACCGTCAGTTTGTGCAGATCGACTTCCGAAATGTTCATCTTGTGCTCCTTAAGGCTGGACATGACGCTGACGCAGGTCGGTAGTAATGCGTGACATCATAGGGTTATTGAGTTTGCAAAAGCGGATTGCCAGCGCCAGCAGCAGGTGGAACAGCGCAGGCAGCAGTGTTTCCATTGCTGTGATCCCGCCCAGCGAACTGGCGGTCTGGTTTTCTACGCCAGGTTGATAGGCAACAAAAATAAATAGCAGGCTGATGATCCCGGCGCTGGAGGCCCAGGCCAACTTGATGAAAAACAAATTAAAAGCAAAGTTCATGCCGGAGGAACGCACACGGGTTTTCCATTCGCCATAGTCATCGGCAAAAGCCATCAGCGAGAAGTGCAGCGGCAGAGTAAAGCCAAGAATCACGCCATTACCGAGGATCACCGCCAGCCACAGCGTTTGATAAGCCGGGCCGGAGGGCAGGAACCACATCAACACTGCCAGCGCAGCGAGGAGCAGGTTGGTGTAGTAGTAAATTTTGACGGTATCGAAACGCCGCGTTAACGGGCTGACAATCACCGAGCCGATAATGGAGGCGAAGGTGACCATGGTGAAGAACAGCGACGTGTAGCCCGTACTGCCTTGTAAGACGTAGGTAATGAAGTACATATACCCACCGCCGCGAATATTAAAGACGTTAATCAGCAGGAAAGACATGACCAGCATCAGCAGCAGTTGGTCGTTGTTCCGCAGCCCGGCAAGATGTTCGCGCAGGGTAAATTTCCCCATTGTGGAGAGCGGCACCCGTTCACGAACCCAGAAAAAACAACACAGGAACATCACCACGGCAATGGCGCACAATACGCCGACGCCCAGTTGATAGCCGCGCGCGGCATTACCCTGACCGAAGAGATCTACCATCCATGGTAAGCCTACCGAAACCAGAAATCCCGCTACGCCACAGAGAACGAATCGCCAGGACTGGCAGGAGATCACTTCATTGTGGCGGGTGGTCATGGTGTTGATCAGCGCGCAGTACGGTACGTTGATGGCGGTATAACCGACTGAAAGGAGCAGGTAAGTACCGAACGCCCAGGCGATTTTTACTCCCATGCTGGCATCTGGCACGGTGAACGTCAGGATGCCGATAATGCCAATAGGGACGGCAATCCATAGCTGCCACGGACGAAAGCGCCCCCAGCGACTTTGCGTCCGGTCGGCAATGACGCCCATCACCGGGTCGGAGATGGCATCAAACACGCGCAGTGCAATAAACAGCGTGCCGACCAGCGCCGGAGTTAAGCCAAAAACGTCGGTGTAGAAAAAGGTGAGAAAGTTCATGATCAGGCAAGTTATTACGGTGCCGCCTGCGTCACCCAGGCCGTAGCCTATTTTTTCCCGTACAGATAACGCATCGTCAATTTTACCTTTAGCGATATCAGCGGTAGTAATCGGTGTAGAGGTCATAGATATTCCTCGTGAATAGGGAGCAATTTTTAGTTTTATTGGAATGACCTGATTAATTCTGCCGTGAACGGGAATATCAACAAGGCGAGAAAAGAGTAAAAAAAGGTGACGATTCCGACCTGAATTTAAAAGTGTGAAATGGATCAGGTGAAATTAATGTTTTTGATTAATAATCAAAAAGTAATGTGTTTCATCATTAATGAATAAGCGGGAAATTACATATCAATGCTCGAATTATCCATGACGTTACCGATTAAAGTGCAAAATGGTGGATTATTTATTTCCCGTGGCGTAGGGAGGCATCCGGCAAGGCGGCTGGAGTCATGGGAAATTATCTTTGTCGAAAAAGGTCGATTAGCGATTCAGGAAGAAGAACGGATATTTCTGGTCGATGCGGGAGAGAGTTTATTACTCTGGCCGAACCGACAGCATGTTGGGGTGGAGGATTTTCCCGCCGATCTCAAATTTTACTGGCTGCATTTTGAGGTTAAAGCGCCGGACAACGATCCGCGCTGGCTCACTCATCTTAGCGTGCCGCAACAAACGAAGGTTGCCGATCCGCAGGCGCTGGTGGCCCTGTTTCGCCAGTTTTTAAGCGAACAGGAAAAGCATCAACGCACTCCGGCGCTGGAGTTTATTGTGCTGCTGATTTTGCAGCAGCTCACCCGTGACGCGCGTCTTGATGAACAGGCCGATGGAGCAGGCACCACCCTTGCCTGGAAAGCGCAGAAACTGATCCGCACGCAATATCACCGCCTGCTTTCCACGGCGCTTTTAGCCCGCGAGCTGTACTGCAATGCCGATTATCTTGGGCGTGTCTACCGGCGGGTGTTTCATCTGACGTTAACAGAAGCAATCCACCGCCAGCGGGTGCGCGAAGCCGAAAAGCTCTTAATTAGCGAAGCGCGATCGCTCACGGAAGTGGCGGCGTTGTGCGGGTTTAATGACGTTGGCTATTTCCGGCAGATTTTTCGCAAACACACTGGTTTAACGCCAGCAGCGTGGAAGCGGCGTTACAGCAAGGAACATATCAATTCGTAGTGCCGGGGCGATGAAGCCCCGGCGTGAGGGATTACTGCCCGTAATAGGCATTGGCCCCATGCTTACGCAGGTAGTGCTTATCTAACAGTTCGTTTTGCATCGCAGGGAGCTGCGGCGCAAGCTGGCGCGAGAACAGGCCCATATAGGCGCACTCTTCCAGCACCACGGCATTATGCACCGCATCGGCGGCGTTTTTTCCCCAGGCGAACGGGCCATGAGAATGCACCAGCACCGCAGGGATTTGTGCCGGGTTCAGCCCACGCTCTTCGAAGGTTTCAATGATCACTTCGCCGGTCTGGTATTCATATTCGCCGTTAATCTCCTCTGCGGTCATTAGGCGCGTGCAGGGAATGGTACCATAGAAGTAATCGGCGTGCGTGGTGCCCCAAGCGGGGAGATCCTGCCCGGCCTGTGACCAGATGGTGGCGTGGCGCGAGTGGGTATGCACAATACCGCCAATTTCTGCATAGCGACGGTAGAGCGCCAGATGCGTTGGCGTGTCGGACGAGGGCTTTTTGCTGCCTTCCACCACCTTGCCGCTGGCTATTTCCACCACCACCATATCGTCGGCGGTCATCACGTCGTACTCGACGCCGGAAGGTTTGATTACCATCCATTGCCGCATTTCGTCTACCGCGCTGACATTGCCCCAGGTGAACGTCACCAGATGGTGAGCGGGAAGCGCCAGATTCGCCGCCAGCACGTCGGCTTTCAGTTGCTCTAACATATAAACCCGGCCTCCTGCATACGCGCTTCAATCCAGCGCCGCGCCTGAATAATCTCCAGCACCGGCTCATTGGCTTTTTCTGTCCACATCTCAATCAGGAAAGAACCGCGATAGTTCAGTTCATGCAGCGTTTTGAAGATGCCAACGAAATCGACGCAGCCTTCGCCAAACGGCACATCACGGAACTGTCCGGGGCTTTGCTCGGTGACTGGCTGGGTGTCTTTCAGGTGGATCGCGGCGATACGGTCAATGCCCAGTTTCAGTTCGGCGGGAACATCATTGCCCCAGGCGCTGAGGTTGCCGACATCCGGGTAAACGGTGAACCACGGCGAGGCGAGCATCTCGTCCCATTTTTTCCATTTGCTGATGGAGTTCATAAACGCGGTGTCCATAATTTCCACCGCCAGCATCACTTGCGATGCCGCCGCCTGTTCAACAGCCCACGCCAGTCCTTCAGCAAACCGTTGCTGGGTGCCTTCGTCATGCTCTTCGTAATAGACGTCGTAGCCCGCCAGTTGAATAGTGCGAATGCCGAGATCGCGCGCCAGGCGAATCGCTTTACTCATGATTTCCCGCGCCCGTTCGCGCACCGCCTCGTCCCGGCTGCCAAAAGGAAAACGGCGATGGGCAGACAGGCACATTGACGGAATAGCAACGCCCGTTTCGATCATCGCGGTAACCAGCGAAGCACGTTGTGCGGCGCTCCAGTCAAGGCGTGACAGACGTTCATCGGTTTCATCCACTGACATTTCGACAAAATCAAAACCACAGCTTTTTGCCAGCACCAGCCGCTCTGGCCAGGAGAGATCTTTCGCCAGCGCCTTTTCATAAATCCCTAACGGATGACTACGCACGAGAACCTCCCCAGATTGCGTCAATTTGTGCATGAAAATCAGCGGCAACCTGCGCTGGATTGGTAGCGCCCGCCAGTGCGCGCCCGGCAATAAACGCTTTCACGCGGATATCTTTAAACAGCGGCAGGTCAGCAGGGGTAATCCCGCCAGTAATGGAAAGCTCAAGGCCGATATCGGAAAGCGCCTTCATACGCGCCAGATCCGCCTCGCCCCATTGCTGCCCGCAGGCCTGCGCGTCGCGACCACGATGATAAATCGCCTGCCGCACGCCAATACGATGCCAGTCACGTGCGTCGTCCAGTGTCCAGTTGCCGAACAGCTCTATCTGGATTTCACCGCCGCAGCGTTGCGCCATCGCGTGGCCTTTTTCCACCGTGGCGAGCGGCGCGGCGCAGATGATGGTCATCCAGTTGGCGCCCGCGCCAAACGCTTGTTGCGCGAGCGTCTCACCGGCATCAGCGACCTTCCAGTCAGCGACGATGATTTTGTCCGGGCACTGTTCACGCAAGGCTTTCACCGCGCCAAGCCCTTCGTTTAAACAGAGAATGGTGCCCGCTTCGACGATATCGACACTGTCCTTTAACAGCGTCACGTCGCGCTGCGCGGCTTCAAGTGATGAGTGGTCGAGAGCCAGTTGCAGAAGTGGTCTGCTCATAATGTGTGTTCCTTAATGCGGGTGTGATAACCCTGGAGTGCGGCAATGAGTTGCTGATAGCGTTGATATTTTTGCTGGTAATGCTGATGAGCGGTCATGTCCGGCAGCAATGTGCGTACCGGATGTTGCAAGTTGCGCTGCGCTTCGCTGAAGTTGCGATAAACGCCCGTACCGACACGGGCAGCGAGCGCCGCGCCAAAGCATCCCGTTTCTTCCACCTGCGGCAGCTCGATACGCAGACCGCTGACGTCTGCCAGCATTTGCATCCAGACATCGGAGTGCGCAGGACCGCCAGTCACGCGCAGGGTGTGAACAGCGATAAAACGTTCACGCATCCGGTTGAGGTGGGTCATGTGGCTGAACACCACGCCTTCATAAATGGCCTGCAACAGGTGCGCGCGGGTGTGAATGGCCTGCATCCCGTAGAAACCGCTGGTCATCTCAAGTCCGGCGTTGCTGCCGTACAGGAACGGCAGGAAAAACAGATCGCCTCTGGCTTTCGGCAAGCTGGCAACGGCCTGATTAATCTCAGCAAAAGAGATTTCTCCCCACTGCGCGGTAAACCATTCGAGATTGCCGGAAGAGGTAGGGCTGGCTTCGTGAACGATAAATTGACCGTCATTAACATAGCGACCATAGACATACGGATGCGCTTCACCGTCACGTAAACCGCTGGTTATGCCGCTGGTCACCGCCCAGGTTCCCATTACCGCATTGAGGGTGGATTCGTCTTCGATCCCGGCACAAAGTGCGGTGGAAACCACATCAAACAGGCCACCGACAACGGGCGTACCCGCTTCCAGACCGGTTTGTGCGGCTGTCTGAGCGGTAATTTCCCCGCAGATTTCGGCAGATCCAACCACAGGCGGCAGGGCGTGATTGATTTCACCGATCCCCAGCCAGTCGGTGAGGCACGGGTCATATTCCCCGCGACTCATGTTGTAGAGATTGGACTCGGAAATATTGCTCTCTTCACAACCTTTGACGCCGGTTAAACACCAGCGCAGGTAGTCGTGCGTCATCATCACGCAGCCAATTTGCGCGTAGCGTTCCGGTTCGTGCTCTTTCAGCCAGCGTAACAGCGACACCGGATGCCCGGTCCACAAGGTTTGTCGGGTCAGCGGGTAGAGTTTTTCCGGGATGCCATCTTCCTGCCAGCAACGAACGATTTCTATCGCCCGGCGATCCGAGGACAAAATAGCGTTACCGAGCGGCTTGTCGTTTTTATCCAGCAAAAACAAACCCTTTCCCTGTGCGGAGATACCGATACCAACTATTTGTTCCCCGCTAACGCCAGAATGAGTAAGCAGGGCGCGAATGACAGCCATGCAGCATTGCCACAGTTCTGCCATATCGCGCTCAGCCCAACCTGGCTGCGGGCTTAATGCGCACAGCGGCAGGCGCTGCACACCCGCCTCCCGGCCTTCGCGGTCATACAGCCCGGCTTTCAGCCAGCTACCACCACAATCTAACCCCAGCCAGTATTGCGTCATGGTTTATTGCACCTCATCCACGGCTTTCAGCAGATCAGCGCCCTGCGGAACATCTTTAACAAACATGTCGCGAACCTGATTACCCAGCGCGTCACTAAAGGCTTTGCGGTCGAGATCGGTAATCACTTCCACGCCCGCGTCTTTCATGCCGTCGATGATTTTTTGCTGATCTTCGGCGACCAGTTTGCGCTGGTAGTTACCCGCTTCTTGCGCAGATGAGATCAGTGCCTGCTGGAACTCTGGGGTTAAGCCATCAAACTTCGCTTTGTTGATTACCACCAGAAGCGGGGAATAGGCGTGGTGCGTCAGAGAAAGGTACTTCTGCACTTCATAAAATTTTGCTGACCAGACGACGTTGATCGGGTGTTCCTGAGCGTCGATAGTGCGGGTTTCCAGCCCGGTATAGACTTCGGCAAACGGCATCGGGATCGGGTTAGCGCCAAAAACTTTGAATGCGGCAATATTCATTGGGCTATTGTTGGTACGGATCTTCAGCCCTTTCAGGTCGGTAGGCGTTTTAACCGGTGCACGCGAGTTGGTGACATCGCGCCAGCCGTTTTCCCAGTAAGCCAGCACTTTCAGTCCTTTACTTTCAAGGGAGACTTTCAGGTCATCCCCGACTTTGCCGTCGAGCGTTTTATGCGCGTGAGCGGTATCGCGGAACAGGAAAGGGACATCGAGCAGGTTGATGACGGGCGAGAGTCCCGTAAAGTTATTGGAGCCAGACATCTCCATATCAATAGTGCCGCCGCGCACGCCGCTGATCATCGCCTGCGCATTACCGAGGGTGCTATCCGGGAACAGTTTTAATTTCAGTTCGCCTTTGGTTTTTTCCTGTAATAATTCATTGAATTTTTTCGCCGCAATATGTTGCGAGTCGGTTTGCGAGGTTTCATAACCGAAACGTAATGATTGTGCCGCCAGAGAAGATGTGCTGAACGTCGCCACTCCGGCAAATAATAAAGCGTAGGTTACAGAACGTAATTTCATTATGATTTCCTTTTAACTCATCCATTTAAGAGGAGCGGTAATAAGCTCCGGTATAAAAATAAATAATGCTAACAACATGAATAAAACCATGACGTAAGGCGCGACGCCTTTTACCGCATCGTCAAATTTAAGTTTCGCCACGCCGCATACCACGTTAAGAACGTTACCGACTGGAGGCGTAATCAGTGATATTGAACAGTTGATAATAAACATGATGCCGAAATAGACCGGATCTATTCCCGCTTCTTTTACTAATGGCATTAATACTGGCGTAAGAATTAATACGGTAGGCGTTAAGTCCATGACCGTACTGATCACCATAATAGCGAGCATAATGACGATGAATAATAAGCGGGGCGAATCAACCAACGGTTGTAATAGCTCCGATACCATCATGGGTAATTCGGCGATCGTAATAAGCCATGCAGATACCGCAGCAGAGGCCACCAGGAACATGACCACGGATGTGGTTTTCGCCGCGTTAATCAGTACATGATAAAGCGTGGAGAAGGTCATTTCGCGATAGACCACCACCGAGACGAACAGGGCGTAGAAGGCGGCAACCGCGCCTGCTTCGGTGGGTGTGAATAACCCCGAACGGAAACCGCCAATAATAATTATCGGTAAAAAGAGCGCCCAAATACCGGAAATTAAGGATTGCCAGACTTCCCGCAGTGAGGCTTTCGGCTGACAAGGTAAATTCAGTCGTTTTGCCTGCCACCACCAGGTAACCATCAGCGTGACGCCCATCATGACGCCCGGCGCTATGCCCGCCATAAATAGTTTGCTGATGGAGAGTCCGCTGGAGACGCCGAAGATAATGAGTGGAATAGAGGGAGGGATAATGGCTGCAATAATCCCGCCGGAACCGATAAGCCCGGCGGCGCGATTTACCGGATAGTTGGCCTGACGCATCATCGGCACCAGCAGTGCCGCGACGGCTGCGGTATCGGCAACCGCAGAACCGGAAAGGCTTGCCATGATCATTGCCGCCAGCACGCCAACGTAACCCAGACCACCAGGCCTGTGACCCACCAGTTTCATTGGCAGGTCGACAATACGTTGCGACAGGCCGCCCGCGTTCATGATCTCACCCGCCAGCACAAAGAAGGGAATGGCTAACAGAGAGAAGCTGTCTGCGCCATTTACCAGCGTTTGTGCCAGAATTTGCACATCAAAGATATCCATCCAGAACATCAGTGAGATGCCGCACAGTAATAATGCCCAGGCAATGGGAACACCAATCGCGATAGCGCCTAACAAACTGACAATAAATATAAGAATTGTCATCGTCAGACTCCTTGTTGGTTTTGGCTGGTGGTATTTGTGAACTGCCGGTATAAGTGACGCAATTCCAGTAATGCGATAATCAGGCTGGTGGGGATAGCGGCGGCGTACATTAAGCCAACGGGTACGCCGAGAATGGGTGATAAGTTACTCCAGTCCTGTGACGTTTTTTCTATTGCACCCCAGGCCAGACCCAGACACAGTAATAAAATGAGCGTATGGGTTAGCTGCGAAACACGTTGTTGATTAGCGGGAGAGAGTTTTTCGACTAAAAAAGTAACCTGCACATGGCTGTTGTCCATATAAGCAACGATAGCGCCAATAAAGGTTAACCAGACAAATAAAAGACGGGATAATTCATCAATCGATAATATGCTTGTGTGAAATCCATATCGAAGAATTATATTAATAAAAATAATACAAGACAGTATTGCGATGATGAGCGCAAGAATGCCTTCGAGTATCCGTTTCATAACGAGTCCTTCTTGTTATGTAATATGTTTTCATTAATTAATGCTGTTGGTATTCGTAATATTTATTGGAAAACGACTAATTAGAATTTGGCGAAATAAATGAATCGTTTTAAATAGATTCATTCAAAGAGTGAATACCGTTACGTAATATATCGATGCGATGCTGCACATCAGCCGATTCATTTATTTCTAGCAGCTTGATGCCAGCAAAATGCAATGTTGACGGTTCTGCTGCATTAAATAACTCGCGAACGTGATCTGTGGTCATCAGGCTTTCTGCACAGAATGGTGCAAACGGCGCGTGTAAATCCTGCCATTCTCCGTATGCTCCGTTTAGCGTCGTACCAGAGAACATCAACGCGCCGAGTTTCCCGGTCTGTTTCGCCATTTGGGTATGGGTCAGCGGCAACACTGTATTACGGCCTTCAATGGCGGATCGCGCCCAGTTGATACAGATGCTGACGTCATAATCGGCAATGACTTCCAGCACATTTTCCAAAGGCAAAAAGCCTTTGCGGGGAGCGGCAGACGTCATGGCGTCGCAGTGTTCCAGCACCAGTTTGCAGGGCCAGTCCCAACTGGCGATTTCTTTCAACGAGCGGGCAAAGGCATCCGTCGCTTGTATAATATTGGGATTCGTTGCTAACGGTGCGGCCTGGATCTCTAGTGCGAGCACTTTATTGGAATTCAATGAGTTGATTTTATTGAATAGGTGGCGATAGTACGCCACGCACGCCTTGCGTTGATCTTCATCGCTGGAGGCGAGGCCAAAACCGTTGTTTTCGCTGCGGCGACGCATGGTTTCCATCACAGCGGTGACGACAAATCTCCAGCTTTCTGGCGTATGACGTAGCAACCATTGGTCGCCCAGCGGGTGGAAGTTTTCCAGGCAGGGTTGTTCCAGCCCACGAATATCAGGGGTATCTGATAATTGTCGCCAGAATACCTTCTCTTCCTCTTCACTTCTTTGGTGAAAAGAGGGTGCACAGGGATACGCACCGATAATATAACCGGTATTATTCGCTTTCATTTTGTGCTCCAGTAATAACTTTTTATAAAGCGCAGAGGGCGACTTTAACCACGATTTTGCGGATTGCCGTAGGGGCATTTTTATTACATGCCGGTCGATGAACATCCTGTGGGAAGAAAATAGCGTAGCTACCCGGTATCATTTCTATAAATGATTCATGTTCACTATCGTGATAAAAAATAATATCGCGTTGCTCTAATAGTGATTCGCTGACTTTATTATTCCCGGTATCAATGGCTACACCGATTTTCTCTTCGCCCCAGGCCAGAAACTGAATATCCAGATAGCGACGATGAACCTCAGGACGGTTTTCCACCGCCTCGCGTGTGGTTAAATCGATAATTTGCGCAAAAATATTCTTGCCGTCGATTTCGACAACGCCCGGCGCCAGGGCGTTGAAATCGGTGGTGCGTAGAAAATCGAGCGCCTTTTCAATGGCAGCGGGCAAACGGCACGGATTAGGTTGTGTGATATGTCCAAATATCATGGTCTATCTCCTTATAATGCCTGGATTTTTGCCCATACGCTGTCATCCACAGTAATACCGTTACGACGGTTTTCTGCCAGTAGAGTGGTAAATTCGTGGCCGGGTAAACGAATGGCCTGGTTTTCGTCTGCGCGTTCGGCACTGGTAACGTAATCCATGATGCGTTGCAGTTTGGCGTCGCGGGTGGAACCGTCGATCAGTTTATCCACTTCAATGGCAATAAAGATTTGTGAAATGCCGTACTCGTCGCTGTTGTCCTGGGTGACTTCAGCAACCGATGCGCCGTCAGAAAGGAGAGTGGCTATCATATCCAGCACAATCGACATGCCAGAACCTTTCCAGTAGCCCATCGGCAAAATGCGGCGATTCTTCTCGATAACGCCAGGTTCTTTGGTCAAATTACCCTCATCATCAAAGCCACCATCGACCGGCAGCTCGCGTCCCGCCAGACGATTCACTTCTAACATGCCGTAGGAGAACATCGACATCGACATATCGACCATGGTGATGGGTGAAGAGGGAATAGCGACGATCAGTGGGTTGGTGCCGATGCGACATTCTTTTGCGCCCCACGGCGGCATTACGGCGATGGAGTTTGTCCAGCAGATGCCGATATAGCCTTTTTCCGCCGCCTGCCAGCCGTAGCTGCCGCCGCGCATCCAGTGGTTGGCATTGCGTAACGCGACCAGGCCAATCCCGTGAGTTGCCGCCAGTTCAATGGCACGATCCATCATCTTTTTCGCTGTCAGGTTACCGATTGAACGCCGGGCGTCCCACTGCTCAATCGCGCCGAGGCTGGTTATACGTTTGGGTTGGGCGTCAGGAATGATATCGCCGTTTTCCAGTTGCTGAATGAAACGGGGGAAACGGTTAACGCCATGAGAATAAACGCCGAATTCGGTGGTGCGGGCGAACATCTCTGCACAGGCATCGGCTGTTTCGCTGTTAACGCCACGTGAAATTAATACCCGATTAAAGGCTGTTTTTAACTGCTCAAATGTCACTTTCATCCCTGGCTTCCTTGTGTTTGTTGATCGCTTTTTTAGCTTAAAATTCCACTATGCGAAATTTGATTTCAAATATATCGATCGCTTTTTAACAAAGCAATCCACACCATGATTTTCAAAAATCATATAAATCAAATAGTTATAAATTATCTGTCGAGATCGTGAACTGCGACACACTTTGCGTTACCATCAGGGCGCGATAAAAAGGGGAAGAAAGCGATGGGAAAAAAAGAGCACGAGTTGGCGCAGGAAAAAGAGCGTCCGGCTGGAAGTCAGAGCCTGTTTCGCGGGTTGATGCTGATTGAGATTTTGAGCAACTATCCAAACGGTTGCCCGCTGGCGCATCTTTCTGAACTGGCTGGCTTAAATAAAAGTACGGTCCATCGTTTATTGCAGGGACTACAGTCCTGTGGCTATGTGACAACCGCGCCTGCTGCGGGGAGTTATCGCCTGACCACAAAATTTATTGCCGTCGGGCAGAAGGCGCTGTCTTCGCTGAATATCATTCATATCGCCGCGCCGCATCTTGAGGCACTGAACATCGCCACTGGTGAAACCATTAACTTTTCCAGTCGAGAAGACGATCACGCTATTTTGATTTATAAACTGGAACCTACTACCGGTATGCTGCGAACCCGTGCCTATATTGGTCAGCATATGCCGCTCTACTGTTCGGCGATGGGTAAGGTTTATATGGCGTTTGGTCATCAGGACTACGTGAAATCGTATTGGGAAAGCCATCAGAATGAAATCCAGCCGCTAACCCGCAATACCATTACCGAACTGCCCGCGATGTTCGACGAACTGGCGCACATTCGCGAAAGCGGCGTGGCGATGGACAGAGAAGAGAATGAACTCGGCGTCTCCTGTATTGCTGTTCCGGTGTTTGATATTCATGGGCGGGTGCCGTATGCAGTGTCGATTTCGCTTTCGACATCACGCCTGAAGCAGGTGGGGGTGAAAAATCTCCTGAAACCGCTGCGTGAAACTGCCCTGGCTATTTCCAATGAACTGGGATTTACCGTCCGGGACGACCAGGGCGCGATCACATAATGCTTTGGGCAGGTGGCAAAACTTTAATATTTCCTTCGTTGGATCAAAGCAATAATGGCGCACTCTCTGGCACGCTGCGGTTTTAGTGCAAAGGAGTGATCATGAACCGATTTATTATTGCGGATGCGACGAAATGTATCGGTTGCCGTACCTGTGAAGTGGCTTGCGCAGTGTCGCATCAGGAGAATCAGGATTGCGCTTCGTTGTTACCTGGCGAGTTTATTTCCCGTATTCGTGTTATCAAAGACCATACCTGGACCACGGCAGTAGCCTGTCATCAGTGTGAAGATGCACCCTGCGCGAATGTTTGCCCTGTGGACGCTATTCGTCGTGAACATGGGCATATCTTTGTTGAACAATCACGTTGTATTGGCTGTAAAAGCTGTATGCTGGCATGTCCGTTTGGCGCGATGGAGGTCGTTTCATCGCGAGCAAAGGCGAGGGCGATTAAGTGCGATCTGTGCTGGCATCGGACGACGGGCCCGGCCTGTGTTGAAGCCTGTCCGACAAAAGCGTTGCAGTGTATGGATGTTGAGAAAGTGCAGCGGAATCGGCTACGGCAGCAGCCTGTTTGAAACGCTATTCCGGCGTTTCTCAACGCCGGAATAGCGTATTAATGGCTTTCAGCCCAGGCGCGTTCTATCTCTTCCGCCAGAATCTTCACGCCTGCCTCAATTTTCTCCGGCTCCGGCACATAGTTCATGCGCATACATTGATGCGTATGCGGCCACGGTTTATCCAGCCCAGGGAAGAAGTTGTGCCCCGGCACCATCAGCACGCCGCGCGCTTTCAGGCGCTGGTAAAGCTGCTCGGTGGTAATTGGCAAATCCTTAAACCATAGCCAGAGGAAAATGGCTCCTTCGGGTTTATGAATCAGGCAGCGATCTTCTGGTAAATAGCGGCGAATGATGGCGATAGTTTCCTGAACACGCTGGTAGTAGAACGGCTTGATGACCGTTTCTGACAGGCGCAGCAGATCGTTACGCTTAATCATTTCACACATCATCGCCGGACCAATACCGCCAGGCGCCAGGCTGATAATGCCGTTCATATTCGTGATGGCGGTGATGATTTTTTCATTGGCGATGATAATGCCGCAGCGCGAACCTGGCAGCCCCAATTTAGAAAGGCTCATGCACAGCACGATATTCGGATTCCACAGTGGGCGCGCTTCGCTGAAGATAATGCCAGGGAACGGGACACCATAAGCGTTATCAATCACCAGCGGAATGCCGTGCTGATTTGCCAATGCATCCAGCTTCAGCAACTCTTCGTCAGTAATCACATTGCCTGTTGGGTTCGTTGGACGGGAGACGCAAATCATCCCGGTCTCTTCGCCAATATGCAGATGTTCAAAATCGACGTGGTATTTAAACTGGCCTTCTGGCAGCAGTTCAATATTTGGACGCGCAGAGACGAAAAGATCTTCTTCCAGTCCGGCGTCAGCGTAGCCAATGTATTCTGGTGCCAGCGGGAACAGCACTTTTTTGACCCGACCATCGGCGCGGCGTCCGGCAAACAGATTAAATAAGTAGAAAAACGCGCTCTGGCTGCCGTTTGTTAGTGCAATATTCTGTGGTTCAATATCCCAACCCAGCTTCTCGCGTAGCATTCCGGCAAGTAGTGTGAGTAGCTCCGTTTTCCCCTGCGGGCCGTCGTAATTACACAGCGCATCAGTGGCTTTGCCGCTTTCCAGCATGTCGGTCAGCAGCGTCTGGAAGTAGTCCTGCATTTCCGGGATCTGCGCCGGATTGCCGCCGCCGAGCATAATCGCGCCGGGCGTGCGTAAGCCGTCGTTCAGATCTTCCATCAGCAGCGTAATGCCGGAGTGGCGGGTAAATTTGTCACCAAAAAGGGAGAATGTCATAGCGGGATATCTGTCGAACTCTGTAGCAAGGAAAGTAACAATAACGCTACATTTGCTGGGGTGCAAATCGGGTTGCTGCAAGAGGATTGGCGTATCATGCTAAGGTTTATGATATGTCTGGTCTTTTATACTGGAATACGGCTTCCCGACATACTGCAAGTGGGAAGCCGGAAAAGTTACTGTTGCCCCGCCCAGACAACCATCACTTTATCATTGCCATGTTCACGGACAAATCCATAACCTTGTTTCAGTGGCAATGTGGTCTGCTTACCCGCGCCAATCGCTGGATGGCGGGCGCGGAACTGACCGAGGCGTTGCCAGTGTGCAACGCTGGCGGCAGATTTACCGCTAACATCCTGCCAGTTCATATCCGAGCGTGTGCCTTGCAGCGGATCTGAGCCGGTGGCTCCGAACGGACGCGAGGATTCATCACCGTAAAAGATTTGTACCGCGCCTGGCGCTAATAGCAATAACTCTGCTGCTTTGTCGCCTCCTTCGCGGAACAGGCGGGTATCATGCGAGGAGAGATAGCTCAACACGTTGAAATCCTGCAATTTATCTGCCATTTGCTGCCAGGTGGTATCCATCTGCTCCAGACAATCGACGGCTTTCGCCGCCTGTTCCTGATAATCGAAGTTGATCATCGCATCGAAGCCGTGGCGATAGTAGTCACTTTGCATCACGCCATGACCCCAGGCTTCGCCGGTCATCCAGAAAGGTTTACCATCTAACGCTTTATCGGGATTCGCTTTTTTCCATTCGCTAAGTGCGGCGCTGGCCTGAGTTTTCAGTTGCTGCCAGGCGGGCAACTCAACATGTTTGGCAGTGTCGACCCGAAAACCATCAATCCCGTAGTCGCGAACCCACTGGCTTAACCAGTGAGTTAAATAATCGCGCGGCGTATAGCCATCGATGGCTTTAGCGTGGGTATCCGGTTTGTTTTTATAGAACACCGGCAGACCTGAAGCGGTGGTAGATTCGGTCTTTATATCCGGCAAAAAGGCCAGCGACATGGTGAGATCGTCGAATCCAGGATTGTCGTAATCTCCAATATCCGTTCTGACCCAGTTTTTCCCCCACCATTTATCCCACCCTGTTTTGTCGCTGAAATTAATGTAATCGTTAAAACTATGCCAGGTTTGCCCGGCGGCGGGTTTCCAGTCGCTCCAGCGGTCACCCAGCGTTTTTTTCAGCTCATCACCAGAAATATATAACGCGCCAAACTGATACTCCTGCATATCCGCCAGCGTGGCATAACCGGTATGGTTCATCACCACATCAAAGAGAATACGAATACCGCGCTGGTGCGCGCTATCAACCAGCGTCCGTAGATCGGCTTCGTTGCCCATATTTGCATCAAGATTCGTCCAGTCCTGTGTGTAATAACCGTGGTAGGCATAATGCGGGAAATCGCCTTTTGTACCACCGCCTACCCAGCCGTGAATTTGCTCAAATGGGGCGCTGATCCATAGGGCATTGACGCCGAGCTGCTGGAGATAATCCAGTTTGTTGGTCAGGCCGCGTAAATCGCCGCCGTGAAAAGTGCCAATTTCCGCCATACCGTCTTTATGACGACCGTAGCTCTGGTCATTGCTGAGATCGCCGTTTTCGAAACGGTCTGTCAGCACAAAGTAAACGGTGGCGTTATGCCAGTCGAAAGGGGCAGAGGTGCCAGTTTCTGCCCGTTCCAGCAGTAGCAAGCCGTTACTGGTGGCGGCAGGTTGTAACGTTATTTGACCGTTTTTCACCGTCGCGATTTGTTGGCTGTAATAATCACGGATTGCCGCACCTTCCGGGAAAGTGGCACTGACATCAAGCGTAAGTGGTCGTCCATCCCATTTCGGGCATTCACGGATTGGGGTTGCTACTGGTTCGGCGGTGTTTTGGATCGAAATCATCAACGTTGGCGTGCCGGAGCGGGTGTCGATTTGCAGCTTATATTCGCCAGCTCTGAACAATCGCCATTGTGGCGGTGTGTTATCGCAAGGTTGCAGGGAAAGCATCTGATTGAGTTTTATCGCATTCACTGGTTGCCAGCACTGTTGGTCAAAATTTAGCGTTAGTGGACGCGTACTTTTAGCCAGCTTAGCGTGGCTGACAAATGTTCCTGTCCCCTGTTCGGTAAAGATGGGGAACCCCTGCGAAGTCCAGTTGGCGGCAACGGCAAAGCCGGGAAGGAGTGTCAGAAAACAGGCGGCAAGTTTCATGGCGGGTGAGTCCTTATTGCTGCGATTTAAGACAGTTTGCCAGCGAATAGCCAGACAAAGCTCATCCCTGAATAGTAAGTCCACAGGATGAGAAGCAGGGGTGAGCGATCGCGCGCAAAAAACGGCTGAATTTTGCGATAAAATCCACATTTTCTGCGATCTTGCACCAATCTGAACCATTACCACGTGACATAGTTTCAGATTTGGACTATTCCTTGGGGTGCGCTTGACCGCTATTTTTGATATGATTTGAGATTCAACTCTCAAATTTGGGAAAAATATTACTCTAAATCATTCGAGTTGCAGGACAAAACACCAATGGCGTTTTGAACAGCGTTTACGCAGTACAGGCAACTTGAAGTATGACGAGTATAAGGTGTTTGAATGATTAAATCCGATCAGGAGACCTGATGATTTTGACTCCCATACGACGATATGGGGCGATGATTCTTATGTTACTCACTCTGGTGTTTTCGAGTGAGGTGTTAGCGAAGACGCACACGACAACAACGAGTCAAAAGTCCCACTTAACTAAAGCTAGTAATAAACAGGTAAGCAGTAAACAAGAGTATTCTCGCAATAGTGCAAAGAGCAGTTCACTTCCTGATTTGCGAAAATACCCTTCCGGAACACCAAGAAAAAAAGCGTTTCTCCGGACTGTAATGCCCTATATTACCAGCCAAAATGCTGCCATTACGGCGGAACGTAACTGGCTGATTTCAAAACAGTACCAGGGGCAATGGTCGCCTTCAGAGCGTGCACGTCTACAAGACATTGCCAAACGCTATAAGGTGAAGTGGTCCGGTAATACGCGAAAAATCCCGTGGAATACGCTACTCGAACGTGTAGACATTATCCCGACCAGTATGGTAGCGACGATGGCTGCCGCAGAAAGCGGTTGGGGAACGTCGAAGCTGGCGCGTAGCAACAACAACCTGTTCGGCATGAAGTGCATGAAAGGGCGTTGTACCAATGCGCCGGGTAAAGTGAAGGGGTACTCTCAGTTCAGTTCTGTAAAAGAATCGGTGAGCGCCTATGTCACTAACCTGAATACGCATCCGGCTTACGCTTCTTTCCGCAAATCACGTGCACAATTGCGTAAAGCGGATCAGGAAGTTACCGCCACAGCGATGATTCATAAGCTGAAAGGTTATTCCACGAAAGGGCAGAGCTATAACAACTACCTGTTCGCGATGTACCAGGATAACCAGCGGTTAATTGCCGCGCATATGTAATTGCATTCCCTTGAGCCTTATCCGGCTTGTTGGTCGGATAGGGCTTTTGCTCGCATCAGGTGGTTGTGCTGAATTGCCTGATGCGACGCTGGCGCGTCTTATCATGCCTGGCGGGTAGGTCGGATAAGGCGTTCACGCCGCATCCGACAACCACGAAATGTTGCCAGGCGGATTTTCCCCTTCCGCTACAGCATTACCTCGCTATTTACATCGCGATACTCTTTTGGCGTCGTGTCATACGCTTTTTTAAAAACAGAGTAGAAGTATTGCAGCGATGGATAACCGCACATTTGCGATATCTCATTGATCGACAAGGTAGTAGAAATCAGCAGGCTGCGCGCTTTCTCCAGCTTTTCGGCATGAATCATGGCGTGAATAGTTTCACCCACTTCTTCTTTAAACCGTTTCTCAAGATTAGATCGCGATATGCCCACCGCATCCAGAACCTGATCCACTTTAATTCCTTTGCAGGCATGATTGCGGATGTAATGCATGGCCTGAATAACGGCGGGATCGGTCAGCGAACGGTAATCCGTTGAACGCCGTTCGATGACACGGACTGGCGGAACCAAAATCCGCTGCAACGGCATCTCTTCTTTATCTAATAAGCGATGCAACAGTTTTGCCGCCTGATAGCCCATTTGTCGGGCGCCCTGGGCGACAGAAGAGAGGGCGACACGCGAAAGATAGCGGGTCAATTCTTCGTTATCTATGCCAATCACGCATAATTTTTCCGGTACGGGGATGTGCAGATGCTCGCATACTTGCAGAATATGCCGCGCCCGGGCGTCAGTGACGGCAATAATTCCTGTTTGCGGTGGCAGCGTTTGCAGCCAGTCTGCCAGCCGATTTTGCGCGTGTTGCCAGTTCTCTGGTGCGGTTTCCAGCCCCTGATAAACCACACCTCGGTACTTCTCTTCAGCCACAAGCTGGCGAAAGGCATACTCGCGTTCGGCGGCCCAGCGTTTGCCGCTCGGCTCTGGCAGACCATAAAAAGCAAAGCGGTTAACGCCTTTCTCTTTTAAATGCAAAAATGCGCTTTCAACCAGCGCGTAGTTATCGGTGGCAATGTAATGTACGGGCGGATAGCTTTCTGCCAGGTGATACGAGCCACCAACGCCAACAATAGGGACGTTGACATCAGCCAATGCTTGCTCGATTTGTTTATCGTCGAAGTCGGCGATGACGCCATCTCCTAACCAGTCCTTGATTTTATCAATGCGGGCGCGGAAATCTTCTTCAATGAAAATATCCCATTCCGATTGCGACGCCTGTAAATATTCCCCTACACCTTCTACTACTTGACGGTCATAGGCTTTATTAGCATTGAACAGCAACGTGATGCGATGACGTTTAGTAAACATGGTTCTTTTCCTGCTGAATCATGTAAAAACTCAAAACCGGTAATACGTTACCGGCTTTGAGAAAATTTTTATCAAAGTCAGGAACGGCGTTTGGTTGCGGAGTCCATCCATACTGCCAGCAACAGAATCGCACCTTTGACGATATACTGCCAGAAGGTCGGTACATCCATCATACTCATACCGTTATCTAGTGAAGCCATGATGAATGCCCCCATTACTGCTCCGGCAACACTTCCCACACCGCCTGCCAGACTAGTACCACCAATCACGCATGCTGCAATCGCGTCCAGCTCGGCGATATTCCCCGCAGAAGGTGAACCAGCGCCAAGTCGAGAACTAAGAATTAACCCGGCGATGGCTACCATCAAACCGTTGATAGCAAACACAGCAAGTTTTGTTCGTTCAACGTTAATCCCGGATAGCCGTGCCGCTTCCAGATTACCGCCAATAGCGTAAATGCGTCGCCCAAAAGCTGTCCGTGTTGCCATAAACATTCCACCGAGTAACAGCAACGTCAGCAGTAGAACAGGAGTAGGAACGCCACGGTAATCATTTAGCAGCCAGATTGCGCCTAAAACAATAATAGCCGTTAATGCCTGGCGACCGACCACCGCTGTAGATGCCGGAGACTGCAAACCCAAAGCCTGACGGCGCATTCTTCCGCGCCATTGCCAGCCGACAAAAGCCATTAAACCAAGCGCGCCGATGATGAAACCGGTACTTGCTGGTAGATAGCTTTGCCCAATTTGTGACATCGCGGCGCTGGTGGGGGAAACGGTCGTGCCGTTGGTGATACCAATAAGGATGCCGCGAAATGCCAACATGCCTGCCAGGGTGACAATAAATGACGGGACTTTGCGGTACGCGACCCACCACCCATTCCACGCTCCGAGAAGCAGCCCCAGAACCAATGTCACAATGATAGTGAGCGGCAGCGGCCAGCCCAACCAAACGTCGCAGATAGCGGCGACCCCGCCTAATAGCCCCATCATGGAGCCGACCGAGAGGTCGATTTCAGCAGAAATTATGACGAACACCATACCTACCGCGAGAATGCCGGTAATTGCGGTCTGGCGCAGCAGGTTGGAAACGTTACGGGCGCTTAAGTAGGCGCCATCGGTGGTCCAGGTAAAGAACAGCATGATTGCGATGATCGCTGCAATCATCACGAAGACCTGTAAATTCAGTGGCTTAAGCCAAGAAAAGCCACCGGATGTCGGTACGGCTAATTTCACTTCAGACGGATTGCTTTTCGACATGATGTTCGCTCCTCAATGCGGCTTCCATCACCTGCTCCTGAGTCAGGTTATGATTTATCAGGTTGGCTTTTAGTTCTCCTTCATGCATCACCAGCACACGATCGCTAAGGCCGAGTACTTCAGGTAATTCAGAAGAGATGACAATAACGGCAATACCTTGCTGGACGAGTTGGTTAATTAATTTGTAGATCTCGTATTTCGCGCCAATATCGATACCCCTGGTGGGTTCATCAAGAATGAGAATGCGCGGGTTAAGTAATAGACAGCGAGCGAGGATCGCTTTTTGCTGATTGCCGCCGCTCAAACGTCCAATAGCAAGGTCGGGGGACGACGTTTTAACTTTGAGTTGCTGGATGGATTCCAGAATACATTTTTGCTCTGCGGCATCATCAAGCTGGCTGATCCCTCCGGTAAATTTATTGAGTGCGGCGAGGGTAATATTTTTACCAACTGCCATTACCGGAACGATGCCATCGCGCTTTCTGTCTTCTGGCACCATCGCAATACCCTGGGCGATCGCTTGCTGGCAGTTGCGAATATCCACCTGTTTGCCGTCAATATAGATTTTCCCTTCCCACTGTCCGGGCCAAACGCCAAACAGGCATTGAATGGTTTCGGTACGCCCGGCGCCGACCAGTCCGGCAATACCCAGTATTTCACCGCGTTTCAGAGAAAAAGAGACATCGTTAACCCGTTTAATATGGCGATTAACCGGATGCCACGCCGTCAAGTGCTCAATACGTAATATTTCATCACCCGTGATATGCGGTTCGTTAGGGTAAAGTGCCGTTAATTCTCGCCCTACCATCATAGTGATAATATCGTCTTCGCTCATTCCGGCTGCATCACGTGTTCCTATATGCTGACCGTCGCGAATAACGCAAATCGTATCGGAAATTGCTTTAACTTCGTTGAGTTTGTGCGAAATATAGATACAGGCGATACCGTGTTGTTGCAGATCGCGAATAATATCCAGTAAAACCGTGGTTTCCAGCTCGGTTAATGAGGCTGTCGGTTCATCGAGAATTAATAAACGCACCTGCTTATTTAGCGCCTTGGCAATTTCAACCAGTTGTTGTTGCCCAAGCCCTAAATCGCCAACGCGGGTATCGGGTGAAATGGATAAACTGACCTGTGCTAATAGCTTCTGGCAGCGTAGCGTCATCTGGTCATAATCCATAATCCCATTGTGGGTTATTTCGTTACCCAAGAAGATATTTTCCAACACGGTCAATTCTTTCACCAGGGCTAATTCCTGGTGAATGATGGCGATGCCTTTGCGTTCGGTATCGCGGATGTGACTTGCCTGAATCTCTTCGCCAGCAAAAATAATTTCGCCTTCGTAGGAGCCATGAGGATAAATTCCACACAGCACTTTCATCAGCGTTGATTTACCAGACCCATTTTCCCCACAGAGTGAGACGATTTCGCCAGCGTTTAGCCGCAAGCTGACGTTATCTATCGCCTTCACGGTGCCGAAGGTTTTGGTAATGTTCTTCATTTCAAGTAGATAAGACATAACGACTCCACCTAAGCCAATCAGTTCACGCGGCATGGAGAGAAATCACGCCCCGGTCAGCGCCGGGGCGTGATGCTTAAAGCTCGCTCTCTTTGTGGAATCCGTCTTTAATTACCGTATCTTTGATGTTGTTTTTATTAACATCGATTGGTGTCAGCAGGCGGGATGGAACATCTTTCAGACCATTATTCAGTGTGGTATCTGCTTTTGGTTCCTGACCATTGCCCAACTCAACGGCAATTTCTGCGGCAGTATTTGCCAACAACGTAATGGGTTTATACACCGTCATAGTTTGCGTACCGGCAGCAATACGTTTTATGCCCGCGAGATCCGCATCCTGGCCGGAAATTGCTACTTTCCCTGATAAACCTTGCGCGCTTAATGCCTGAATTGCCCCGCCAGCGGTAGCATCGTTTGAGGCAACAACCGCATCAATTTTGTTATTGTTGGCAGTTAGCGCATTTTCCATAATTTTCAGCGCATTTTCTGGTAACCAGCCATCAACCCATTGGTCGCCAACGACTTTAATTTTTCCTGAGTCAACATAAGGTTTTAATACTTTCATTTGCCCGGCGCGGAATAGCTTGGCGTTGTTATCGACCGGGGAGCCACCCATCAGGAAATAATTGCCTTGTGGGACGATATCAACCAGGGCTTTTGCTTGCAGTTCGCCGACTTTTTCATTATCGAAAGAAATATAAAAATCGATATCTGCATCATTAATCATGCGGTCGTAAGCTAATACTTTTATACCTTCTTGTTTGGCTTCTTTTACAACGTTACTTAATACCTGACCGTTATACGGAATAATGACAAGAACGTCGACGCCCCGGTTAATCATGTTTTCAATCTGCGACATTTGGGTTTCTTCATTGCCATTCGCAGATTGTACAAATACTTTTGCACCGAGAGATTCTGCTTTTTTAACAAAGATATCCCGATCCTTTTGCCAGCGTTCAAGACGGAGATCATCAATCGCCATTCCTATTTTTACTTCTTTGGCGTGCGCCGCGACGTTAGTAAGCAGAAGTGAGGTGCAAAGGGTGAGTAAAATGTTCTTTATTTTCATGATTCAGAGGCCTTCTGTTGTTAGAGGACAGCTTAAAAAAGTAACAATCACCGCGATAAACGTAACCAATTTTTAGCAACTAAACAGGGGAAAACAATTACAGATTTTTATCTTTCGATTACGATTTTTGGTTTATTTCTTGATTTATGACAGAGATCTTACTTTTGTTGATTAATTGTACTTGTTGCATTTTTCTATTCGAGAAATCACCCGGTTTCATCATTCCATATTATTTTTGCGAGCGAGCGCACACTTGTGAATTATCTCAATAGCAGTGTGAAATAACATAATTGAGCAACTGAAAGGGAGTGCCCAATATTACGACATCATCCATCACACGCGGCATTACCTGATTATGGAGTTCATTATGCAAGCCTATTTTGACCAGCTCGATCGCGTTCGTTATGAAGGTCCGAAATCCTCTAACCCGTTAGCATTCCGTCATTACAACCCCGACGAACTGGTGTTGGGCAAGCGTATGGAAGACCACTTGCGTTTTGCCGCCTGCTACTGGCACACCTTCTGCTGGAACGGGGCGGACATGTTTGGCGTGGGCGCGTTTAATCGTCCGTGGCAGCAGCCTGGCGAAGCCCTCGCGCTGGCGAAGCGTAAAGCCGATGTCGCATTCGAGTTTTTCCACAAACTACATGTGCCGTTTTATTGCTTCCATGACGTGGATGTTTCCCCGGAAGGCTCATCGTTAAAAGAGTACATCAATAACTTTGCGCAAATGGTCGATGTGCTGGCTGGCAAGCAAGAAGAGAGCGGCGTGAAACTGCTGTGGGGAACAGCCAACTGCTTTACTAACCCTCGCTATGGCGCAGGCGCGGCGACGAATCCAGATCCCGAAGTCTTTAGCTGGGCAGCTACACAAGTTGTTACCGCGATGGAAGCAACGCATAAACTGGGTGGTGAAAACTATGTGCTGTGGGGCGGTCGTGAAGGTTATGAAACTCTGTTGAATACCGATCTTCGTCAGGAGCGTGAACAGCTTGGTCGCTTTATGCAGATGGTGGTTGAGCATAAACATAAAATCGGTTTCCAGGGCACGCTGCTTATCGAACCGAAACCGCAAGAACCGACCAAACATCAATATGATTACGATGCCGCAACGGTTTACGGCTTCCTGAAACAGTTTGGCCTGGAAAAAGAGATTAAACTGAATATTGAAGCGAACCACGCGACGCTTGCGGGTCACTCTTTCCACCATGAAATTGCCACAGCCATTGCGCTTGGTCTGTTCGGTTCTGTCGATGCTAACCGTGGCGACGCGCAACTGGGCTGGGATACTGACCAGTTCCCGAACAGCGTGGAAGAGAACGCGCTGGTAATGTATGAAATCCTCAAAGCAGGTGGCTTCACGACCGGCGGTCTGAACTTTGATGCCAAAGTACGTCGTCAGAGCACTGATAAATACGATCTGTTCTACGGTCATATTGGGGCGATGGATACGATGGCGCTGTCACTGAAAATTGCAGCCCGCATGATTGAAGACGGCGAACTGGATAAACGCGTAGCACAACGTTATTCCGGCTGGAATAGTGAACTGGGTCAGCAAATCCTGAAAGGCCAAATGTCATTGGCGGATTTAGCAAAATATGCTCAGGACAACAATCTGGCGCCGGTGCATCAGAGTGGACGCCAGGAGCAACTGGAAAATCTGGTAAATCATTATCTGTTCGACAAATAACGGCTAATTGTGCAGTCCGCAAGCCCGGTTATCGGTAGCGATACCGGGCATTTTTTTAAGGAACAATCGCTATGTATATCGGGATAGATCTTGGCACATCGGGCGTAAAAGTTATTTTGCTCAACGAGCAAGGTGAAGTGGTCGCTTCGCAAACGGAAAAACTAACCGTTTCGCGTCCGCATCCACTCTGGTCGGAGCAAGATCCGGAACAGTGGTGGCTGGCGACTGGTCGCGCGATGAAAATCCTGGGTGAACAGCATTCTCTGCGAGACGTTAAAGCATTGGGTATTGCCGGGCAAATGCATGGTGCTACTTTACTTGATGCTCAGCAGCGGGTGCTACGTCCCGCCATTTTGTGGAACGACGGGCGCTGCGCGGAGGAGTGTGCTTTGCTGGAAGCGCGAGTTCCGCAGTCGCGGAATATTACAGGCAACCTGATGATGCCCGGATTTACCGCGCCTAAATTACTGTGGATTCAGCGAAACGAGCCAGAGATATTCCTTCAGGTAGACAAAGTATTATTGCCGAAAGATTATTTGCGTCTGCGGATGACGGGAGAATTCGCCAGTGATATGTCTGATGCAGCCGGCACCATGTGGCTGGATGTCGCAAAGCGTGACTGGAGCGATGTTATGCTGGAGGCTTGCCAGTTATCTCGAGATCAGATGCCAGCATTATACGAAGGCAGCGAAATTACCGGCACTTTGCTACCTGAGGTT
Organism: Escherichia sp. MOD1-EC6842; assembly: GCF_002965705.1. NCBI lineage: Bacteria > Pseudomonadati > Pseudomonadota > Gammaproteobacteria > Enterobacterales > Enterobacteriaceae > Escherichia > Escherichia sp. MOD1-EC6842. Next base: position 16,693 of record NZ_PTRF01000022.1, on the reverse strand, counting down.
GCAAAAGCGTGGGGAATGAATGCAGTGCCGGTTGTTGCGGGCGGCGGCGATAATGCGGCTGGCGCGGTTGGTGTGGGTATGGTTGATGCCAACCAGGCAATGTTATCGCTGGGGACTTCAGGTGTTTATTTTGCGGTGAGCGAAGGTTTCCTAAGTAAGCCGGAAAGTGCCGTACACAGCTTTTGCCATGCTTTACCTGAGCGTTGGCATTTAATGTCGGTGATGCTGAGTGCGGCGTCGTGTCTGGACTGGGCGACGAAATTAACCGGTCTGAGCGATGTCCCCGCTTTAATTGCCGCAGCTCAGCAGGCCGATGAGAATGTCGATCCTGTCTGGTTTTTGCCTTATCTTTCCGGCGAGCGCACGCCGCACAATAATCCACAGGCAAAGGGCGTTTTCTTCGGTCTGACCCATCAACACGGCCCCGCAGAACTGGCTCGCGCGGTACTGGAAGGCGTGGGGTATGCGTTGGCGGATGGCATGGATGTCGTACATGCCTGTGGCATTCAACCGCAAAGCATTACACTGATTGGTGGCGGAGCGCGTAGCGAGTACTGGCGTCAGATGCTGGCGGATATTAGCGGTCAGCAACTGGATTACCGCACGGGGGGGGATGTAGGCCCTGCACTGGGCGCAGCAAGGCTGGCACAGACTGCTGCGAATCCAGAGAAATCGCTCATTGAATTGTTGCCACAACTGCCCTTAGAACAGTCGCATCTGCCGGATGCGCAGCGTTATACCGCTTATCAGCCACGACGTGAAACGTTCCGTCGCCTCTATCAGCAACTTCTGCCGCTAATGGCATAATATTTCCCCCTGCCTTATGTGGCGGGGGATAATCTCCATCTATATATATTTAGAATATATTAATTTTTTATATGAATTTATTCTGAAAATCATTTGTTAATGGCATTTTTCAGTTTTGTCTTTCGTTGGTTACTCGTAATGTATCGCAGGTAGATATGGAGATCGTTATGAAAACCTCAAAGACTGTAGCAAAACTATTATTTGTGGTCGGGGCGCTGGTTTATCTGATTGGATTATGGATCTCATGTCCATTGTTAAGTGGCAAAGGCTATTTTCTTGGCGTGTTAATGACGGGGACTTTTGGTAACTATGCATATCTGCGCGCAGAAAAACTTGGGCAACTGGATGATTTGTTTATCCGCATCTGCCAGTTGGTAGCGTTAATCACCATCGGTCTCTTGTTTATCGGTGTTTTAAACGCACCTATCAATGCTTATGAAATGGTGATCTACCCCATCGCCTTTTTTGTCTGCTTGTTTGGTCAAATGCGAGTATTTCGCTCGGCATAAAGCTCTTAAGCTTCAGGAATGAAAGGAAGTCAGTGATGGAAAACAAAATATCAACCTATTCTCCGGCATTCAGTATTGTGTCATGGATAGCTCTCGTTGGTGGTATCGTTACCTATCTGTTAGGGCTATGGAATGCAGAGATGCAGTTAAATGAAAAAGGATATTATTTTGCCGTACTGGTATTAGGACTGTTTTCTGCAGCGTCTTATCAAAAGACCGTTCGGGACAAGTATGAAGGCATACCGACCACCTCCATTTATTATATGACCTGCCTGACTGTGTTTATTATCTCTGTTGCATTACTGATGGTAGGTCTGTGGAATGCGACGTTATTACTCAGCGAAAAAGGCTTCTATGGTCTGGCCTTCTTTTTAAGCTTGTTTGGTGCAGTAGCGGTGCAGAAAAATATCCGTGATGCTGGGATCAACGCACCAAAAGAAACGATGGTTGCGCAGGAAGAATATAGCGAATAATCTACGTAAGCCCGGTCAGTCCAGTGTGACCGGGCTTTTACTTAACTTACTAATCTGTTTTTATCGATTCGTTGTACCAGTACAGAAAGCAACAAGCTTGCTGCCAGCGTCGCGCAAAAGATCCAAATAATATCCAGTATTGGCCAGCTTTTAAGCTCAATACCACTGGTGCGCAGCGCATGGATAATCAACGCGTGGAACCCGTATATACCCAGAGAATGACGGGATATCAGCCCAAGTCCGCTAATAGTGCGCGTATCCAGTGTATTTTTTACCAGAGTCAGTAACGCAATTGCGCAAATAAAAACTATCGGCCCACAGTAAAGATACCAGGTATCAGCAAAGTTTCCGCGCCACTGTAATTCATATAATGTCCCGCGAGAGATAATAAATACCCCGGCGATAAACAGTGCGGCGCTCATCCACGACAGTGGCTTGTGCTGCGTGTCCATCATCCCAATGGCGCGGCCCAACATGCCATACAGGATGTAGTAAAAAGTATCGCCATTGATATATAAGTTAATTGGTAGCCATTCAAAACCGTCGATCTTCTGTGGCACTGTGTTTGGGTTGGCGATGATGCCAATCACCACCATTAGCACCAACAACATTTTACCGCCGACGTGCTTTACCTGAATCAGCGGCGAAACCAGATAAATCACCGCAATCGCGAAGAAAAACCATAAGTGATAAAACACCGGCTTTTGTAGCAGGTTTTTCAGCGATATCTCCACATTGATGGAAGTAAACAGTGCAATGTAGAGCAGTGCGACAGTGCTATAAAACAGCAGGCATAAGCCGATACGTAAGAAATGGCGCAGCTGGGCGCTGCGTTCGCCAAAAAAGAGATAGCCGGAAATCATGAAAAATAGCGGTACGCTGACACGAGAGGCAGAATTTAGAATATTCGCGATATCCCAGGTGATAGGGCTAACACTATGGGCATTGGTCACATACCAGGTAGTGGTGTGAATCATCACCACCATTAAACACGCTATCCCTCGCAGGTTATCAATCCAGTAAATTTTGGGCTGCATCTGTGTCTCTGTATCTGGTTAAAAAAAGTCTGACTGATAAATCATTCGGTTGGTGCACTGGAATAATCTGAGTTTTATCACTACAGCTTATAGAGGCTTGAGGAAATTCGTAAGATATCAGCCACTATACCGATATAAATAATAAGACTCACCTGCAAACCAGACGGTAATTTAATGATGATGAACTCTTTCTTTCCGGTAATGGCGCTTATGGTGTTAGTAGGATGCTCAACAACGCCACCCGTACAGAAAGCACAACGGGTAAAAGTTGATCCGCTGCGTTCGTTGAATATGGAAGCCTTATGCAAGGATCAGGCAGCAAAACGTTATAACACCGGCGAGCAAAAAATCGACGTCACCGCATTTGAACAGTTCCAGGGGAGTTACGAAATGCGCGGCTATACCTTTCGGAAAGAGCACTTTGTCTGTTCTTTTGACGCGGATGGCCATTTTTTGCATCTTTCCATGCGTTAAGCCCTGCTTTTTCCCGTTTCGTACTGTATATCTTCCATCCAGCGGGTATACTGATCCCTTCCTTTAAATCCACACGTATCCAGCACGAAATAATATGCAAAAGTTTGATACCAGGACCTTCCAGGGCTTGATCCTGACCTTACAGGATTACTGGGCTCGCCAGGGCTGCACCATTGTTCAACCATTGGACATGGAAGTCGGCGCGGGAACCTCTCACCCAATGACCTGTCTGCGCGCGCTGGGGCCAGAACCGATGGCGGCTGCTTATGTCCAGCCTTCTCGTCGCCCGACCGATGGTCGCTACGGCGAAAACCCCAACCGCTTACAGCATTACTATCAGTTCCAGGTGGTGATTAAGCCATCGCCGGACAATATCCAGGAGCTGTACCTCGGTTCTCTGAAAGAGCTGGGCATGGACCCGACTATCCACGATATTCGTTTCGTGGAAGATAACTGGGAAAACCCGACGCTGGGTGCCTGGGGGCTGGGCTGGGAAGTGTGGCTGAACGGCATGGAAGTGACGCAGTTCACTTACTTCCAGCAGGTTGGTGGTCTGGAGTGTAAACCGGTTACCGGCGAGATCACCTATGGTCTGGAACGTCTGGCGATGTACATTCAGGGCGTAGACAGCGTTTACGACCTGGTCTGGAGCGACGGCCCGCTGGGTAAAACCACTTATGGCGACGTGTTCCATCAGAACGAAGTGGAGCAGTCCACTTATAACTTCGAATACGCGGACGTGGACTTCCTGTTCACCTGCTTCGAGCAGTACGAGAAAGAAGCGCAGCAGCTGCTGGCGCTGGAAAATCCGCTGCCGCTGCCTGCCTACGAGCGTATTCTGAAAGCCGCCCACAGCTTCAACCTGCTGGATGCGCGTAAAGCCATCTCCGTCACTGAGCGTCAGCGTTATATTTTGCGCATTCGCACCCTGACCAAAGCAGTGGCAGAAGCATACTACGCTTCCCGTGAAGCCCTCGGCTTCCCGATGTGCAACAAAGATAAGTAAGAGGCGGCTATGTCTGAGAAAACTTTTCTGGTGGAAATCGGCACTGAAGAGCTGCCACCAAAAGCACTGCGCAGCCTGGCTGAGTCCTTTGCTGCGAACTTTACTGCGGAGCTGGATAACGCTGGCCTCGCACACGGCACCGTTCAATGGTTTGCGGCTCCGCGTCGTCTGGCGCTGAAAGTGGCTAACCTGGCGGAAGCCCAGCCTGACCGTGAAATCGAAAAACGCGGCCCGGCGATTGCCCAGGCTTTCGACGCCGAAGGCAAACCGAGTAAAGCAGCAGAAGGCTGGGCGCGTGGTTGCGGGATCTCCGTTGACCAGGCCGAGCGTCTGACTACTGACAAAGGCGAATGGCTACTGTATCGCGCTCATGTGAAGGGCGAAAGCACCGAGGCACTTGTTCCGAACATGGTAGCCACTTCGCTGGCGAAACTACCGATCCCGAAACTGATGCGCTGGGGCGCGTCTGACGTGCACTTCGTGCGTCCGGTGCACACCGTAACTTTGCTGCTGGGCGATAAAGTCATTCCGGCAACCATTCTGGGTATTCAGTCCGATCGCGTAATTCGTGGACATCGCTTTATGGGTGAGCCGGAAATTACCATCGACAATGCCGATCAGTATCCGGAAATTCTGCGTGAGCGCGGTAAAGTCATCGCCGATTACGAAGAGCGTAAGGCGAAGATTAAAGTCGATGCTGAAGAAGCGGCGCGTAAGATTGGTGGTAATGCTGACTTAAGCGAAAGCCTTCTGGAAGAAGTGGCTTCGCTGGTTGAATGGCCGGTTGTTCTGACCGCGAAATTCGAAGAGAAATTCCTCGCTGTGCCGTCTGAAGCACTGGTTTATACCATGAAAGGTGACCAGAAATACTTCCCGGTGTATGCGAACGACGGCAAACTGCTGCCGAACTTTATCTTCGTTGCCAACATTGAGTCGAAAGATCCGCAGCAAATTATCTCTGGTAACGAGAAAGTCGTTCGTCCACGTCTGGCTGATGCCGAGTTCTTCTTCAACACCGACCGTAAAAAACGTCTTGAAGATAACCTGCCGCGCCTGCAAACCGTGCTGTTCCAGCAACAGCTGGGGACGCTGCGCGATAAAACTGACCGCATTCAGGCTCTGGCTGGCTGGATCGCTGAACAGATTGGCGCTGACGTTAACCACGCAACTCGTGCTGGGCTGCTGTCCAAGTGTGACCTGATGACCAACATGGTCTTTGAGTTCACCGACACCCAGGGCGTTATGGGTATGCACTACGCGCGTCATGATGGTGAAGCGGAAGATGTCGCGGTGGCGCTGAACGAGCAGTATCAACCGCGCTTTGCCGGTGATTCCCTGCCGTCTAACCCGGTAGCCTGTGCGCTGGCGATTGCTGACAAGATGGATACCCTGGCGGGCATCTTCGGTATTGGTCAGCATCCGAAAGGTGATAAAGACCCGTTTGCGCTGCGTCGTGCGGCGCTGGGCGTGCTGCGTATTATCGTTGAGAAGAACCTCAATCTTGATCTGCAAACGCTGACCGAAGAAGCTGTGCGCTTGTACGGTGATAAGCTGACTAACGCCAATGTGGTGGATGACGTTATCGACTTTATGCTCGGTCGCTTCCGCGCCTGGTATCAGGACGAAGGTTACACCGTCGACACCATCCAGGCGGTACTGGCGCGTCGTCCGACTCGTCCGGCAGATTTTGATGCCCGCATGAAGGCGGTATCGCACTTCCGTACCCTGGAAGCAGCGGCAGCACTGGCGGCGGCGAACAAGCGTGTATCTAACATTCTGGCGAAATCAGACGAAGTGCTGAGCGATCGCGTGAATGCCTCCACCCTGAAAGAGCCGGAAGAAATTAAACTGGCGATGCAGGTAGTTGTATTGCGCGACAAGCTGGAGCCGTACTTCGCAGAAGATCGTTATCAGGATGCGCTGGTCGAACTGGCTGAGTTGCGTGAACCGGTTGATGCCTTCTTCGATAAAGTGATGGTAATGGTCGATGACAAAGAACTACGTATCAACCGTCTGACCATGCTGGAAAAACTGCGCGAATTATTCCTGCGTGTAGCGGATATTTCTTTACTGCAGTAATAACTCCTTTATTAAAAAGTCTGCCAGATGGCAGACTTTTTTTTCACTAAATAATACAGCTACCTTTAATAATCTTCTGCTGAATAAAAATCATCTCATATATTAATTTTATGATATTTTTTTTCGGAATTTATTAAGGAGAGGAAAAGAGGTTATTACGCCAAAATAAGTCTGGGTGCTTGAGACTGTTTGTCTCAGGTATTTACCAAAAGGCAGACAGAGAAAAGCCCCACCTGACTATAAATCAAAGTGAGGCTGCCCTATGCCTGAACACCATAAGGTTAGCCTCTTACTCGTTGGAAATCAACACAGGAGGCTGGGAATGCCGCAGAAATATAGATTGCTTTCTTTAATAGTGATTTGTTTCACGCTTTTATTTTTCACCTGGATGATAAGAGATTCACTGTGTGAATTGCATATTAAACAGGGAAGCTATGAGCTGGCGGCATTTTTAGCCTGCAATTTGAAAGAGTAAGAGTCTTTGGCGGGAAATTATTCCCGCCTTTCTTACGGCGTTGCGCATTCTCATTGCACCCAAATTTATTCTTTATAAAAATAATAATAGATTGTATTACGCGATCGATTATTTATTTCCTGAAATAACAAATAAAAAAATCCCCGCCAATTGGCAGGGATCTTAGATTCTGTGCTTTTAAGCAGAGATTACAGGCTGGTTACGTTACCAGCTGCCGGGCCTTTAGCGCCGCTTTCGATGGTGAAGGACACTTTCTGACCTTCGTCCAGAGATTTGTAACCATCGTTCTGGATAGCAGAGAAGTGTACGAACACGTCTTTAGAGCCATCGTCAGGAGTGATGAAGCCGAAGCCTTTGTCAGCGTTGAACCATTTTACGATACCAGTCATTTTACCGGACATAGTGTATTACCTTTAATAATTAAGTGTGCCTTTCGGCGATATGGCGTGCTTTACAGATTTTGAAGCGTTAAAGGAATGTGCACTACGAGGGGTATCAACGATAACTCTTGAAGGGACTTGCCTTACTACACTGCTTTAATGGTCTGTACGTCAAACCGTTGATGTGCATTAAGCCACGCATTGAATGGTGATGCAACAATTATTTTCCATATTTATGATTAATTGGTCGGAAAACGGTCCTGTCATCAGGACCGTAAACATCAATACAGTGGATAAAAGTCTATTCCATCAACTGTTTACTTAATGCTGGGTTGGCCTGGATCAGGCGCATCAATTTTAGTTCGGCACTGGAAGGCTTTACGCGTCTGGACTCCCATTCTTTCACCATGGCTACTGATACGCCCAAAACCCGGGCGAAATCATCAATTTTTAACCCTGTCCCTTTACGTAATTGCTCGATTTCGGTACAAGGCGTTGTTCTGTGCGTCAGGGTAATCTTTTGCGTTTCATCTTTAAAAACAATTTGTTCCAGGCTACTCAACAGCTCATGCATTGGATCTTTATATTCCATTGAAAACTCCTCAAATCACACTGCGGGATCGTGAATTTCATCGAAGCTCATTAAGAATAGTCGGGAAAAGCAGACACAGCGGGGAGAAACCCGTGAGTGATTTAAGTATGATTCGATTCAGCTACTAAGTTGCCGTGACTTATAGTCGTCTAACGATATGATTAATGCCGAAATATTTCTCAGCGTCCTGGGATTGTAAAGATTCCGAAAATTTGGCCTACCAAGAGAAGGGATGAGCTGACCACAAAAACGCAATAGCAATGTCTGTTTTTAACAATAAAACAACAAATTAACTCTTCTTCATTTTCTACATCATTTTCCCAGGAAGATTATGCATAAAGGGTATCCTGTAAGCCTGTCCTGGACTATCCTTGTCAGCGTCAGACACGCGTGTGTCGTTGTGCGCTTTTTTTGGGTGAAAGGAGTAAGAAAATGGCGACAGGAAAGTCCTGCTCTCGCTGGTTTGCGCCTCTTGCGGCGTTATTAATGGTAGTTAGCCTGAGTGGGTGTTTTGATAAAGAAGGCGATCAGCGTAAAGCGTTTATCGACTTCCTGCAGAATACAGTGATGCGTAGCGGTGAACGTCTACCAACCCTGACTGCCGATCAGAAAAAACAGTTTGGTCCTTTTGTCTCTGATTACGCGATCCTGTATGGCTATTCCCAACAGGTTAATCAGGCGATGGATTCCGGTCTGCGTCCGGTTGTAGACAGCGTTAACGCGATTCGCGTACCACAGGATTACGTCACGCAAAGTGGTCCACTGCGTGAAATGAACGGATCTCTTGGCGTACTGGCGCAACAATTGCAAAATGCGAAGTTGCAGGCCGATGCTGCGCACTCTGCGCTAAAACAGACCGATGACCTGAAACCGGTCTTTGATCAGGCATTCACTAAAGTAGTGACGACCCCAGCTGATGCGTTGCAACCGCTGATTCCGGCGGCTCAAACGTTCACGCAGCAACTGGTGATGGTGGGGGACTACATCGCTCAACAAGGTACTCAGGTGAGCTTTGTCGCGAATGGCATCCAGTTCCCGACTTCACAGCAGGCGAGTGAATATAACAAACTGATTGCGCCATTACCGGCACAGCATCAGGCGTTTAATCAGGCCTGGACCACGGCAGTCACTGCAACCCAATAAAGAGTAAAAGCCCGAACGGTTATCGGGCTTTTCTCCACGCAGTCGCGGCTTAGTCCGCGACGTGCGGATTCACACAGTTCTTCTCAACCTTCCCCTGCAACGCATTAATCAAATTATCCACGGCACAGGCAGCCATGCCATAACGCGTCTCATGGGTGGCTGAACCAATATGTGGTACTGCAACGACATTTGTCATTGAGAGCAACGGCGAATCTACTGGCAATGGCTCTTGTTCGAAGACATCCAGACCAGCGGCGTGAATTTCCCCTTTCTGCAACGCCGCAATCAGTGCATTTTCGTCAACTACCGGCCCACGCCCTGCATTAATGAAAATGGCGGAGGATTTCATTTTGGCGAATTGTTCTGCGCCAAACAGGTGATGAGTTTCTTCAGTTAGCGGCAGGATCAGGCAAACGAAATCTGATTCTTGTAACAGCGTATCCAGATCGCAGTAGCGGGCGTTAAAGCGTTCCTCTGCTTCTTTATGGTGGCGGCGCGCGTTATAGAGAATTGGCATATTGAAGCCAAAGTGCGCGCGCTGTGCCAGGGCCATGCCGATCCGTCCCATCCCGACAATGCCCAGTGTTTTATGGTGAACGTCAACGCCGTACCAGTCCGGGCCGATATTGGCGGTCCATTCGCCAGCTTTTACGCGTTCCGCCACTTCCACAATCCGACGCGCTGTACACAGCACCAGCGCCATCAGCGTATCGGCGACGGTTTCCGTTAACACGGTTGGCGTATGCATCAGCAGGATTTTTCGAGCGTTAAGCGCATCGACGTCGAAATTGTCATAGCCGACGGAGACAGTTGAAGTGGCACGCAGTTTTGGCATTTTTTCCAGTAATGCGGCATCAACATTCTCGTTTGAACCCAGTAAACCTTCAGCTTCGGCAAAAATCGCCGCGTTTTGTTCAATGGTTTGTGGATTGAGGTCTGCTACCTGGTGAACGGTGAAATGCTCTTGCAGGCGTTGCAGTAGATCATCAGGTAAGGCTTTGTAGAGGATAACGGACGGCTTCATTCTTCTCTCCATTCACTGATAAGGCGATCACCTTAGCCTGAAATATGATGAAGGAAAACTGAAGAATGCCAGGTGATTTCTGCATCACCCGGCATGAAAGGGATTAGAGCGGGCTTAAAGTGATTTCTACACGGCGGTTTTGCGCCTTACCTTCAGCGGTGCTGTTGCTGGCGATCGGATTAGCCGGGCCAAGACCCTGAGTACGGATGCGGCTGGCGTCCACACCCTGGGTGATCAACGCGCTGGCAACGGAATCCGCACGCTGCTGGGAGAGACGCATGTTCAGGTCGTGACCACCCGTGCTGTCGGTATAACCAATCACGTTAACTGCCGTTTTTGGGTACTCTTTCAGCACCATTGCCACGCCAGTCAGCGTGTTAGCACCGGCCGGTTTAAGGGTCGCGCTGCTGCTGTCAAAGGTCACATTGTTCAGCATGTTAAGGATAATGTTGTCCCCGCTGCGGGTTACGCTAACGCCGGTGCCGCGCATTTTGCCACGCAGCTTCGCTTCCTGTACATCCATATAATAACCAACGCCACCGCCCAGTGCCGCGCCTGCTGCTGCGCCAATCAGCGCGCCTTTACCGCGATCTTTCTTCGAAGAAGAGAGCGCGCCAATACCCGCGCCAACGAGAGAGCCCAGACCTGCGCCGATAGCAGATTTGCCTGCTTCACGTTCGCCGGTGTAAGGGTTAGTTGTACAGCCAGATACCGCCAGAGCGCCGCTCACGACGGCAGCAATAAGATAAACACGTTTCTTCATTGTTAATCCTTAATAACCTTTTTATTCTTGTTCACGGGTGCCGTGGCGGGAGATTATGCCGTGTGAACATGAAGATTATTCCTGGGAATACTCGGAAATTTGTAAGTAATATTTAACTGCCCAATACATCTAACCTTTCAGGAGCCTTCGGTTTGGCCAATTCATCCTCACGTTATTCCGTTCTGACTGCCGCCCACTGGGGACCCATGCTGGTTGAAACCGACGGTGAAACAGTTTTTAGCTCGCGTGGCGCGTTAGCGACAGAGCTGGAAAACTCCTTGCAGAGCGCGGTTCGCGACCAGGTTCACAGCAATACGCGGGTACGATTTCCAATGGTGCGCAAAGGCTTTCTCGCGTCACCAGAAAACCCGCAAGGCATTCGTGGGCAGGATGAATTTGTTCGCGTGAGTTGGGATGAGGCGCTGGATCTTATTCACCATCAACATAAACGTATTCGTGAGGCTTATGGCCCAGCATCGATTTTTGCTGGTTCCTACGGCTGGCGTTCAAATGGCGTCTTGCATAAAGCGTCAACTTTATTACAACGCTATATGGCGCTGGCAGGCGGTTATACCGGGCATCTGGGGGATTATTCGACCGGCGCGGCACAGGCGATCATGCCGTATGTCGTGGGGGGCAGCGAAGTTTATCAACAGCAAACCAGTTGGCCGCTGGTGCTGGAACATAGTGATGTCGTGGTGTTGTGGAGTGCTAACCCTCTCAATACGCTGAAAATTGCGTGGAATGCATCCGATGAGCAGGGGCTTTCTTACTTTTCTGCATTGCGTGACAGCGGGAAAAAGCTGATCTGCATTGATCCAATGCGATCGGAAACCGTCGATTTCTTTGGCGATAAAATGGAGTGGATAGCCCCCCATATGGGCACGGATGTTGCGCTAATGCTGGGGATCGCCCATACGCTGGTGGAAAATGACTGGCACGACGAAGAGTTTCTGGCGCGTTGCACCACGGGTTATGACGTCTTCGCCTCCTATTTGCTGGGCGAGAAAGACGGAATAGCGAAAACTGCCGAATGGGCGGCGGAGATTTGCGGCATTCCACCCGAGAAGATTCGCGAGCTGGCGGTTATTTTCCACCAAAACACTACGATGCTGATGGCGGGATGGGGAATGCAGCGCCAACAGTTTGGTGAGCAAAAACACTGGATGATCGTCACGCTGGCGGCAATGTTGGGGCAAATCGGCACACCCGGCGGCGGCTTTGGCCTTTCTTACCATTTTGCCAATGGCGGCAATCCGACCCGCCGCGCTGCGGTGCTCTCTTCCATGCAAAGTAGTTTGCCCGGCGGCACCGATGCGGTAGATAAAATCCCCGTTGCCCGTATTGTTGAAGCATTAGAAAACCCCGGTGGCACATATCAACACAACGGTATGAACCGACATTTCCCGGATATTCGTTTTATCTGGTGGGCGGGTGGTGCCAACTTTACCCACCATCAGGATACCAATCGTCTGATTCACGCCTGGCAAAAACCAGAGCTGGTGGTGATCTCCGAATGCTTCTGGACGGCGGCGGCAAAACACGCTGATATCGTTCTCCCTGCGACCACGTCGTTTGAGCGTAATGATCTCACCATGACCGGCGATTACAGCAATCAGCATCTGGTGCCGATGAAACAAGTGGTGCCACCGCGTGGTGAAGCACGTAATGATTTTGATGTTTTTGCTGAATTAAGCGAACGGTGGGAAAAGGGCGGCTACGCGCGATTTACAGAAGGGAAAAGTGAGTTGCAATGGCTGGAAACGTTTTATAACGTCGCCCGGCAGCGTGGGGCAAGTCAGCAGGTTGAATTGCCGCCATTTACTGAGTTCTGGGAAGCCAACCAATTCATTGAGATGCCGGAAAACCCAGACAGCGAGCGGTTTATTCGCTTCGCTGATTTTCGCCGCGATCCGCAGGCGTATCCGTTAAAAACCGCCAGCGGCAAGATTGAAATCTTCTCACAGCGTATTGCCGATTACGCTTATCCGGATTGCCCAGGGCATCCAATGTGGCTGGAGCCGGACGAATGGCAGGGCAATGCAGAACCGGAACAGTTGCAGATACTTTCTGCTCACCCGGCACATCGTCTGCACAGTCAGCTGAATTACAGTTCCTTGCGCGAATTGTATGCGGTGGCAAATCGTGAACCTGTCACCATTCACCCAGAAGATGCGCGGGCGCGGGGTATACAAGATGGCGATACAGTTCGGGTGTGGAACTCGCGCGGACAAATCCTTGTCGGAGCCGTCATTAGCGAAGGTATTAAACCTGGCGTGATTTGTATTCACGAAGGCGCGTGGCCAGATCTTGATTTATCTGCTGGCGGCATTTGTAAAAATGGTGCGGTTAACGTGCTAACTAAAGACCTTCCCAGCTCGCGGCTGGGGAATGGCTGTGCGGGTAACACGGCGCTGGCATGGCTGGAAAAATATAATGGCCCGGAGCTGTCGCTTACGGCGTTTGATCCGCCTGCCAATCCATAATCCAGGTAGGGAGTTGGGTTTCCTCCTGCCATGCGCAGTCGACAATATGAAACCCCTGCGCATGGTAAAAATCTATCGCCGGTTGGTTTTTTTGATAAACCTCCAGCAACAAATGGGGATGGCGCTGCTGTACATGTTGCATCAGCGCCTTACCAATGCCGCGCCTGATAGCCTTCGGTGCGACAAACATCGCTGCCAGAAACCGGCCCTCCATAATGCTGACAAAACCGAGAAATTCACCATTGTCTTCCCACACCCAGTTTTGCGCGTTGGCTAGATATGCATCACGCACCAGCGGAATGCAGTCACGCCAATAGCTTGTTTCTATAAAGGGATGTCCCCAGCTTGTGCTTTCCAGCCATAACTCCAGAATCGCGGGCAGTTCCGAAAGCAGTGCTTCCCGAATCATGATTTGTTCCCCGGATGGCAACAGCAGCTAACCACATGATCATTCACCAGCCCACATGCCTGCATAAAGGAGTAACAAATTGTCGTGCCAACAAACTTAAAGCCGCGTTTTTTCAGAGCCTTGGAGAGCGCGTCGGAGGCGGGCGTTGAAGTAGGGATTTCGCTCAATGTTCTGGCTTGTGTCACTTGTGGCTGGTGGTTTACGAACGACCAGACAAAGTCGGCAAACGGTTCGCCGTTTTGCTCCATTTGCAGGTAAGCGCGCGCATTGCCGATAATGGCCTGGATTTTTCCACGATGGCGGATAATCCCGGTATCCTGTACCAGTCTTTCGATATCATCTTCCTGCATTGCCGCGACCTTGACGGGATCAAACTGATGAAAACAAGCGCGATAATTTTCACGTTTTTTGAGGACGGTAATCCAGGATAACCCAGCCTGTTGTCCTTCAAGGCAGATCATTTCGAACAGTTTTTTACTGTCGGTTTCAGGCACGCCCCACTCATTATCGTGGTAGGCAATATAAAGTGGGTCCTGACTCACCCAGCCGCAACGTTCCATACTTTCCCTCGCTATATACCAGACCGTAAAAATTTCAGCCGCTTTTCTTGACGCATCGGTGAAAAAGTCAATATTTAATACAGGGCTACTATGCCCGATATCCTTCATACAATGACAATAATATTGCCGAATTCGGCTCTTTTCTGGAGTCGTGTTAATGATCATAAAAAAATGCGGTGGCCACTGGACGTTAAGTTTGCTGGCGAGCGTTGTAATCAGTTCTCTTTTTCTCAACACAGCTTATGCCTGGCAACAAGAATATATCGTTGATACGCAGCCTGGGCATACTACGGAGCGTTATACCTGGGATAGTGATCACCAACCTGATTACAACGATATTTTGTCGCAACGTATTCAAAGTAGCCAAAGGGCGCTGGGACTGGAAGTCAATCTGGCGGAGGATACGCCTGCCGATGTGACCAGCAGTATGAGTATGGGCTGGAATTTCCCTTTATATGAACATGTTACAACAGGCCCAGTCGCCGCATTGCATTATGATGGTACGACCATTTCGATGTATAACGAGTTTGGCGACAGCAATGCAACGTTGACCGATCCGTTATGGCATGCCAGCGTCAGTACATTAGGCTGGCGTGTTGATTCCCGGCTTGGTGATTTTCGTCCCTGGGCGCAAATCAGCTATAACCAGCAATTTGGTGAGAATATCTGGAAGGCTCAATCAGGCCTGAGCCGCATGACGGCGACAAATCAGAACGGCAATTGGCTTGATGTGACTGTGGGAGCCGATATGTTGCTTAACCCACATATTGCCGCTTATGCCGCGTTATCTCAGGCAGAAAACAGCAACAATAATAATGATTATTTGTATAGCATGGGCGTTAGCGCCAGATTTTAACTTGTCATTTACAATTTGAACCCGCGTATAACAATCATTGTGTTGATAGTGGGTACTAACTGACACAATTATTATTGTGGTGAATATTTGTCACGTCATTCATTCCTGAACTAAGGCATTTCATTCCGTTCTGATGGCATTTCATGCCGTTTTTCCCCTGGCATAAAGTGCACTTCGATATGGTTGTCGGCAGAGACCTTTCCTTTTTATTAATGCAGGAACACTGCCATGACACCTTCCAACTATCAACGTACGCGCTGGCTGACGCTTATCGGTACTATTATTACCCAGTTCGCCCTGGGGTCGGTTTATACCTGGAGCCTGTTTAACGGTGCACTTTCCGCCAAACTGGATGCACCGGTAAGCCAGGTGGCTTTCTCCTTTGGCCTGTTGAGTCTGGGACTGGCAATTTCATCTTCTGTCGCGGGAAAATTACAGGAACGTTTTGGCGTTAAACGCGTCACTATGGCTTCCGGTATTTTGCTGGGATTAGGCTTCTTCCTGACCGCGCATTCCAACAACCTGATGATGCTGTGGCTGAGTGCCGGTGTGCTGGTCGGTCTGGCAGATGGCGCGGGTTACTTGCTGACGCTCTCTAACTGCGTGAAGTGGTTCCCGGAACGTAAAGGTTTGATCTCCGCATTCGCCATTGGTTCCTATGGCCTGGGTAGCCTGGGGTTCAAATTTATCGACACGCAACTGCTGGAAACGGTCGGTCTGGAAAAAACCTTTATAATTTGGGGCGCGATTGCGCTGGTGATGATTGTTTTTGGCGCGACCTTAATGAAAGATGCGCCGAAACAGGAAGTCAAAACCCATAATGGCGTGGTGGAAAATGATTTCACCCTGGCAGAGTCAATGCGTAAACCGCAGTACTGGATGCTGGCGGTAATGTTCCTGACTGCCTGCATGAGTGGCCTGTATGTTATTGGGGTGGCGAAAGATATCGCGCAGAGTCTGGCGCATCTTGATGCAATTTCCGCAGCCAACGCAGTGACGGTCATTTCAATTGCTAACCTTTCTGGTCGTCTGGTTCTGGGTATTCTGTCTGACAAAATCGCCCGTATTCGGGTCATTACCATTGGACAGGTGGTTTCGCTGGTGGGCATGGCGGCACTGCTGTTCGCTCCACTCAATGCGTTAACGTTCTTCGCGGCGATTGCCTGCGTGGCGTTTAACTTCGGCGGCACAATCACGGTGTTCCCGTCACTGGTCAGCGAGTTCTTTGGACTTAATAATCTGGCGAAAAACTACGGTGTAATTTACCTCGGTTTCGGTATCGGCAGCATTTGCGGCTCGATTATCGCCTCACTGTTTGGTGGTTTCTATGTGACCTTCTACGTGATTTTCGCCCTGCTGATTCTGTCTCTTGCACTTTCTACGACTATTCGCCAGCCAGGGCAGAAGGTGTTGCGCGAGGTTCACGTCTAAAAATATCATTGTAAGAAAATGAAGGGGAGGGACGTGAGTTTCTCCCTTTTCCTATTTCAGAGTATAAATAGAACAATGTATTCTTTCTATGGATGCATTACTCTATTTATATAAAATATTAATATAAATATTTTCCGAAAGTATATTTCCCTATTGATGTTGTTTTTTATAACATGCTGAATTTAATAT
>NZ_PTRF01000021.1:0-52673 GCF_002965705.1 Escherichia sp. MOD1-EC6842 | reverse complement strand
ACTCAGAGTGGCAGAGGTGTCTGTAGAAATAGCCCCACCGCTGTTCTGGGTAATGTCTACTGCACTGGCGCCCCCGTAGACGGACAGGCCACCACCACTGTTAATGGTGGTGTTCGTTGCACTACCTTCGACATTCATTCTGCCGCTATTGTTAATAATGGTGTTCGTGGCCTGATGACCACTATAAACGCTCAGAGAACCACCGTTCTCCAGCAGCATATTGACGGCACTGCCACCGGCAATACTGAAGCTGCCGTTAATGTTGGTGCCACTCAGAGTGGCAGAGGTGTCTGTAGAAATAGCCCCACCGCTGTTCTGAGTAATGTCAACTGCACTGGCGCCCCCGGAGACGGACAGGCCACCACCACTGTTAATGGTGGTGTTCGTGGCACTACCGCCGACTTCGACAGCCATGCTGCCGCTATTGTTAATAATGGTGTTCGTAGCCTGATGACCACTATTAACACTCAGGTATCCACCATTCTCCAGCAGCATATTAACGGCACTGCCACCGGCAATGCTAAAGCTGCCATTAGTGTTGGTGCCACTCAGGGTGGCAGAAGTGTTTGTAGAAATAGCCCCGCCGCTGTTCTGAGTAATGTCAACTGCACTGGCGCCCCCGCCGACAGACAGCCCACCGCCACTGTTAATGGTGGTGCTTGTGGCCTGATGACCACTATTAACACTCAGGTATCCGCCATTCTCCAGCAACATATTACTGGCACTGCCACCGGCAATGCTAAAGCTGCCGTTAGTGTTGGTGCCACTCAGGGTGGCAGAAGTGTTTGTAGAAATAGCCCCGCCGCTGTTCTGGGTAATGTCAACTGCACTGGCGCCCCCGTAGACGGACAGGCCTCCACCACTGTTAATGGTGGTGTTCGTGGCACTACCGCCGACTTCGACAGCCATACTGCCTCTATTGTTAATAATAGTGTTTGTGGCACTAGCGCCGTCCCTGACACTCATACTGCCGTTATTGTTAATAATGGTGTTCGTAGCAGTGGCTCCGTCGTCGAGCCACTGCCTCCCGCCACCGTTAATGGTGGTATCCGTGACACTACCACCAGTGACACTCTGAATTCCGCCATTATTAATGGTTGTATTTGTGGCACTACCGCCATAAACAAATTGGGATCCACCGTTTATAGTGGTATTTGTGGCGCTGCCTCCACTGGAGACAGACTGGCCTCCATCATAGTTAATGGTGGTATCTGTCGCCGTATCACCGGCATTCAGCAACATGGTGAAGGGCGTTCCTTCGTCCCCCAGGATATTATTATTATAATCCACCGCCAGAGCAGGAGTTGATGGCAGAAGCAGGCCCGCAATCAGCCCCGCCAGTGCGGTACGCCTGATTTGCCGGGGGCGACGACCGCCTTTACGGGTCAGTTCTGAGGTAACGACCCACATCCCGGTGGATTCATTCCAGACAGTGTTATAAACCTTGTTCATTGTTCGTTCCTTTTGTAAGACAGGTTTTATCTCCCTGCTTCATCAGGGAGGCATGGAGTCTGCTGATAACGCCATTAACCTGTGTGCCTGTTATCAGTCGGGTGCATTCAAATTGCCGGTCCGTGTTTTTATGTCTCGGACACCACAGAAAATCTTTATGGTCAAAATTCAGTGAGGTATCGTCCCAGCATCCGTTACAACCATGGGAGTTGAACACCCGCCACGGGGTATAAAACTCACTGTTCGGCAGGCTGAAGCCACTTATCAGCACCACAGGAATACCGGTTGCCCATGCCAGCCATGACAGTCCACTGGCCAGGCCAATGAAGAAACTGGCATGACGCAGCAGATTAACCCGCTCCTGTAGCGAAAACCTGCCGGTAAAGTCTTCAGCTCCCCAGGGAATGTGATTCCAGACAAATCCCTGACCATAATGAGCATCCCGGTCAATACACAGCACCCGGTAGCCCAGCGATTTCAGGTGAGCAACGACCTCACTCCAGCCGGTGCCGTTATTCCAGTATTTTGCCTGGCAGGTGGATTGTGTGGCGATGCACACATAAGGCTCGCGGACAGTCCGGGGGGCGGACAGGTCAAGCCGGACAGGCGCTTCCCGTGGGTCAACGCCCAGAATGTAACCAGCTGAACGATGGAAACCGACCTGACGAAAATCCACCGGCTGGTTATTTGTGTCACCACCAAAATAGAGCCCCACACGGTATGTTGCATAAGGTTCAGTTGTGCGTGGTTTCTCCGGCGTGGAGAAACATATCTGCGGATATTGTGGTGCCAGCAGGTCAATGATGTCCTGCGCCATTGTGCACTCCAGCCGGCACTGATGCAGGGACTGAAACCGTTCGGCATAAGGGAACCAGCCCAGCAGGTCACCCAGAGTACCGGTGGGGAATGAAATCAGAACATCACGGTCCGTTAGGTTCAGCGTTTCATCCAGCAGGGGAGTATCTTCGCCCTGACGGAATACCTGAATACGGAAGCGCACAAAATATTTCTTGCTGCTGGTCACCCAGCCATTATTGATGTCACAGCAGAAAAGTATATTTCCGGAATCTGCATCCAGCAGGCGCACATGCCATTTACCTTCAGGAAGGAGCACCCGTGCTCCATCATTAAAGTCATACAGGATGTTGTCAGGGCCGTGCTGAGTGGGAATATCCGGAGGAGAAATAAAAAACGTTGCTAACGGCTTCTGCATACTTTTATCACCAGAATAATATTATTAAATGAAGTGTAGGATAATTATTCAAATGCGACCCGGTATTGTTATGCTCTTACAGTGCATTAAAAAACAGTTCCCGGTTCAACGGAAAAAACAGACAGCATGTCTGTCACAGAAACATGAACATTTTTCCGACTATATGCATCACAATCACATCATAAAAATTCCGGGCTCATAACCAGGACAACGCCGTTATCAGCTATTACACAGCCAGGAGACTGATTTCTGTACCGTACTGTTGCCAGTGTACGCGCCTGATACGGGCTGTAATTGACATTGCAATATCCCCTGCCAGCGCGAGGCCGCGGACTATATCAGAGCAGAATAAAAGAGAAAAACAGGAAGTCCAGAACAATCAGCCACAACAATAACAAAATTAGGTATAACAAACCAAATCATACACTCAAATCAAGAATCTTAAACAAAACCAGCAATAAAAAAGGAATAAATCTCTTTTTTATGATTTTTGTGTTTTATTTTTCTTTTTTTTGTGTTAACTGTTTTTTGTATAACGCTTATGAAAAAAACAAATAAATACACCTGACTGTCAGTTGCCTGTGTATTTCAGAAGAAATTATATTCCGGTAAAAAAAACAAGAGGCAACGAATCAGTAATTCATTGTCATTACGACGGGGCCGCCTGGAGTTCGGAAAAAATAAACCACGTTAAGACTACTTTTTAGCCAAACAGCGTTTGGGAATCGCCAGAATGGCGGGACAACAGCGGTTTTGGTGCACGAAACCGTACGTTTTCTTACGGTTGATGCTCAAACCCCATGTTCAAGTCAGAATAGTGGACAGGCGGCCAAGAACTTCGTTCATGATAGTTTCCGGAACCCGTTCGAGTCGTTTGCCACCCCGGGCTTTCATATCGATTGTCCGGGGTTGATCGCAACGTACAACACCAGTGGTATGTATGCCGGCACCATCCAGCGACACCGCAAAGCCGGCAGTGCGGGCAAAATTGCCTCCGCTGGTTACGGGTACAACAACAGGCAGGCGGGTCACACGATTAAAGGCGGCCGGTGTGACAATCAGCACCGGCCGCGTTCCTTGCTGCTCATGACCTGCGGTAGGATCAAGCGAAACAAGCCAGATTTCCCCTCTTTCCATGTCAGATTTCCTCCTGACCGGCTGTCGGCGCATCCAGCCACTCTCGTTCTTCTGCCGAGATATCAGCATTCGGATCACACTGTGCCAGTAGCTCAGCCAGTGAATATTGCGGACGTCTATGCGGCTCCACAATTAGCCGACCATTATCAATGATCATGCCGACTTCATTATCTGTACCCAGAGACAGAGCATTCAGCAGTGCCGGTGGAACGGTCAGCATTACTGAGCCGCCAACCTTCTTCAGTCGAGTGGTATGCATATTACGCCTCCATAAAAGTTATATTTAAATATAACATTCGCAATAAAAAATACCAGACTTTAACGCGGAATGTTTAATAAAAATATAACTTTCAGCCCAACAGTAAGCCCAGCACGGTTTATACACGATCATGCGTAATGACAAATGTATTGACACGTAGCGGATGCCGCGTCAGCGGCATGGAAGGCGGTACTCTGTTGTAGCATATGGCACAGGAGTAAAACCGCCGAAGCCCGGCATAAGCCGGTACAGATTGATAGATATCACCTATCCCATCCCTGTCCTGCTAAGCGGTACCTACTTTCAGCCATGATAGAGTTTTTGTGCGCGGTCGGAGTGGCTCCGACGAGGGTTTCCCGAAGTCGGGGCGTATCTCCGCGTTAGCGGGCCGTCAGGGCCGCTTACGAGCGTGTACTCAATACATCCAGCCGGAAGACTGACAGCGACGAGTATTCTTAGTTACAACATTCATAATTAAAATCGACTCTGTTCCGGCCCTTTGGGCCGGGGCGGGGCCGCTTTTCAGTTATGAGGGAGGGGCTTTGTGGTTTCAGTTCTGCGCGGGACCGGGGTTTTTCTGGTGGTTGTATTTGAGTGTTGTAACTAAAGCGGCTTGGCTTGGGGCCCGCCGCTTGCGGTGGGAGGTGCATATCTGTCTGTCCACAGGACAGGCAGTGAATATGTTTTCTTTTTAAATGAATGTAATAAAGTAGTTTAAAGGAGATATAAACAGGTGTTTAAAAGATACATTGCACCCTGTAAGGCTGGCGGCTGGCGCTTTATGACATGAACGGTTGTAACCTTATCGGGAAGTCCATTGCAGTTAAATGTGGATAAACAAAATTGCCCGTCTGTGAGACGTGTTTTGCATCAAAAACTGGGGGAACCGGATGCGCCTGAAGGGGGATGATGAGGTTGTTTTTTGTATGCGGAGCTGCTTTTTTGTGCACTGGCGGGCTTCAGACGTGCGGATGCCTCCGGCGCGGGCCGGATTATTCAGAGGAGGTCACTTTCAGGGGGAAGCAGTAGCCAGCCGGCTGTAATTACGGTTACGTGACAGAATCATGCGCTCCTTCACACGACGCTCCACTTCGCGTTTTACCGCCTCACGACTGGCAGTGAAGCGCCCTTTCGCGATTTCACGCGTCAGCTGCCGTTTCACCAGGGTGACGATATCCTGACGTTCCCTGTTCGCATCACGACGCGCACGGGCACGCTTTATTCCACGGGACTTAAGCTCTGTCTGGTAACTGCGGAAACGCTCACGCACAAAACGCCAGGCTTTCGCTATCAGTTCATCCATACCCAGGGTATCCAGCCCCTGCTTTTTGCGCTGTCTGTTTTCCCATTCCACACGACTGCGGCGTGCGGAAGCCACCGCCACCTCAGACACATCGAGGGCGGCAAACAGCGCCGGTGTGAACGTGATATCGGTCGGAATGTTGCAGCCAATAAGCGGGTCATATTCCGTCTGGTAGGTAATCAGCCCCAGCTCTGACAGGAATGTCAGGGCACGGGTGGCACGGGTGATGGAGAGTGTTCCGGTAGAAGACTCCGTCGCCAGTCCGCACTCAATAGCCAGTGTGGTGATGGAGCACTGGACGCGGTTGGCCAGCGGGTCATAGTGAAAACACAGCCCCTGCAGCAGCGCATCAATCGCCCGGCGACGCAGTACCGGTGGCATACGCCGGCGCAGGCCCTTCGAACGGGCATGTGCCACATGAATGGCGAAATCAAAACGGGAGGTGAAGCCCACCGCCTTTTCCATCAGCTTCTCGCAAAACGGAAGCGTCCCGGCACCTTCACGGGGTGTGAACACCGGATTCGGGTTCTTTACCTGACGGTAATACGTTTGTTGAAGATCAGTCACACCATCCTGCACTTACAATGCGCAGAAGGAGTGAGCACAGAAAGAAGTCTTGAACTTTTCCGGGCATATAACTATACTCCCCGCATAGCTGAATTGTTGGCTATACGGTTTTTAGATGGCCCCGGTAATCTTCTCAGTCGCCAAACTAGTCGAAGATTATCGGGGTTTTCACTTTTCTGGTTCCTGTACATCCACATCAGAACCAGTTCCCTGCCACCTTATGGCGTGGCCAGCCACAAAATTCCTTAAACGATCAGTAATCTATCACGCACATCAGAAACAGGCAAGAATGTGATGTCGCTACATTTTAGTTAGCTAAAAGCACTCTTCTGCTTTATCAGTTCGGCAATCATCTCAGCCTGAGTAACGCCCTCAGCTTCACACATCTCCTGCAATTGCGCTTTTAACGCAGCAGGAATGAATACTCTGAGTTCTTTATGTGTAGCTCGTTTTCTTGCCAGGGATGCCTGCTGACGTTCTGCAAGCGTCAGAGGATTACCTTTTCTGTATGCTCGCTTTGTACCTGATGAGGAAGTCACTGCATTTTCTGTCTGTGCCATCTCCCCTCCTCAATACTTAAACAGGGATCGTTTCGCAGAGGATACTACAGTTTTTTGAAATCAGCGACTTGAGAATTGTGACGACGATCTGTGTTGGCGCACAAATCAACGGGGATTACTGTCGTTTAGTGTGAATTTTGTCGCTAAATGGCTGAAAAACAGGAGATGCCTTAACCCGGGTGCCGACCCCGGGCGGGATCGGCTGTTTCTGGCATGTCGGGTGTCTGCCCCTGAAATACCTCACACGTCCGGAAAGCGGGGACTTCCGTCCCCGCCCGGCAGCTTACTTCCGTGCTTCGTAGGCCAGAGTTACCTGCACCACTGTATTAGTATTTCCCCCGTGAATATTCAACTCACATAACCGTTACCTGAATATCAGTGAAAAACACAACACCGTGGCGCACACGGCAGCAACCCCATAAGGGCATATTTCGTCATAAACCTTGACCTCTCTGCAAGGAAGAAGAATAGTGTGCTGAACCAGTTAAATGATTTTATATAAAATAACTATGTCTTATATATTCGATTTACCATGAGTTGATATGACAACAGAACAGCTCATGAAGTACATAAGCTGCTGGCTCTCAAGCCAGCAGCCTTATCTGCATACCAGTTACCTGAGCGCAGATAAACAAAATCTGTACTCAGCTTTTCCAGAACCCTCCCGTTTTCTTAAAATAAACGCTCGGTTCTCAATGTACAATTTGAGCTAATCAGAAATACTTACAGACTCTACTGTATAATTAATTTATTGGCTTTTTCTGAAATAAATATCATGTCAGAAGTGGCACGTCCTCCCGTTGTCTCTCCTCCAATGAGTAACATACCATCTTTCCATGGCAGCGAAACACCATATGCAAGCCCTTCAGGCAAAACTCCAGCTTTAGTCCATTTAGCATTCTTAAGAACATAAACATCTTTAGAATAGTGTTTTTCCAGACCTGCATGGGACCAGTTTTTACCTTTTGCGTAATTACTGGCAGCCCCCGGAAAGTTTGCTCCTCCAGCCAGTAATACCTGCCCATGAACTAATGAGGCATAGGCGCCTGATACACCATCAGGAGAGGCAACGGGTGGGAGCCGGATCCACTTAATACCCTCATTTTGTAATGTTCCGGACCATACTGCTGTTGTTCTGAGACCCGGTTTCCGTTCTCCACCAATAAGCCAGATAGTGTTACCATCCACAATAGCAGAAGAACCTGCCGTTCCGGTAAAAGGTACTTCCCCCATATTTTTCCATTGTCCAGTTTCTGGATCCCAGGTAATCAGTTGTTTATTCAGAAAATAATCACTTACAGGTTTACTGAAATAGTGATAATTTATTTTATTTTTTTGAAAAGCATTATCGCCAGCTTTGCTTATATCAGAAAAATAGCCATTAAAGATATTTTTGTTAACCCCTCCTGTCGATATTATCTGCCCTTTCCAGGAAAAACTGACATGACCAGCAAGGCTGATCGGTGGACGGGTTCCCATATTTTTCCATTCATTTTTTAATGGATCATAGGAATAAACATCATCCTGTAGCTGTACGACGCCAGATTTATCTTTTCCTGTACCACCCAAGACATAAATTTTACCATTGACTACCGTAGCAGTTGCCTGCTCCCGGGGAACATCCGGCCAGGCAGCAATTTCTGTCCATTTCGGAGTCGCGTCCCCCAAATTTATGCTGTACCAGTGGTTCCCCATACTTCCGAGACCAATATAAACAGTATCGTTTAAAATCACTCCTGTTCCATATTTAAACGACTCAGGAAGTTTCGGCAGCACTGAGGCATGACTGGCTGATACCAGTAACATCGCGGTTATGGCAGCTGTCAGCAGTTTAACTTTCATATGTTCACCTCAGAAATTAACGAGTAAGCCAACACGGTAGCTGTTTTCAGCAATATTATCTCTTCCTTTATATACTCCCTGTTTATCGAGATAATCATATTCAACATAAGGGGTAAAGGTCGGTGACAGTTTATATTGCAGCACAAAGGCATTTTCTGTTGCAGCTCTTTTATGATTACCGTACCTGAAATTATTAACCTTCGTATATACAGTCGTCTGCCATGCAAAAAGCCAGTCATCATTTATACGATAAGTTAAATAACCATCTATCTGATGCTGATTATTTCTGGCACGATTTCCGTCAAGGTCCGTCTGACGAAAGGCCTTCCAGTCATAACGATAGCGTAATGCCAGATTTAGATCAGGACTCACCTGATAAGAAAGTTTCAGATAAGGATTATACTGGCTTCCTGCAGACATCCATTGCGTCTGAATACCAGGAATAAGCGCCCATTTGTCATCCAGTTTATATGTGCGGTTTACATCTATTTTATTGTAATTAAGAGCAAGAAATTCATTACTATTCTCATGAATTGTGTTCCAGCTGTTTGATTCAAAACTTGCCCACCATCCGTTATTCCAGCCCTGGCTGACCTGTATCAGTGTTTCATAAGCATGACTGGCACTTCGGTAGCCTCCCCTGAGATTAAGAGTAAGAGCCTGAGAACACAACGGTAATCCCAGAAGCAAAACAGCAATTAGAGAACCTGACTTCTTCATAAATATATCCTGTACGATTGGTTTATTTAAAATACCAGGAACTGCAACCACTATTAACAGTGAAAAGAATGAGACGCTAACCAGTTTAAAAAAAGAACCGTCCAGCTTTTTACTGGCAACCCTGTTGTATCTGATATTCCAAATCCGTGTCCTCCTTTCTCAAAAAAATGAACATCAACAGAGCTTTTTATTTTGAGTAACGCATTAGTCAGCCTTAATGAATGTTCAACAGAAACATCATTATCATCCGTTGAATGAACAATAAACACCGGAGGCATCTCTCCGGGTATATTTAACTCAACACTGTAAATGTTTTCATTGCTTTCATCGATTATCAGTCTTCTTCTGCAACCTGTGTGCGCGATATTTTTCTTCATAGAGACTACAGGATACAGAAGAGCCAGATAATCCGGACGAATACAATCATTGCAAGAATAGTTATTGCTAACAAGCCATGAAGCTACATGTCCGCCAGCAGAAAAACCAATAACGCCCAGGCTCTTAAGCTGTATAGCATTACGAACAGACCATTCTTTTATAAATTTAAGTGCACTGTTAGCATCATTCAGAACATAATATCCACCATTAATCGATTCTGGCAGCCTGTAAGAAAGAATAAATGTAGTATATCCTGCTGATGCTAAAAATTTTGCTACAGATATCCCTTCCCGGCCATAAACAATTCTTCTATATCCACCACCTGGAATAATAAGAATGCAAGAGCCACTTATCTGTTCTGAAGAGACGACTGTAATTATCGGTTTTTTAATATCCGACATAATACCTTCTTCAGATAAATACCGGTTATCTAGTTTGATCTCCTCACCACTGAGAATATCATAACTTACATACCTGTATGTATATTCTTGTTCCATATAACTAAACCTGTATTATTCTGAATGATGTCTTTTAGCACCTAAAAAAGGTTTACCGTCCACTGTATCAAACTCAAGTGCTTCTGCAGGGTTAATCCAGCGTTGAACACGGGATGGCATATCAAAACCAATAAGAATCAGAACAACAAATGTCAGGACAAATGCCAGCGAACACATTGCTGTTCCCAGGCTAAAATGAGAAGCGACAACCGCGCCCAGCACTGGCGCACAGGCCCCACCCAGTGAACCAACATTATAAATAAAGCCCAGGGCAGCAGCCCGTTGCTCAACTTCAAAATACCCGCTGATAATTTTTGGCACCAGTGCACCAATTCCCTGACCAAAAACCTGCTGAGTAAATATCAGTAATCCGAGCAACCAGACATGTTCTCTGTCAACCATAAAAACAGGAATAATGACGAGCTGACCAATCAACAGTGATATAACATACGCTTTACGAGTACCAAGCCAGTCCCCCATAAAGCCGCCGATGCAACTGCCTACTGCAGAGCCAAAACCTGCCAGCATGAAAATATTTGCAACGACTTCTGGTGAGTACGACATATCTTCTTTCAACCATGTCGGCAGAAACGCCTGAAGTGGCCATCCATACAGAAAACAAAACATAACAACCAGCATAAGCATAATACCGGTTGGCCACCGCTTACCCATTCCCTGATAAATGAAGCTAATGAACACGCCAGCACAGCACAAAGCCATTATTGTTATCAGAACAGCATTAGCCGTGACTCCTGAAAAGCAAATATAGAGGCAGGCAAATGCAACACATGAAAGAAAGATATTTTTATATTTATTTTTTTCTTTATAAAGAATATCAACCATCGTTCTGACGGGGCGATTTTCCTCCTGGCGTTTTTTCCAGTCGTCGGATTCCGGGAGATTTTTACGCAAGTAAAAAGCAAAAATAATAGGCAAAATACCTACAAAAAATAACGCTCTCCATCCCCATAATGGAACCACTAAGCTGTATACCTGAGCAGCCAATCCCCCACCCACGGAAAAACCAGAAATCAAAAAACCAGATGCCTTATTACGAAGTTTTACCGGCCAGCTTTCGATGACATAAGTCACACTTGACCCATATTCTCCAGCCATTCCAAGCCCGATAACTATGCGAGCAATAAACATTACTGCATATCCGGGAGCCAGACCACAAGCCAGAGTGCCAAGCGAAAATAAAATGATACTTAATACCATGGCCATCCGACGCCCCATCTTGTCAGACATGGCACCAATAAAAAGCCCTCCAAACCATCGCGATATAAATGCAGCAGATATAAGGCTGGCGGCTTCTATGGTGGATAGTCCAAATTCATGCCTGACTTCCGTAAGAACAAGGGATATAAGAACAAAGTCAAAACCATCAAGTAAATACCCAATCCATGCAGCTGAAAATATTTTCCACTGCTTCGGTGATAAGTGTTTGTACCACACCTGCTTATTCTGAATACAAGTATCCATAATTAACCTCGGGATTATTAATTATTTTTTATAAAATTAATGACTGTTTGAAGTTATTTTCCTATGTCATTTATTTTATTCTCTCCTCAGCCAACATCGTTGCCCCCAACATTCCCGAATTATGGCGATATACAGCGGGAGCTACCGGGACATAGTAAACCTCAGGGTACTGAGATAGATGTGCTGAAACTGATGAAATATAGCCATGTGCAAGTCCGACACTGCCACCAATAACAACAAGCTGACAATCAGTGATCATCTTAAGATCGGCTATCAACCCGGCTATTGCCTGTGTGGATCTTTCCTTCAGTTTTAATGCCTCAGGCTCCCCCTTAGCCGCACGTAAAAAAATATCTTTCGTACTGTGGCCTGCCAGTTCTTTCTGAGCAGAATTCATTATTGCCGTTCCGGATGCGACAGCTTCAACACACCCCCTACGACCGCATCCGCATAAAGGACCATTTATATCTGAAATAAGATGCCCTATATGGCCAGCAAGGCCAGTTTCACTTGACAGTAATTTTCTGTCATGAATAATTCCTCCACCAACACCTGTTGAGACAGTGATATAAACCATGCTTTTTATTTTTTCATGAACAACACTGTATTCAGCCCATGTAGCCGCCTGTGCATCATTAATAACTACACCGGGTAGTCCTGTAAGATCATTTAGATATTTCTCCAGTGGATAGAGTGCTAACCCTCCAAGATTAGATGGATTCAGTGCTGTCAAAAAACCATGCTCAATGATCCCTGTCGAAGCAACGGCGTATCGGCTGGCGAAAGGGATTAAAGGTGCAAGCAACTGACTTAACGCAATGTTCAGGTCATGTATACTTTTGCTGTGCGGCGTAGGGAGCTGCCGTATCATCGTCAGTTTTCTGTCCTGACCAATAATTGCCGCTGAAATCTTTGTACCACCTATATCTATTGCTAAAGTAGCCATAAAGTCACCCGTCAGAGTTATTATCCGGATGAAGCCACTGTTATTCATCCGGAATTATCCTAACAATTATCTTTTTCGGCCATTAGCTTTTGTGCCAATTGCTGTAATTCAGGAAGGTATTTTTTATTTACAGGAAAAAATGGCTTCCGGCATGCAGGATTGTTTATGACATTCATAAAATGAAGTAACGATTTAATTCCTGCCAGCACACCTGTTTTTATTAAAGTATCAATAACCTTATTGCATTCTGCCTGAATCTGTCTGGCTGTTTGTATATCACCTTTTTCAATAGCTGAAAGTATATTCTTATAACGCCACCCCATGATATTATATGTGCTTCCAATGCCTCCATCAGCTCCAGCAATCACCCCAGAAGCAAAAATTTCATCATAACCATTGTACAAAATCAGTTCCGGATGCTGCCTTCTGATTTGCTCCATCTGAAATAAATCACCCGATGTTTGTTTCAGAGCCTGAACACCTGGCAACCTTACTAGTGTATTAATCTGGTCCAGTGATAACTTAACTCCACTTAAAGCCGGAATATTATATACCACCATCGGAAGACCATCAGCCTCATTAATAATGGCCTGATAATGAGCACAATGTTCTTCAAATGAGAAAGGGTAATAAAAGGGGGTAACTGCTGAAATAGCGTCAAAACCATATTTTACAGCGGCTCTTGCCAGCAACTGGCTATCACGTGTACTGATGGCTCCAACATGTGCAATCAGGGTAAGTTTTCCGCCAGCCTCTTCAGCCACTGTTTCAAGAACTTTCTCTCTTTCAGTGACATCCTGAAGAAAAGCTTCCCCAGTCGAACCACCGACATAGATACCATGCATGCCTTGCTCAATATTAAAGCGGACAAGTTTTTTCAGACTTTCAGTATCAATCTGCTGCGCATTATTAAATGGAGTAGGTAATGCAGAGATGATCCCTTTTAATCCCGAAGACAACATAAAACCTCACAATGATATTATTCGATATGATGGGATACCTAGTACACCAACGAGGGCAAAATTCGTCCATAAAATCCTGGGCATTATGTGATCATTTTCACGAATAATTTTTCACCACCTCAATAAACATTTTTATTTCAATATGTTATCATTTGCTTTCATTAATCTGACTATCACGTTTGCAAAACCTCCAGCCACCACACCTCGTCGAGCCTGGCTACTAAAATGAGAACTTCTTAGTGGTGTCGTCCAGTTTGATTCCGTTCTCCATCCAGAGCCCAAATATCCATACTCGGAATTATCCCGGTCTTCCTCCGGTTCATTAGTTAATCCTCTCTCTTGCTCGTCCTGAAATTTAATAAAGTACACATACCTTTCTAATTGATTCCTGTAATTTCCGTATATACAGGCATAAGATTCCGGATATTCTGTTTTCCAGTACCATGTGGTATCGCCACATAACCACGGCACGGTATAACTATTACCCGAGTTACAGCGTTCCGAATAATCTTGTAACTCGCCCCTGAAAGCATCCACCATATCGTTAAACAAGCGGGGCTGTTCCTGATAATGTTCTGACATAAGATCAAATTCCCCCTGCATCCAGCAAACAGCCAGAAGTCTGTTACGGGGATTAAAATCAAGAGCCGCTTTCGTTCTGCTGACTAAATCAAAGTACAGAGGCATATTAATCCCCCAGCGCATGGAGTCACCGCTTGCTCCTGAGCATAGGCTGAATGAGCCTGTATTTCCTGACGTGAACGCAGCTCCGCCACGACTGCAGGGAACTAAAAGAATACCCACATTATCAGGAAGATAAGGCAACATCTTTTTAGCAATATGCAAACCCTGACCTACACACCCATATTGTCCTTTCTCCAGTATTGCCCGGGGATGATTAAAAATACTCATGTCCTGCACATCATGCAGACAATGATCCGCAGGGATTATTTCGTTATAGCTACAACTCCTTCCGCCTGGCGTGACTGATGCTCTGCGCGCTAACTGCCTGATTCTGGGGTCTGGACGATCCAGTGAATCAGGAAGAGGTAATCCTTCCCCGTAAGCCATTGCATTGGACTGGCCGGCCAGAGGAAGTACATACCAGAAATCAACCTCTCTTTCTTCCGGAAGAGAGCATTCTTCATAATTATTTTTATTATCAATATGATACATATAAGAACAGGATGTTTTTTCTTGAGAAATTCTTTTTTTCATTGCTTTAATATCTCTTGTATATATGGCAAGATCTGAAAACGTTGTTCCAATCCATCAGCAGATATCCGTATGATTAATAATGAGAAAAAAACAGTAAGTGGACTGACAGCTAAAAGAAAACCTGTTGTGACAAAAAAACTTTCTGAAATCGTAGCTGAAGAACTCGAAGGAATGATTCGTCGCGAAGAAATTAAAGAAGGTGAATACCTACCTTCAGAAAGAGAGATGATGGAATTCTTCGGTGTAGGACGTCCTTCAGTGAGGGAAGCTCTCAGCACACTAAGACACAAGGGATTAATAAAATATAACAAAGGAGAGAAGGCCAGCGTATCCCGCCCATCGGCAGAAACTATTATTAACGGTTTATCCGGTATTGTTAAAGATTTCCTGGCTACAGAAGATGGCGTGACTGAATTTGAGAGGTTACGCATTTTCTTTGAAACCAACCTTGTTCGTTATGCCGCAAAAAAAGCCTCTGAAGAGGATATCAACAGACTTAAAAATATTCTTGCTGTGCACCACAACTGTCTGAAAACAACCGAATGCTATTCTCATTATGACATTGAATTTCATCGTATTCTGGCAGAAATTCCAGGAAACAAAATTTTGCAGACAATACACACTGCATTTTCTGAATGGTTAATCATGGCAAAACCTTTGGAGAAGAACAATATGACATATACACAAAATAAAAATACACATTTACAACACATTGAAATACTCCAAGCAATAATAGAACATGATGCCGATAAAGCAGAATTATTGATGGAAATTCATCTTCAGCGCCGCCTTAGTTAAGGTGTGGATATGGTAAATTTATATTAACTGGGATTTTAACCATGCGACAAACAACTCAGGCCATATATGAACAGGCAATTCTCGAGCCCATTGAACACCGAACCCATGCCCTCCTGACTGAAATAAATGCATCTCGACCGGAACATTATGTTTCAATAACGCCTGGTACATTTTGAGGCTGTTATTAACCGGAACAAGCGGATCATCGCAACAATGAAGAAGAAACACCGGAGGAAATGTACTGGTCACGCAGTTTTCAATGCTGTGTTGCATCACTGTACTGTCTGAAGCCTCCAGACCCAGCAGTCTCTCTTTTGAGCCCTGATGGGTTATTTCATCACTCATTGATATAACCGGGTAGATAAGTCCAGCAAAGTCTGGACATTCACTTTGCCCGTGCCGGTCAAGACAGGATATAAGGCTGGCAGCAATATGCCCCCCAGCTGAAAACCCCAGTACACCAATTCTGTT
The DNA here is from genome assembly GCF_002965705.1 of Escherichia sp. MOD1-EC6842. Taxonomy (NCBI): domain Bacteria; kingdom Pseudomonadati; phylum Pseudomonadota; class Gammaproteobacteria; order Enterobacterales; family Enterobacteriaceae; genus Escherichia; species Escherichia sp. MOD1-EC6842. The sequence continues at coordinate 36,868 of NZ_PTRF01000021.1, read as the reverse complement.
TTTTTGCAGCGCCCATTGTTCCGCATTTCTTTTGATAAGAGACAATGCCTGTACTGCATCATTAAGGGCTCTGTTTTTCCCTTCTTCGGTTTCAGAAGAAGGAAGACGATAAGTCAGAACAAAGAGAGTATACCCTTCAGACAAAAAGAATGGTGCTAATGCTGTTCCCTCCTTGTCAAACATGACAGCCTGATACCCCCCCCCGGGGATGACAAGTATACCTGTGCCATTACTTTTTTCGGGCTTAAAAACAGTCAACAGAGGGGACCTTACATCTGTAACGACACGGTTCAAATGATATTCACCCGGATGTTCAGGATCATCATAAACTTTTCCGTAAAAATCATCCTCAAAAATTTCCTTACCCCTTAAATCAATATGGCGGGATAGTTGTGATAAATGGTGCATATTCTCATCAAGAACAGATTTCATATAATCCCTCTTCTACATTGGAGTACCAAGTATACCATTAAGGAGTAAACAAAATATCTGCCTGTATCACAAAAGCCAGGGACAAGTTCAGCCTGTTGCTACGGCACTGTATCGTCAGTGAAGAGCTATAGGGATATCAAAACCTGAGTAGCGCGATGATAGAACTACAACATCAACGACTGATGACTCTCGCCGAACAGTTACAACTGAAGAGCCATATAAGCGCAGTGCCTGCGCTGTCACAATAGGCAGTAGCCCATGAATGGAGGTAACCAACTCATATTATTCTCCATAACAAATCAATGGCCTCCGTATTTCAGGCATCCTGAATATTGCAGCCCACATTGAATAACACCTTGTTTTGTGAAATTAATCACAAAATATAAAATCGCGACTTAATACGGAAAAAACTCTGTGCTACTCAGAAGCATCCGGTCATCCTGCCCGACCGGATAGTCAGAAAATCAATATTTATGAACTCCTTTCAGCCTCCTGCACCTGGTCGCAGGAGGCTGCTTTTTCGTTCCCCCTGCTCCAGCAGCGACAGTGTTCAGCCCTTTGCCGGGCAAACTGCTGCCAGTCTGTCCGGGGAGCTATACAGGCAGCCCGTCGCCATGCTTCAGCAGCTTCCATCCAGCGTCCCCTGACTTCCAGAGTTACAGCCCAGCCTCCGGCACGCCGCCAGCGCCAGACCTGACCGTTTCGTGAACGGTTTCTGAATCCATTCATCTTTATCACTCCCCCTTTAACCCGTCAGTATTATGGTGTTAAATAATTCAGGGACTGACTTCCTTTCGGGTATGGAAGTTATTTCCTTTTAAGCCTTATTGTTTCAGCCTCCTCACTCTTTCGGGGAGGCCTTTTTATTTCTCATCAAGCACAGCCTGAAGTTCAGCCTTTATCCGGTTCTGACGGCGGATTTTCACCAGACGCGCTGCCGCATACGCTTCCTCCTCCAGAGAAATATGCTCCGTCACATACCCTTCCGTGTCATACCGGCAGGCACCGGCTTTCATGGCACACAGATAGCTTTCTGAACGGGTGATGGCCTTCAGCGCACGGCGCAGTTTTTTATGAGAGAGCGGGATATTCCGCTGCGCCACGTCTTCCAGTAACACGTCCCGGATACCGCAGGCCAGAAGCCGGGGTGTGTCACCGTCAAATAATCCCGGCCACCAGGGCTTCAGGGTGTTCACGGCATCATCCAGTGTGGGCAGAGACAAATAAATGGACAGCGCCTGTCTGGCCTGCGCTTTTTTTGCCGCCAGCTCTGCTTCCCGGGCCGCTTTCTCGGCCAGCTTCTGCTTTTTCACCTTCCACTTTGGTGGCGTGGTGACATTGATGATAGTTTTCCGGCTGCGGACAGGCGTCTCCCCTTCCGTTTTCCGCTTCAGTGTCAGTACCGGTCGCTTCTGCTCTGTCATACTGTGTTCTGCCTCTGACGAATCATCCTGTTACGGTCAAAGATACCACACCCGTCACAGTGCCAGAACGCCCAGCACCGCCAGATGACAGGCATAAAAAGTCGGGAAAAAATCCCCGGGCCAGAAACGGGGTAATGATTCCCCTGCACACGACACCAGACCAACGGTCAGCACCGTCATCACAAGGCCGGCCACCGCCGCCGCATCACTGGAGGCAAGGTTAAGCGCCGGAATCATGACCAGCAGGCAGGCAACCAGCGCCAGACGTTCCGTTCTGTCTTCCGCCCGGTACAGCCGGTGGCTGACCGCCAGCATCAGCAGCCCGGCAATGCCGTAACTGGTGCCGGACAAAGGCAACCATACTGCCAGCAATAACATGGTCCCCACAGAACGCCACAGGCTGCGCATTTCACACCATGTCAGTACCTGTGCCGCAACTGCAAAGGCAAACAGGATATTCCCCTCATACCAGGGAAAGCCTGCCAGATAATACGCGAACTGGGCAATAATTCCCCATCCCCACAGCCGGTTAATGGCCGACTGCCTGATATGCGCATGGCGGGACAGATTCAGCCCCCACACCAGGGCAAACAGCGGAAACGCACCCCGCCCGGCCAGAAACATCCACTCCTGCTTCAGCTGAAATATCAGATTGATGTGGTCCAGCACCATCAGTACCAGAGCCACAGTTTTGATGATATCCCGCTGTCCGGGGGACCAGACAAGAAGGCGCTCCGGCCACTCCCGGGTTTTCATGACCACACTGGCTGTGTTATTCATATTCTCCATATCATCACGCCTTCAGAAAACTTTAAAGCCATACATGTGCCAGCACAGATCCCCCCAGAATCAGTATCATCACTGCGGTAAGGCCGAGAAGAGACACATTCATTACACCAACCCGTGGGGAAACAGCATCCATCCTGATTAAAAGGCGGACGTAAACTTCATTTTCCTTGAGCTGTGTTCTGAGTGCTTCCACCGACGAAGAGATGAGGGGCAGCAACGGATGCGCGGGGTCGGTTTTTTTAAGTCTCAGCCGGGTTCTCAGTAAGGCTTTCAGGAAAGCGTACCCCGTTTCATAAAACGTCATGTAGCAATACTCATCATCGTTTATGCAGTTTTTCAGCGATGCCAACTCCACCGTAAAGCCATGACGCTCAGGAATATTGTCCACGGTTAACGCTTTCAGTATGTCTGCTGTGTTTTTCCGGATATCATCAGGGCCAGGGTAAGTTTCCATATCAGCAATCTCCTTATGGGGTTAACACAAACGGCCCGGGTCAACAGCATCAGTCCCCGCCCAGCGTTTTCTCTTTCTGCAGGTCACGAACCATATCCCGTTCCATCTGCTGAAGTCGCTCCTGCAACAGATTTTCCCGGGCAACCTCCTGGACCGCTTCCCGCTCCCGTTGTGGTTCACGCAGCACGCTCTCCGGCAGTGCGGCTTCCCGTTCAGAAGTGACAGTCCGGTCACGCTCCTGCCCGGCAACCTCCCTCACTGCATGCTCCGTTTTATCATCAGGCAGGTCAGGTTTGTTCTCTGCCATTTTTCTGACAATCTCATCCGCACGGCGTTCCGTTTCACGGCGGATGGCCTCTTCTGCCTGCCGCTGTGCCAGTACCTCTGCCGTGACCGGTTCACCGTTTCCGGCTCCCGGCTGGACGCTGTTGTCCGGGATATCCCCCCACACGCGACCACCGGTGATGGCACCGGGATTCCACGGACGACCTTCACCGGCGATTCTCACCACCACACCGCTGTCGGGGTTATCACGGGCAATCCGGACACCATCCTGCATATTATCAGCCAGCAGGCTTTCTCCGTTACGGCTGCCCTGCAGGGCCACGAACTGCGCATCCCCGCTGCCTTTCACCCGGCCTTCACCGCCGAATCCCCGCAGCCCGTTTCCGTCATCCGTGGTCAGTGGGTTCAGCCAGATACCTGCTGACTTGCCGTTACGGTCAAACGCCGGCAGTACCACATACGGCTGCGGATATTTGCGCCCAGGTGCAATAAACCGTGCAGTACTGTCTCCCCCGGCAAGTCCCGCCTGACGGAGAACGGCACGCCCTGCCGCCACGTCCCGCAGCTCTCGTGCCGTACTGAACAGCCGCTCTGCATTCATGACCTCCCGGTCAGCTTTCGGCTCCAGCACATCGTGGGTAGTTCCTTTCTGTACGGCATTGTTAATGGCATCCGTCCAGCCCTGACGGTTATCGGTGTACACCTGCACATGCTGCTTCATACGCGACAGGGCAACATAGGCTGACTCAAAGCCGGCCATCTGTTTCCGGCCGCCTTCCGTACCTTCAAGCGCGATGGCAAAGGTTTCACTTGCCCCCTGCGCACCGTGCGCAGTGATGGCATAGGCCAGGTCAATATGTTGCTCTGCCCGCTCCTGAGCGGGGCGAATCACCCGGGTCTGCTGTCCGTCCGACAGCGTGACACTGTCACCGGAAACCGCTGTCACCGTCCAGACGCTGTTGGCCACATAACCACGCTCCCGGTCACTCTTCGTGAAGCGCATCCGGTCACCGGTTCCCACCCGGATGGTGTCCGGAGTGTACAGTGTGACGCCTTCAGCCACCGCCTCCCGGGGCGAAATCAGCCGCGTGTTACCTTCCGCATCCTGCAGGATTATCAGCCCGTCATCCTTGCTGATACCGGCAATCCGGTGATACACATTATCCACCAGGGCAAGGGCATCCGGGTTATTCTCCCAGGTGGAGAGACGACGCAGCTCCCCGTCGCGTATATTCGCTGTGTTCAGAACAGGCACCATGACCTGCTCTTTCCCCAGCTCTCCGGCCTTTTCCCGTGCATCATGAATCATGCTGTTCAGCACGCGCCGGTCCTCATTCAGGTGCGTGACAATCAGCGTCTGCTCCCGTGCTTCCGGTGTCCTGCCGGTATAGTCGCGGACAATGGCTTCATACAGTGTCATGGGGACATCCGGGAAAGCCTCCCCTTTCAGCATCGCCTTCTGCTGCGCTTCTGCCAGTTTCGCTTCCTGGCTGTGACTGAACTCCGTCACGGAGTGCTCCGGTGCCCATGCGCCCTCCAGACGTGGCACCTGAGACGGTTTCACACTCTCAAGCCCGGACAGTGCCCTTTCCACATCCCGGTTAATCAGGCTGTATACCGCCTCCCGCAGTTCCGGGGTCTGACGCACAATCTCCTTCATGATGGCCACATCGGCAGCACTGCGCGTCTGCTGGAGACGGAAAGGCTGACCGGGCGCGATGGCCTGCAGCTGGTCCGTGTCACCACTGGCCACGGCACGACCACCACCGGCCGCAATCAGGGCGTATGCCCGTGCCATGTCGGTATTGCCCACCATTGAGCTCTCATCGAGCAGGAACAGCGTGTTGCTGAAATCCGGCGTTTCTCCGCTGCGCTGCTGCAGCTGCGTGTCATGCAGAAAGGACGCCAGCGTCTGTGCATCCACGCCGGCGCTGCGCATCTCCCCGACCGCACGGTGCGTGGGGCCCAGCCCCACGACACGGGGACGTTCACTCTCCGGCAGCATGTTCACGGCTGACATCACCGCCCGGAACTGTGTGGTCTTACCCACGCCGGCATAGCCCTGCACCACCGTGAAACGGTCGGACGTTTCCAGTATCATGCGGGTGGCGGCGCGCTGTCCTGATGTCAGTTTCTCCATGAGTTCGCCAGATACTCTCTCCATCAGCGGCGTGACCGCCTCCTTACCTTCGAGAATATGGCGAAGGATGCTCTTTTCTGCCTCATACGACGCACGGGAAACCAGCAGGCCTGTGCCATAGCCTTTTGCCACATCCACATACAGTAAATCACCCCGTTTTATCTGCGCATTGATTTCCCCTCCCAGTTCAGTAAAACCGGTTCCTTCTGCAGCAAACGACTTTGCCTCTGTCAGCAGGTCCACCATGCTGAAGGCCAGGTTTTTACTTTCCAGCACCGGAAGGGCCAGATGAATGGCCTGCTGTGCCGGCGTGTGAAGCCCGGCTTTCTGCAGACTGATAGCGGTTTCCAGCAATGTCTCACCGGCCCGCGCTTTTATCTGCTCAGAAACCACCGTAAAGGAGGGATGGCGGGAGAGTTTTTCCGCAGTACGGGTTTCATCCAGTGAGGAATACAGCCGGACATCACGACCACTGCGGGCCAGACCGTTCAGGGTGGCATTGTCCATTGCCATCTGTGTGACGGAGGCAAAAACCGTCGCACTGTCGCTGACGGAATGCCCGGGCGTTTCCACCCAGCCATTCTCCAGCTTCAGTGCCGTGAATGGTGAGTCGCTCACAGGCAGGGAGGCCGGTTCAGCCCGCCCCGGCACAACAACCGTCATCGCGTCTTCACTGACGGACGACACCTGCAGGCGGTCACCGCCGGAGACGCGGAGTCCGGGAATTTTCCCTGTCACCCTCAGTCGCTCGCCATCTGCCACCGGCATTTTTTCCGGCCGGAACAACGACCAGCTGCTGTCCAGGGAGGAAATACGCACCACCTGCGTTTCGCCCTGCGCATTCCGCAGGGTCAGGCTGTGACTCTGCGCCGTCACCCGGTCAATCACATAGCGGTCATGACTGCGTGTCTCCGGGTTCCACTGCTCCATCACCATCCCTGGTCGGTACATATCCCGCAGATAACGGCTCCGGCTGTCCAGCCAGACCGGTGCAAGGGCGGTCATGGTTACCTCCGGGTGTCCGAGCACGCCCTGTGTTTTCAGCTCACTGCGAATGGCCTGTGTCAGTATGGCCTGTTCCCGTACCCCGCTGACCTGTGCCACGATCTCTTCTCCGGCTTTCACGCTGACCGCAAAATCTCCGGCCAGCCGGGCATAGCGGACATTTCGGTCAGGTTCACTGATGATGGTGGCCGGTCGCTGTTCTCCCCCCTGCCAGCGATATGTGTTCACCCCGGCATCTTTCATGGCCATCAGCGCACTGCCTGTGCCGGTTCGCTGTCCGCTGTCGGTTATCAGGACCTGTACGTTATGACGTGCGGCACCGTCCAGCAGGGTTAACGTCTCTTTCAGGGAGAGTTTTTCACCCTGGTCGACGATAACGGTACTGCCTGGTGTGAAGGCCATGCCTTCCAGCAACTGACGATGCCCGGTTATCAGTTCACCGGACAGCCGTCCATCCTGCTTCAGGTTCATCTGTGAGCGACGGTCAGCAGCGATAATCTGCACCTCCCGCCCCTGCTCCCGGGCCATCATTGCCAGTTCAGCCACCCGCTCACGCTGCCCGGCTGCACCGCCCTGACCTGACACAATGGCCAGCGACGGACGATCCTGTGCCAGAACACTGACGGCATCGCTGTAACCGGCAGTCCGGGGGACACTTTTCTCCGGATGTACGGTCACCCGGTTCTGTTTCATGATGTCACGACTGAGTGCCCGGACTGACAGTTCATCGAGCACATGAATCCCGGACGTGAACAGCCCCTTCTCACGATCGAGGGGGATAAGCTGCTCACGGCTGATGGCCTCATCAATACCGGCGCGCGCCCGCTCAATCACACCGGCTTCCGGCGGCAGTATGCCGACCGTCCTGGCCAGCACGTCCGTGTACGTAAACTGCACTTTGCGTTCACTTAATCCGGCAATCGCCTGTGTCACCGCCTGCTGCACATCCGGTCCGTCCTGCACCGCCGTTTCAGACTTCTGCAGACTGTTCTCAGCCCGCCGGTCCGCCGCTTCACGGTATGCCCGGATGTCGAACCCGGTTTCCTTCAGCGTCTGCATCCACTCGGCCATTTTGATCTCCGGATCGACATGCTGTTTGGATTTACGCGTATCCAGCGCCGCCACATCCCGGGATTTCAGCGAGGCATCTTCCCCGACAGCCTCCCGGATAGCCTGCGAGCGTCCGGAAAAGGCCTCCACCGGTACGCCCGGCATCTCCCACATACCGTGTTTACCGACCACTTCCGTTTCATAGCCCAGTGCCTCAACGCGCTGACGTAACTCACTCTGATATATTTTCCCGAACGCAATCCGGTTCGCGAGTACGTTCTCGGAAAATCCGGTTTTCCCCACTTTGTCACTGCTCAGGGTCTTCCATTCGCCGTTATACTGCGTGACATTAGCCACCACCGCATGCGTGTGTAACTGTGGGTTCTGATCGCGACTGGTGTCGTGATTAAACAGTGCCATCACCAGATTACCGGTCAGCACCGTTTCTGACTGTCCGTCCGTCATCACCCGTGTGGAGGCCAGTGCCTCCACCTGACGGACAGCAAAATCCACGGCCTGGTTATGTGCTTCAATAAGACGTTTGTCCCCCCCGAGCATGGCCATCATGGAGACACTTTTGGGAGCGGAGAACGTCAGGTCGTAGCCGGGACGATGCTTATTACTGCCATCCTGCATGCGGCTTAAATCCGCCCCGTCCGGCAGCCTGCCCTCCAGAAGACGGGTAAAAACATCCTTATCGACACTGCCCTGCAGCCCCAGCTGTTCAGCCCCCCTGCCGGCCCAGCGTTCTCCCATACTGCCCAGCACATAGTAATTATCCTTATCGGTATAATAGTTACCGGCACTGCCTGCCGATTTAACAACGCTGAAACTCAACATCAGAAATCATCTCCCGGCTCAACATCCTCCCCGCGATCCCGGTGCACGTTGATATTCACCTCTTCACGACGCTGCATCTGCTGCTGGATGTCCGGATGATTTTCCTGTTGCCATGCCTCATAAGCGGCCATATCCACCACTTCACCGGATTCACTGATCCCGGGAGGCAGTTGCTGTTCCATCTCTTCTTCCGGTTTCATTTTCAATTCCTGCTCGATCCCCCCGGCCGGAACATTCACACCTGAATCTGACTTCTTATCGTTGATGGCAGGAGACACCGGCTGTTGCGGCTGTTGTGGCTGTTGTGGCTGTTGTGGCTGTTGTGGCTGTTGTGGCTGTTGTGGCTGTTCAGCCTGAGTCACGTCCTCTCCGGAAACAACCTCCGGCACATCCGGTTCGAAGAGGCTGGCCATCTGGCGACCTTCTGCTTCCCTTGCGGCAAGTACGGCACTCAGGCGGTTCTCCATTTCCGGGTTGATGTCACGCGGAATAAACTCCGGAGCGACCTTCGGACGTGCCTGATATTTCAGTGAGAGTTTTACTGCCGGATACGGTCCGGGCAGGGTGACATAACAGGTCAGATCCGGCAGAGACTGAATGTCGGAATAACTGACCAGCGTCTGACGCTCCATATCCTTACCGGTCGATACCCCGTCACGTACCGGATCAGCACCGTAGGAATACTGCTCGCTGGCTTTCAGGTGCTCTTTCTCACCAATTTCACCGGCAGCAAACTCGGCAATCTTATGGCTCGGGGAACGGAAAAAAGCACGGGTGTTCATTACGTCAAACAGCGTGGCCGCCGCTTTCTCACCGTAAATATCTTCCAGCTGGGCATAGGACTGGATGCCGAACACATAACAGCCACCGAACTTACGGGCTTCCGGCAGGATCTCCACCAGGTCCGGCAGTTTGTGTAACGTGGGTAACTCATCACAGAAAAACCACACACGACGGTTACGGTTTTCTCCCATTGCCAGCAGCCCTCGAATGGCAATGGACAGCCACATGGAGATCACCGGCTTCAGGGAGGCATGGGTGTCGGCGTTCGACGAGATAAACAGCCAGCCGTTTTTCTGATCTTCCCGGACACCACGCATCCAGTCACGGATGGTGAAGGGCTCACCGTTATGCTCAATCCCCTGCAGGTAACGGATGGCTTTCACGTAGTTGGTCAGCACGGCACGAATGGAAATCGCCGTTTTCTCGATTTTCTCTTCCACCAGGTTGGCCGCCGGTGAATTACGCAGGAAGGTACGCAGTTTTTCAATTTTGATGGAAAGCAGTGTGTCCACCAGTTTGCTGTAGCTGCGGTTAGGGTCATTACGCATCAGATACGCCGCTTCCGCAAAAATGGTACGTCCTGAACCCTGCCAGAACGGGTCCTCTTTTGTACCCATCGGGATCAGAGTATTTGCTGTATTATCAAAATCCGGCTGTGTCAGGCACTCCTTCCACAAATCCCAGGCAGCACAGCGGGCATCCAGCGGATTCAGGATTTTATCGATGGAGGGATCATAGTAACTTTTAACAAATTCCCCCGAACGGTCATAAATCACCACCATATCACCACGCTGACGGGCGTAGTTGGCCAGACGACGGATAACTTCCGACTTACCGGCCCCGACTGTTCCGTGCAGACAGAAGTTCTGGATTTCGGAATCCCGGATAATCGGCAGATCGCCAATCCGGATATCGGAGTCCTTGCCGTCTTTTTTCAGCATCCGGGCAACGTCTTTCGGGTTATCCGTCAGCTGACGACCACCTGTGACTTCATTTTCACTCTGCTGTTTACCCTGACGCCCCAGAATCCAGGAGACAACAAAGAAGGTAATCAGGCAAATAACCAGGGCCACGACAGACGCCAGAACGAATGCAGACCATAGCTGCTCACCGCACCAGATCATATATTTTTCATGCAGTACCTGAGCAGCGTTCATCCGGAAGGTTTTGCCGTAATACTGGATCTCATATACCGGCTGGGACCTGATTAAATCCCGCATGCCTTCCAGTGTGGTACACCACCAGTAAATACAGCCGTTCACAAACGTCTGCCAGCTTATTTTTACCCATAAAACCAGACCAACGAGTATCCAGAAAAAAATAAACAGGCAGTAAAGCATGATATTGGCGATCTGGCTGAACATGCGGATACGCATGGACGCAATCTGACCGCCCTGGGTCATATCCTTTGCGTTAAAACTCATGATGATATTCCGAAGAAAGAAAGTCAGTCGGACTGATTATTAATGATGAAAAGATTAATAACCGTTAAATTCCGGCTTCGCCGGCAACACTTCACGGTCGCACAAAGAATTTGCACAACCGCTCAGTGTTTTCATATTTATTTCGGAAACGCCGGGGAGAAATAAAATTTATTTTATTTCTTTCCGGGGTTGGACAACGAGCAAAGCGAGGCGTCAGTCAGGAGGCCGGTCAGACCAGCCTCCGGAAGATAATCAGAGAATATTTGCGATTGATTTGGCCAGCTGGTCTTCGAGAACAGGCTTCGCCTCTTCAAATTTCAGGTTAACCTTGTTCGCATTTGAGACCACCCGGGTCTGGTATTTATGCTGGTTACCCGTTTCAGTACTGGTCTGAATTTTCGCACCTGATGTTCCCTGACGCAGCGCAGCAACGTTATCCGTTGTGACTGCTACTTTACTACGTTCTGCAATCTGCACATCGGTGATCATTGTGTAGTTAATATCTTCAACAAGCGCATCAGCTGCCATACCAGCCAGACCAGCAGCAAGACCCACACCGAGCGTGGCACCTGCAGAACTGGAATTATATCCGGTAATACCGGCACCTAACGCTGCACCAACTGCGGCCCCTTCATAGCCCCGGTTCAGCCATCCCTGAGACTCCCGCAGATCCATCTTATCGGCCTTCAGCACATTGGCCTGAATCCAGTAGTAGGCTTTATCCGGAGAAGTCACCACCTGATACCCTTTTGCTTTCACGGCATCGGCAATTTTGCCCTGCAGCCCACTCATGTCTTTATCAGAGGTGTTTTTGATCTGCAGAAATACCGTGCGTTCGCTGGCAGGTTCAAGCCAGATGGTCTCACTCATCTGAGTCTTCACCTCAAGGTTACGCTTCTTGATTGCTGTGCTCATCGCACCGCACCCCGAAAGGGCCAGAGTGGAACTGACCTGTGCAACCATCATTAATTTTTTTGTTTTCATCATATATTTACTCTCTAATATCCTTTATTTTACTCTTGGTTATTTCTTGCTTTTGACGTAACTATTGATTGCATCAATAACACCAACAAATTGATATCTACCGATATCTAATTGAATCAAGAACACCATAATAACCGTCACTAAAATTGCGCCAAAACCGTATATAATCCCTCCACCTAAAAAAGACCATAAAAATATAATTCCCATATACACAATGAAATACACTTTAAGTTTTGATGATATAACACTCATGACTGATGATGTCTTTAGGAATTCTTCCGGCAGAGAGAAATATAACATTCTAATCCTTGCCACAATAAACAGAATAATAAGTCCAAGCCATCCTCCGGCTAACACAGCAGTGAGTGTTTCACTTGTCTTTTGTGTTATTAGAAATGACATTAGCAAGGGACAAAAAATCATCCATCCCATGATGATAAGCCCGGGTTTTAGTCCCTGCCATAGCGACGGAATTCTAATATCTCCTGAGTCAATATGTTTCTTTAAAACTTCCAACTCACTACTGATAATTTGTTGTGTAATCATGGTCTCTCCATACCCTACCCAACATGTTACGATTATTCTTTATGCCGGTAACGCTTTGCTTTCTCTAAAAGCTCTTTCGGACTATCAGCACCAGGTATTCTTTTCTGAGCCAGCTTTTCTTCATTATATTTATTATTCTGAGATAATGTCTCTGTTTTATGGTGATTTTGCAGTTCAGAATACTGCCCTTTTACAGTATTTTCATCGCCGCGAATACTGTTCTGAGTATCTCCGATATTGCCCCGATATTCTGTGACCATATTATCAACCTGATGTTTTACATCATTACGGATATTACTGTCCTGCGTTCTTTGCTCGATAATGGACTGATGCCCCTGATGGTCAGCAATAATATCCTGGCTGCCACCACCCGAAGGTACGCTCTCCATTCCTTTACCGATATCGCCACGGGATTCACGCCAGGCATTATCAACACCGGGCTGTACCTGTTCCTGAACAAAAGACCATGCCATCGCCCGACGGCGTTCTGCAATCTCCGGTGAACTGGTATTTGTCAGAATAGCTTCTGCATCCTGCGGTGCGCGTTTCATCACATACTGTGCAAACTGTTGCGACAGGTCTTCACTCATCTGCCCGCTCATGCTTTCAGTACGGGAGGCCATTTCCGCATATTCATGGCTGCGGGTCATATTCGTCGTGTACTGGTCGTAACTCTGTTTCGCTGAGTTCAGGGCTGCAGACAACTGGTCCACCCGGGAATCAGCATTATTGTCAGTATGGCTGCCGGATTCACTGACTTTGCGACTGGTAAAGTAATCACTGGCCTCTTTAAAGTCCTTACTGGCTTTAGCGTCAATATCATGACGGGCATCATGGCTGGCCCGTGAACCACTACTGGCTTCATGTGAGTCAAGATCACTACCATCAATGTTTGCCTTAGCTCCAGTCTGGAAACCAATCCCTCCACCGTTACCCAGTATTTCGATACCTGAATGTCCTTTAATATAACCATCAGCGTACAAACCAAGCGACGCATTTGTATTTCTCGAGGCCAGTTCTCTTGTCGCCTGCTCATTACTGATATTATGCGCCTTCGCATAGCTTTCCACTGCACTGCGCATACGGCTGGCCATCATGGAGTCCTGTGCGCTCATCGTGCTGTCTGCACCACCGGTGACAGAGTCACTGCTCCCCCGGTTAGAGCCAAACTGGCTGAGCGTGTTCCAGGCGCTGGCAATACTGCTGCTGAAACCGTGCATGGCGCTTTCTGCTCTGTTCGACGCCTCCCGGGCCATTTCCTGTTGTGCCGCCGCAATCTGACGCGTTGCATTGATACCGACCGGTAACCGGGACATCGCCCCACTTGCATCCATCACCATATTACCGTCACGGGTCTGTGTGGTGGTTGCACCGCTGCCGGTCTGGTAGGTCATCTGGCCAAACGACGTGGTGCTGTTGGTGCTCCAGCTGAAGCCATTCACGTTCTCCGTCTGCATGTTGCCGTAGGAGTAATTACCGTCAACCACACTGCCTGCGGCACTGGCGGTCGGGCTGATGGAGGAGGAAGCAAAGTGACTGTACACACTGGAGAATCCGGCACCAAGGCCTTTTACCATCATCCATGACAACGGAGGTATCATGGCAGAGATATATCCGGCAGTGGACGCCAGGTCAGAGTATTTCAGCTGTATCTGAGAGAGTTCAGAGAGCACGACCGGCGCCCCGTTCTGCTTCGCATAGAATGTCATGGCACTGTTCAGAATGGCATACAGCAACGGCCAGGTCTGGAACCACATCAGGGCAAACACATAACCTCTCAGTACAGACAGCGTCAGTTTGTTGAAGACAGCTGCCAGTACCAGAAGCGGGAAGATACCAATGGTAATGCCCACCAGAATGGTCTGCACCATCGGCAGGTTTCGCATAAGCACATGACCAATGGAGACATGTGCCAGACGCTGTTTCTCCATTGATGAAGTGGTGGCCAGATTCACCAGACTGGCAGTATCACCGTTACGGGCCGCATTGCTGGTGATACCCTCTTTCAGGGCATTCATGGTGACGTTCTGGCGCATAATCTGGCTGGCAGACTGACTGGAGCCGTAGAAATAACTGTAACTGTCACTCACCAGTTGTCTGAATAACAGGTCCGGGTCCGGTCTGCCGCCAAATATCTGCTGCACATAATAATGCCAGGTCTTGCCTCCCGTCTTTGTATCGAGATTCAGCCTGTCTTTCAGCGTGACCGACGCATCCTTACAGGTTATGAAATTATTATTGCTGTCATAAACACCCCGTAGCGGGCTGGGTCGGGAAAAAATCAGCGTGTAGGGGTCAGCGGAGGCCATCAGGTCTTCCAGCGTGTATTTATGATTCAGGTAAATATCACCCAGCACGCAGTTCTGGACGTAGTCCTGGAACAGATTGATGATTTCCGGATTCCGGGACAGGAAATCGGTGCTTTTCACAATCAGGTTCGCCCCGAACAGCATGCCTGTTTTGCTGTAGGTGGCGCTGTCAGGCTGAGCGAACACCATCTCATAGCCGGCCACCATCGCATGTCCGATACGGGTCGTCAGTGAAAGTGGCATCGCCAGTCCGACCGGCACATTATCCACCCGGTGAACCTGGACCAGGTCACTGTTATCAATAATCTGCACCGATGTGCGGACATTAACCAGCAGGCTGATAAGCACAAACACCGCCGCCCAGCCCAGCAAATCCATCACGTTGTGCCGCTGTACCCACATCACAGCCACTGCGAGAACAGATAATGTGAGCGCAATTTTTTCGATGGAATCCCACGTCCGGATCCCCATAAAGGCGGCAATGGCGTTCAGGTTATTCCGCAACCACTCACCACCGGCAATCACATAAACTTCATTCACAGTGTGCTTCCCCCGAAGTGATAGTTGTTCTGGTAACGGCTGAGCATACGGGCGGACAGCTGCTGGCGCATGTAACTCATCTGACGGTCAACAACCAGCAGTGCATCCTGCTGGACCTTTACCTGCCCCTGGAAAACAGCAATCTGTTGCTGTGCCTGATTCAGATTCTCCAGCACACTGTCCAGCACGGTCTGTGGATAGTTCCCGGTGGCAATCATGGCCCGGGCCTGCTGAAGCAGTTCCTGAATGTACTGGAGCATGATGTCGTAGCCGATATAGTCCGTCAGCTGGTAAACCACGCTGCTGGACACACCGAGCATCTGCGGGTCAATAAGATATTTAAAGACGGGGACGGTGGTGCTAGAAATGAAGCCTTTTTCCCTGTCATCCAGTGGAGTATCACTCACCGCTTTATTCTGAATACTGGTGAGCAGTTTTGTAATCTGTGATTTCAGGGCTTTATCCCGGGCGATGGTCACATTTGCATCAGCCACAACCTTCAGACACTTGTCCGAATCGTTGCAGTGGTAAATTTTTGCCGTCCCCCCTTCCATAATCGCCCGGAGGATATCGCGGTCAGTGGTACGCGCCGGCAGGGGGGTAATCTCGCTGTCTTCCCCAAAAATCAGCGTACCGGTGAGCGTCATGATGAATTCTTTCAGCTCTTTGTTACCATCAAGCATCCTGTTTTTGGACAGCGAGTCCCAGATGATATTGATGTTCTTCAGCACCCGTTCCTTATCTTTGTCACTGGCCTTGTCACGAACAGACGATGACTGTCCTCCGACCGTGCAGCCCTGACGGGACGCGGCCCAGTCAGCAAAAATATTGCTCTCACCGGCAATGTCCTGACAGACCTTCTGCTGTGACACCTGAGTCTGAGGAAATAATCCTCCGACAATCCCCTGTGCCACCTGACAGGAGCTGAGGTTCATGCTGTTAATGTCGCTTGCCATCTTCTGCAGGAAATCTTTTGCCGTTTTAATTTCCGGCACCGTTGTCTGCAGGGCAAGGTCAAAGAAGTAACCGGCAGCGTTGCTCATAATCTGCTT
The DNA here is from genome assembly GCF_002965705.1 of Escherichia sp. MOD1-EC6842. Classification (NCBI taxonomy): domain Bacteria; kingdom Pseudomonadati; phylum Pseudomonadota; class Gammaproteobacteria; order Enterobacterales; family Enterobacteriaceae; genus Escherichia; species Escherichia sp. MOD1-EC6842. The sequence goes on along the minus strand of NZ_PTRF01000021.1, from coordinate 20,811 downwards.
AACAAAACGCTGCAGCTGCTCGCCATTAATAAAACTGAACGAACCGAGATAGGCGTCGATGCCACCACATCCGGCATTGATATCCGGCAGCGTCATGGAAATCAGCTGGATATTTTTGACCTGGGTGCGGGCATAGAGGGAGCCACCATAGGCATATCCGGCAGCCTGTCCCTGCCAGACGCCCGCCTGAGTGACATTGGACGCAAAGCCCAGCTTGTTAAAGAACTGATTCATGTCGCTGTTCACATCCGCTGACGCTGCGGGTGTGACCGTCAGTAAAGCGGCACAAAGAACCAGAAGAGGTTTAATGCACGGCATCGTTATTCCCCTCCCTGAAACTGTTCTCCCGGCGCATACGGCGTTTCAGCAGGAATATCATGATATTCCCGAATATTAATTCATACATTGTGGACAGAAAATATGTAACAAGAAACCCTGCTGCAAGCGCATATAACGTATACGGAATGGCATACATCAGGATGTTCCACATATAAATCAAATTATTTAATTCCGGTTCTGCTTTCCATGAATCAATACCGGCGCTGAAAATAGCATGCATACCGTGCCATAAAAGCAATCCGGCAACAAAGAAAACCACAAAAAGCCAGAAGTGTTTTATGGCATTATTACAACTGCGATCAATATCCCGCTTAATTTTTCTGATTTTGAATTCCTGATTCTTTTTGTTTTCTGTCATCATAAGTTTCCTCTTATATTTCTGATGATTCATTCAGACCGGTTATGCGGCTGTAATATATTTCAGACACTGAAATCCATCCCACAATTGCCCCCACAAAAAACACAACAGAAACAGAAAAGGTAAGGCACAGCGAAACGACAATTTCTACAGGGCTGGCGGGATAAAAAAGCCCCTGACGGATAAAGGGGATATTCAGGCTGACGATTATTCCCGTCGCGATGCCGGATATTCCGGCAATGAGTAACACCACCTGCTTATTTCGCACCTTTTTTCCTTCCGTACATCTGCAGAACGGTATCCATCCGCGCCATAAAACCGGCGGCATCCGTTGCCCCCTGTAAAAGCGGTAATGCCTCAAGCGTGTTGACGTTGACCAGGAAGGTGGTCGGTGTGGCCACCGGGATATTCGGGAAGAAGGTCTGCATCACGTCCGGTGGCACCGGTAATGCCTCCGGAAAGGCGGTATCCCCCTGACCATCCAGGGTGTAGGGAAAAACGGAAAAGCCGTACTGCTGTGCCAGCTGTTTCAGTACCGGGTCAAACTGGTGACAGTAAGGGCAATGTCCCTGCATAAACAGCACCACCTTCCAGTCGGCCAGGTTAACCTGCCTGCCGTTGCTGAGGCGGAACCAGCGGGGAGCCGGCTTTTCTGTCCTGGCTGATGTGTCTGCTGCCGGTTGTGCAGGCTGCGCGGCCATACCCTGCGGATTCCAGAGTCGCTCTATTTCATCCCGGGTGGAGGCTTGCACGGCAGCGGCTGACAGTAACAGGGTGAACAGCAGTGATTTAGTGAGAGACATGTCTGCTCTCCTTTTCTGCAGCAAGAATGGCGGCCTGACGGGCTTCCAGTGCCTCACGCTCTTCCCGGCTGACGCGGGCTATCCATGTATCCAGTATCTGGTATGCACCGAACAGAACGAGAATGGCCGCAATCAGCTCTGCCAGAAAAAAAGCCATCCAGGGCTTTCTGTAAACCAGACGGGCAACAATATGAAACCAGAGCCCCAGGGAGAACACCCATACACCTGTAATATCAAGGCGGGGTAAAGAGAATTTATATTTACTCATATTAATAACACCATTATTATCCAGTATATTTCTGATTTCATCAGCAATATACAGCCATATTAATCAGCACGGGTTTAATACGATGAGTTTATTTTTTGATAAAAAAGCACTCGAAATCATCAGAGACATTATCAGGGAAACAATGCTGGGTAATGTAGCCATAGCATTACTTATAAACATCTCATCAAATTATATGACAACCAGAGACATACCATCACTGGTCTCGCTCTCTGTTTTCATTTTAACAATCATTTGTATTGAATTATGGGTGATTACTTCTATAATAAATTATCTTAGCCTATTACAAAAAATCAGAAAAAAGCTATCCATTTTTATACTCACTCTCTGGATGTGTTTGTTTTTCACATTAACATCCCGTTATTTTGTTATGCTTTATGATGCATGGACCAACCAGTAGAATATAATCATTCCTGCACCAGAAAACACTGCGGCAACAGCGAGCCACAAACGCTTATGCACTCCTTCTGATATGCCTGAAAAATATCCTGTATGGAGTAGCAGCAGCAACCATGACAACACTCCTGCCAGACCCTGCAGGGCAGGAGGGATATACCACAGTTCATATTTCATAATAACAATACCTTCTGCCATCATCATGGACAGGGCGCAAACAACAAAACAGTCCCATGAAAAAAAACGCCTGTCAGCGGCAAGGAAAATCACTGTCAGTGACATGACTGTCACCTGGGCCAGCAATAAAGGCCATAAAGAAATAAAATTCATTTACACGACCTCTTTAAAAATTCGGTTTAAAGTCTTCAGAAACGTTCAGGAACTGTTTTGCCAGGTCGTCCTGCGAAATAAAGCCGTATGATAACGGGCGAACACGGCCCTGCTTCGGGTCAACCAGCATCATGGCCGGGAAATATTTCACGCCGAGGCGCTGCGCCTGCCCCTGGTCAGTCCGGGAATCCGGCAACAGTGGATTAATCACGCCATCCACGGAAACGGGAATAACACTCAGCCCATACGTATCCCGGAAGCCATTAATGACCTGTGCCAGCTGCCCGTCGATGGGGTCCTGACCCCGGTAAAAAAACATAATGCCGTAATGCTCTGCCAGTCTGGCAATCGCCTGTCGCTGCTGCGCCTGGTCTGCAGCCAGCTGGTTCCGTACCGTGCCATTGTAATGGCTGTACTGCAGGTTATAGTCCAGTTCGGGATGTGCCAGCATGGCCTTTTTGGCACTCATGGTGAAAAGCCCGGCCTGCTGAGTCCAGTAATTCTGCAGACGGAAATATTTCACAAAATTATCCACGCCGGGATACAGAATGGCTTCGTACAGCGCCCGCTTTGTTGCCGTCTGCAGCGCGGCCAGTTTCTGCATAATATCCGGCTCCTGACGGGGAACTGCAGGTGCGGGTTTATTTTCCGGCTCCGGCTGTTTCATCTTTTCGTTATACCACTGCCAGCCCGCATCTTTCCCTGACGCCGGAAAAATAAAGCAGCAGAGTAACAGTGGCAGTAATGCTTTATTCATCTTCATTCCTTTCATCATTTTTTCTTTCATCAGGTTTCTGCAGGTCAGTCAGGGCAGAAAAACAAAGATACAGAATAAACAGGAGCACACCGGAGTAAAGGATAACGAAAGCAGCAGCAAGCATCCCGCCTGCCGTGGTTTCTTTTACCGTATCCCACGACCAGATAATTACCGGGGAAATGACAATCGCTGTAATCAAAAGTCGGATAAGAAAATCAATAAAACGGTTCGACGTGAATATGACCTTCATCATTTTCCCCGGTTATTTTCCATACCTTACTGTCCTGCCTGTTTCAGCTGGTCAGCAATCTGTTCTTTCACTTTCTCCGTCAGAACGCCACTGTCCGGGATTTTCTGGTTATTCATCAGGTCTTCGTAGAAGTTAGTGAAGTCCAGCTGGTCGAACTTAATACGCTGCAGTTCATCCACGGTTATTCCACGGCAGTCAGGACTTTTGGCGCTGCCAAACCCGATACGCAACTGCCCGTTACGCCCCTGCTGCTGGACTATCTGCGCCAGCTTCGAATCAAACTGGCAGTAGCTGCGCTTTTTCTGCAGGCAGACACCCAGCACCTTTTTCGAACAGAACTCGCCCACACTCACCGTCAGTTTGTTGTCCTTTGCCTTTCCCAGTGCCTTTTCTTCACTGTTGCACTTCGCCAGCCCCACATCCTGACCCCAGCCACCATCCTTACAGCAGTTACTGAAGCCGGCTGCGGCCTTACGGCAGAATTTCGCCTCGCCCGTGAAAGCCCTGACATCCACACCATTCAGGGCGGCAACATCCTTACCTGCGGCGGCAAGCGCAGCCAGCTGTGATACTGCCTCACCAAAATCACTGCTTTTTCCGCTCTGTGCCTTATCACATTCACCATCAAGGCAGAAGACATCACCACCACAGATCATCACTTTCCCGGATGTTTTTGACTCGCAGGAATACGTGGCATACTCATGCAGACAGGTTCCCTCATCGGAATAAAACGCGCACTGACGTGAGGCCAGCGTACAGGCCGGATTATCGACATATTTCTGACAGGTACCATTATCTGCGGACTGTGTGACATATTTATCCCGGTATGCCCAGCACGCCTGTGTGATGCTCCAGGGTTTACCTTCCATCACACCTGTTTTCGTCCCCCCCGGCTCTGAACACTCAGTGCCTTTCAGCACGCCATCCGCTTTATTAAACGGACAACTCTCCACCCACTCCACCCGTGGAACCCATTCTTTATCACGGACCTTCATCCTGAGTTTCAGCGTAAAGGTGGACGCGCCGCTGGCCAGTTTCTCATAAACCTGTCGGTCACCGTTCCCGCCAGAAAGACAGTTACCGTTAGCAGTACAGCCACTGCCGGTCAGTACCTGCCCCTGTGTCACCTGCAAACCTGTCGCCCCGGACAAGGGGAAAGTACCCGACTGCCCGTTTACCAGGCCAACATTGAACGTCGAATTCATGAAGGTATAACGAGAATTCAGGAAGAAAAAAGCGGCGTATACAGACAATGATGCACTTTCCACTGTACCGGTTACCGGAGCCGTGACACTGAACACCAGTTTCAGCCCGTTCATACTGAACCGGAACTGTGAGTGCGGTATCGTCACCTCACGATATTCATCCGTGTATTTCCAGTCCCCGGTGATACTGGCAGTCCGTGTGCAGTACTCCTCCACCATCGTGTCCCACTCACAGGTATAGTTTGTGAATTCACTGCGGTTTATCTCCTGCGCACTGCACTGCTGCCCGGTGTTTCCCACAATGCTGTCAGCCCGGTTCACCACATCCCTGCCGGTCTGGATAAACGGCGCATCCGGTGAAAGAATGTCTTTCGGCTTGTTCATGAATGACTCTGTGATAGTTTTTCCGGTTTCACCGGTCGCCCATTCCGTGGTGCCGTCATTTTTCAGGCCGCCATCCCCGCCAGCAGTCACACCACCGTAATATTTTGTCTCGTCCGGATTCGCGTCATAGCCGGGGATACTCTCCTGTGGCTTAAAGCCCTGAATACTGCTGCTTCCCTGTCCTTTGATCTGGTGAGCAAAATCAGAACCAGCCCGGTAATCACTGTTGCTGTCAGCAAACACAGAAAAGCTCAGAAAAAAAACAATTGCACAAAGATTGCACGACTTTACGGAATAATTAAAATTCAGAGACCTGAAAAAGGTATTTATCTTTTCTTTCATAACCTGAACCATACTGGAGAATGAAGTGATGTCATCTCAACTTCAGAACTGTGTTGATTGTGGTAAAGCATTAAGTCGAACAGCCACAACGTGCGGGAATTGCAGCTCAACGGACCCTTTTGGAAAAAAACGGCGCAGCGATCGCTTTTACCAGTGGTTTGCAGGGCTGTTTATTACGGCTATTATTATTGCTGGCGGATTATGGTACATGGGGCTTCTTGACGTACCGGGATTACTACTCAGATAACGACTTCAGTAACGATATCAGTGTTCTGAAATCGGCACATAACGAGTGACGACAATACCGGTTATACCAGTAATGAGGGGCATCGGGCTGAAGCCTGAAACAGAGCTGAAACTCACTGTTAAAAGCCCCCTTCACCGACCATCCCCATGTCAGACGTGGTATTGCTGATTCAGCATCCTGCCGCAGTCGCTGCTCAAGAAGGGCAGCCATTTTTACCGGACAGGCAAAGGCAATATAAGGAGGCAGCTTTGTAACAGGGAAACCATGTCCCTGACAGGAAGCATATGTACGGAAGCCGTAAATGTTCATCGCGGCCACCAGTGCACGGATCTCCGGATCAATCTGATAATACCCGGCAGGTAAAGTCATTTTTGTTTATCTCCGGGGTTATTCAGCAACGTCCGGGCCACCTGCCGGCAGTCACCCGTGGCGGCCACTTTCTCCAGCGCCTGGCCGACCCGCAGGTTTCCCCGGATGATGTCGTATCCCTGACTGCAGAACACCACCAGTGCCGGTACACTGCGAATGCCGTACTGTGAAAACAGCGTCGGGTCGATCTGAACACCATCAGTCGCGCCGTCTTTTACCAGCGACAACACGGCTTCAGCGGTGGTCTTCAGGTCATTGTTCACCATGCCCCGCAGTGTGGCCGGGATACCGTAGTGCCGGGTTTCCTCCAGCATCCGCTTCAGCCCCTCTTCCGGAATGGAGAAGGACACAAAGTACACGGCGCCCTGCTGTGGTTTGTCTTTCTGAGCCGCCTGCTGCCTGCGGACCAGTTCATCGAGAAACTGGTTATCGGAATGCTGAAGGGGATTCGCCCTGACCTGCTGCTCTGCCCATGCCTGCAACTGTGTGTCCGGCTTTTCACGTAACTGCTGACTCAGTGTTTCCTGCTGCTTCAGGAACTGGCGGTTTTCGGGCGTATTCACGTTTTCCGAAGCATGGGCAGAAATAAACAGTCCTGTGGTCAGGGCAAAAAGTACAAATATTTTCCGGCTCATATCATCTCCCGGCATAGTGATATAATTTAATTACCGGCGCACTTTTCTTTCAGTTTTTCAGATAAAGCATATAACTCATCCATTTCTTCCTGAGTAATGCATTTTCTGCTGACAGTAATCTGCACCGTAGCCACGGAGGTATCTCTGTCCAAGGTAATATCATCACCGTAATTTTTTAATGACAGATGGTCTCCCTCTCTCCGGACCTGGTATATTTTTCCCGGTGGATATTCAGACAATTCACTCTCCCACCTGTCTTTAAATTTATTACCGCGAATATGTTCAGACATAATACTGATGAACTCCTGAAACCTTCTGTCGATAAACTCCAGTCGGTTCAGTATATCCTCTGATTTCCTGACATCTTCACTGTCTGTAAGCCGACGGCACTCCAGCAGAGGATAATATGCTCCACCATGACTTTCAGCCCATTGTCTGACCTCATCAAAAGCACTCACCTTTTCCAGCAGGGCGAACCACCGCTCCTCACTGATAAAAACCCCTTTTTCTTTATTACTTATCTTTCGTAAAAATGAGAAAAAACTCATAAGGCACCTTCACTTATATTGTACACATGCACATACTGTTATATTTATGAGAACCGCCAGACTCATTTCCCGCGCTTAACAGGCATAAACTTATCTGACGAAAGATACGAGAAAATAACGCTCACCACTGTCAGAATAAAAACCGTCTTCAGATACAGTCTGACAAGCCCGATTTTTTCCAGTGTATCTGCATAGTGCCAGTCATTAACAATATGTTCAGGGCAAAAATAAAACCACACCACAGAGCACATCACCATAGTAAAAGGGAACAATTTTAATACATTACTCGTTAACCGGATAAACAGAAGACATATTTTCCTGAAGCCCTCTGCGTGCTTATTTCTTATTACCACCACCTTCATAAACGCTCCTCTTATTGATAACTGACGCCATACCAGACACAACGAAGATTGTTGATTAGCGTCTTTCTCTGTTTATCTTTTTTCTGAGTCTGGCGGCAATTAATTGCCAGTCTCTGTATTGCTCTGCTGTTATTACCTTTTTCTCCATACTGAAAGTGTCACGGGGTACAGGGAGATATACATCCTGATGCAAGGGGAGCTGCAGGCCACATTGTTTCTGTTCTTTTTCCATCATTTATCCTTTTCTTGTCAGGGTTATAAAAATACACAGTTACGTTTACGCCACATCAGGTAGCCGAAGTTTTTCTTTGTATTGGGCGGATTTTTCCCCGTCTCCCAGCGCATCACACTCCGCCCGAACGGATGGCACTGCCCGCTGTCCGGATACATATTCACCATCTGATAACGCCAGCGTTCTTTGGGCAGGATTGGGGACGGATATTCATTACAGACGGCGTTATTTTTCCCGATGGTTTCCATAATCATGCCCTGACGGTGCAGCTTGAATGCCATGCGTTCACTGACCAGCAGGGAGGACTGCAACGGACTGGACTCATTACTCACCCAGCCATTGAACGGGTACATACTTCCCTGCGAACCGGCACACCAGAACAGAACATCGAGAGGCATATTAAAGGCGCTGGCAATCGCATCTGCTGCACAGGCCCCCTGGGCTATCGGATTGGCAAAGATGACAGCTTCCGGATTGAGAATGGTGGTCAGGCTGCTGTCCGTCCAGGTGGGGTCAATTTCAGAAAGATAAGCGATATCCAGGTCACCACCTTCCAGACAGCCCAGCGATGTGATGATGTTAAGCCAGTACGTCAGCGGGTATTTGTACCAGTGAACGTGATAGAACGCCCCGTTCACCTGCTTCTCATCCTTTTTCGCCGTTCCCTGTGCCGTTTTACCAAAAGCCGGCAGGCTGAAGCCCAGGTTCACCATACATCCCGGTGACCGGGTGACGTCCGTCAGTGCCATCGGCTCCCAGTAACCAATGGCCAGCCCGATACGCCTGAACAGCGGCGGCGGTGCCGGACAAATCTGAATGGGCATCGACGGGTTCGCCGTGTCGGGGACCTTACCCTGACTGACTTTGATACTGCCCAGCGAGAGCGGGAAAATACAGCTCCAGCAGATATCCGTGATCGGGTTTACAAAACGCCCCTCACAGGCAGAATCCGCAGACGCCGCAGGGACATGACCGGCGAGAAGAAATAACATCAGCAGCCACAGGCTTCGCTTCATTTTCTGCTCTCCTCTGCCGGAATAAATTCCACCTTCAGGAAGCGAGCGCCGGGAACGGCACTCACCCGTGCCGGGACCTGATCGATGCCGAGGCGCTGGCAGAGCACACCGTTCTGGTCAAAGTAAACACGGCTGTCCAGCGTTTTCTGCATTTCCAGAATACTGCCCTGCACGAGGATAATTTTGCTCTCCAGTGTGGGAGGCGTCTGGCGTTTCATCCAGGCCACCTGCGCCGGATCATCGCCGTTGATGAAATACAGCGTCTGGTTGAAAGGCACATACTGCAGCGGGTTCATCACCTCCCCCTGGCGGGCGAAGATACGTCCTTCGTTATCCCGGATATCCGCAGCCAGTCTGACAGACGGATCAAACAACCGGCTGCTGTATTTTTCCGTGCATCCGATTCCGGGCACGGCAGGGGGCCGCAGGCTGTTACGGATCACCCGCTCCTTAAACGCATCCATTTTCCGGCCCATCTCACCGGACTGCTCCAGTGCCGTCAGGCGCTGCATGATCACCGTCAGCATGTCCTGCTCCTGCACCGGCCACAGATCGCCCCAGGTGCCAAGATCAGCCGCTGCGACACTCTGCCCCCATATCAGCAGGGCAATCAGGCCCCGGCATTTCACGGTTCAGTCCTCATGCGCCGGGCAATATCCTGCTGAATTTCCCGGGTTATATCCGGTGCTCCCTGTACCACGGCGGGCGACACCAGAATGACCGCGTGGTGCTTCTGCTGCCACGCCTGCAGGCTGGCTTCCAGTGCCGTGTTAAAACGCGCTGAAAGGGCTTTTGACTGTGCTTCTGACAGTTGTTTCTGACTGGCGCTGTCAAAAAACGCATCCACGGTCTGTTTCATATTGAAGGCGACAGTCACCGGTGCGTTCAGTCTGACAATGCCGTAACTGACGGCTGCGTTCAGTAACACCATTGCCAGGCATCCCGGCACCGCCCACCACCAGTGGCTGCGTCGACGGGCTGTCACATCAGTCGTTTTTTGCGTTGTGGTCATACAACACTCCTGTATTTCTCATGTTCTTCCAGCCAGGCTTCCAGCGAAGCCATCTCCGGGCCTGACTTCTTCCACGCCAGCTGCCACACCGCCTCGTGAATGCTCAGGCCCTCCTGACGCTTCTGCTGCACAAATTCAAAGTCCGGACCGTCAGAGCTGTACATGGCACGGCTTAGCGGGTCCACAAACAGACGGTGCCAGGAGGAGTGGTTTTCCACCTGCAGCAGGAAGGAACTGAACCACTGGTCTTTGGCCGCACCAAACTTGCCAATCATGTCGCGCTGCAGGGGCAGGAACTGGTCCGGGAATAACTGGTTATATTTCGCGAACTCCTTCGCACTCTGTTTGAGGATTATTTTGTAGGAGGAGTTACCCCATGCGGCACGGGCCGCACTGGAGGCCTTGTCAGAGTCAAAGTCGACGATGTTCTGTGTAATGGTGATATAGGCACCGGTATGACGGCGGGCAGTACGGTAGCCTTTTTGAATAAACTCACCGACTTTACGATTTTTGAAGTCCAGCAGGCGCCAGCCTTCATCAATGACGTTCAGTTTTTTGAGAGTACGCGGCGTGCGGTACATCCTGTTCTCGATATAGATAATCAGGGAGAACATCACCGCAACCAGCAGTGACGGACGGTCTTCCAGTCCGCCCAGCTCCAGAACCACCATTTTCGCATCATCCCGCAGGGACGGCTTATCAGAGTTGAAATACCGACCGTAGGTGCCGTTGGCAGTGTACTGGTCAAGCAGCACAATCATTTCATCCAGGCGGCTGCGGATGGTCGGTGACTCGGCATACTGCTCGCTGTCACTGGCGTTTTTCAGGAAATCCACCACGTCATCAATACGTGCCCTGTTCTCTTTGGCCAGCCATGATGCCCTGACGGCCTGCAGCAACAGACCTTCATGCACTTCGTCCAGGTTACCGTTGGGGCTGGCCATCACCGACAGCTGGTCACGGACACGCTCCGCTGACTGGTCAATATCGGTGATGTTCGCAAACGGGTTAAAGCGCAGGGTTTCACCGTCCAGATATACGCCCCCCATGTTCTCACACAGGGACTTGTAGCCATCCCCCATGTCGAACACCACAGCAAAGCCCCCGCAGTCCAGCACGCTGCGGATAAGGGGCTGTATCAGCCCGGTTTTACCGGCCCCGGAGGTGCCACAGACTGCCATGTTATAGTTGGTGTTATTCATCCCCTTAAAGAAGATATCGATAAACGCCAGCTGGTTACGGTAGGTGGGTGCCAGCAGACCTGCCGGTGTCAGGGGGTTATCCGCCACTAACGGCATCAGGTTGGCAACATTAAAGCTCTCTGCGCGCTGAACCACACCGGCCTCTTTCAGCTGTTTAAACAGCCCTTTCCCGGCCATAAAGGGCAGGCAGGTCAGGAAATTGCGCATGTGGTTAAAGCGCGGTGAAATCAGCTCAAAACCGTTTTTACGAAAGCTGTTCAGAATGTCCTGCTCCACTTCCAGCGCCGTTTCATTGTTGTCCTTGCAGAAGGCTGTGATGTTGAGGAAGTAGGACACGACAGAAGACTGACCGGAGCCCAGCCGCTGACGCAGCTCCCCCCACTCCTTCGCCTCTTTCTCCACGGACGGAAACCATTTGGCATAGGAGGTTTTCGACTTTTTCTCCAGGTCCATGTACTTCAGGTTGGCTTCGCTGTGGGTTTTCACCTGGTCTTCCACCACCAGAGTCAGCGTCAGGATGAACGGACAGGAGATGGACATTTCCGGGTTCAGCAGGTTGCTGTAGTTGTCGGCCATGTTCCACAGGAAGGCGATTTCCGGGTTACGGGCCAGATGGAAATTCAGAATACGGGCCGTACTGTTCCTGCCGTTCTCACGCAGCCCCAGCGTCAGGTAATCCGCCCGGACCTTGAGGTCAAAACTGTCCTCCACACACTGATAATTCAGATCAGAATACGGGTCCAGCTGACGTCTTTTCGGGTACAGGGAGTCCGGATTATGGTTAATCATCTCCCCGACAATATCGATAAAGGCCTGCGCATCCACCGTCTGCGTGGCGATACGAGCCCCCTGCAGTGAGGCCCGGATAATTTTCACCAGGTTTTCCATTTCCAGAATGTCTGCCCGGCTTTTTTTCTTCGAAGGAGAACAGTACGAGAAGAATACCCGGTAGTGACGCAGAGTCAGCGGCAGGTTAATCCCTTCCGGCAGCGGAAACTGTGTCTCAGCCGCGTTCATATAGTAGGCACGGGTAATGGCATTAAAGCGTTCGGCCTGTTCGCCAGACCAGGAGAACTCACGCAGCCCGTACTCAATCCTGTCACCAACCAGCTGACTGGACATCAGATGGATACACAACGGAATACCGCGCGGCAGTTTGGTGCGCAGCATGTGGTCGAGGGCTTCCACAATGGTCTCATTTGCACCGTTAATGGGCGTGGCTTCCAGCATAAATCCCAGCGTGGTGTCATTCATGAACAGACCGGATTCCTGGTTGTAATCGCGGTACGGCAGCAGGCGGCTGAACTGCGGGAAACTCATTTCGCCAAGAATTTCATTGGCCTTTGCTGATTCGTCAGGCAGTTTCAGTGCTGTGACGAGGGAGTTAACCGCCTGAGTGACGGCCTCAAGTGGGTTATTACTCATATGAGTATTCCTTAGTGCGTTTAAAAAAGGAAAATATCAGTCTGTGACCGTGGATATATCACGCAGTGCCATTCTTAAAACCACAGCACAAATAAGAGATGGAGGCTTTTAACAGGAAACCAGGATTACAATTAACGTTCCTTTACTGAATCAGCATCACTTAATGCCTGAAGTTGTTTTTCGCGTATTTTATTGCGCTCATTTTTTCTTACCCGTCGCGCCTCTGCCATTTCGTTTTCATTTCTACATTCTGATGCAAGCTCTTTTGCCTTACCAAGACTTAAAGGTTCAGGCTGATAATCAGAGGTGTCAGACGTAATAGCTTCCTTAAATGCTTCTGCTGCACAGGGGGTATCCTGAGCAATTTCTGTCAGTTGTTCTGGTGTTGCAGGTTGTTGCTCAAGGTAATCATTGTAGAAAAGACCACATATCAACATAGCCATAACACCAACAAATATAAAAGCCAGAACAGATTTTAAATATATCGACTTCATTTCATTTTAGCCTTATATAATTCCCACTGTCGGATATACTCCTCATACTGAGCCACTGGCACATTAACGATGACTCCGGCACACTCCAGTTTATTAACCGGTTCAGTAAATGTGTCTGTCGGTATATTCACCTCCAGAAGCTTACAGTCATTTTTCCAGTATTTCCCTACGTCCAGTTCATCCATCGTGAATGACTGACTGGCGAACACAATAAGCGTAATAAAAGAAAAACCTCCAATAAGCACACTACAAATTAATGTTTTTCCTCTGCTAACCTGCAGGCTGAATTTTTCAGGGATAACAAACATAGCCAGTGCGTTAACAACACAGATAACCACAAGAAAGAGGCACAAGCATATAAACCAGTCGATATTATTTCCTTCGAAGTAGTAAGCACTCATTGCCCACCACCATTCAGTGTTTCCATCACGTTGTTCAAAGGTTCATTTGTTTTAACTTCAATACACTCCCCTGTATTTCCTAAGCCCCTGCCTCCACGCGCTTCTATTCTCCGAAGGATCTGTACACATACATCCGTATTTGGCATGGGTGTAATATTCCAGATACCACCACCGCCAACATTTTTCATCAGCACAAGAAAAATAAAGGTATGCATTCTTTATTACCTCCGCTTATATATTAATCACTGAATATCCCTTCAGTTAACTTATGAGGTCATAAAACACTGCAGATTCTCATTCGGATTTATTCTCTTTAGTAAACTTCCGGATGGTATCCTGTTCACGCTGACGGGTGGCAGACGCCTGCATTGCATCCACTTTCTCCTGCCAGAGACGCCGGATATCCTTTTCATCCCGACCAGTCAGTTTTTTACCGGACAGCAGACGGTTAAGCAGTTCCTGTCTCGCATCCGGTACCTCTTCAGTCAGACGCATAAGCTGAAGCAGGCTCTGACGGCTGAGAACCATGAGTGATTCCGGCAGGAGAGTGAGACAACAAATAAAACACCCTACCGCACCACAGCAGGCAAGGACCGCAAACAGGATTTTCAGATATATACCATCAACGCCGAACGCAGCAATAATACAGGGAATCCATGCAATATACGCACAAAACGCCAGGATGTTATATATTCGGTTCTGTCTGCGATATATCTGTTGATGTTCATCCAGAATAGAATCTATTTTTTCAGCTTCTGATTTATGCATAGTGTTTCCTCTGCCTTTCCTGATACGCCTGACATTCAACGCACAACGTCACACCGGGAAATATTTTCCGCCGGGCTTCCGGAACAGGATTTCCGCATGCCTCACAGAGATAAACAGGAATACCATGAACATTTATTTTCTGGCGTATCCGGTTTATTCCTGTCATGGTCAGTTGTTCTGTCACTGAATATGCTTCATCGGCTTCATCACTCACGGAATATTCCTCCCGACATGTTCTGACACGCTACCGCCCATCCCTTTTCACGCACAGGGCACTCGTTTTACAGGCAGATTTTGAATACAGAAAGCCCGCCGGCATTGCTGGCTGATATACAACTTCAGGGCCAGTTAATTAATGCGTGGTTTTCCCCACGCAGACGGTTTAATAACAAAAAACACGCTGGATGGTTGATGATAAACATCCTGATTATCAATATAAGGCGCTATCCATAATGCTGCCGTCTGCTCACCCGTTCTTAGCGGACGGGGAGGTGTTACCGGCGCAACTGAACTGACCGGAACAACCGTTTTCACTTCCCGGGCAGCGGTAAACAGCGGGCGTGGTGCCAGCAGTTTCTGCTCCGGAAGTGCAGTCACTACAGGCCCGCTGCCGGATGGACTGGCCGTGCTGGCGGCCCGCACCGTGGTTGTCCGGAAGTTCCCTTCAGCCAGGCGCGGCAGTGATGCCGCAGCCGGCTTTGCATCTGCAGGCTGTTCCAGCTTTTTGGCCTTCTCGTTGGCCTGCTCCATCGTCATACAGGTATCTGACGTGGTGGCATCACACTCAAAATCAGAGTTCGTTCCGGCGCAGCCGGAAAGTAATAACGTCCCCAGCAGAGGAATAAATAAAGAAATCTTTTTCATTGCCCTTCTCCTTTTTTATTATTCCCTACAACAGCAGAAATTAACTCTGCAGTCAGATTTGCTTTCCCCGCACAGGTTTGTCCGACAACCATAATATGCCCCGGAGAAGAAAATAAACTCATCGACATCCCCTTCTTCATCACACCGACAGCGGCTATATTAAAATTGTGCGGCAGTGATTGAGGACTGCTTTTAATAATATTACGCATGTTCATTTTTATCTCCGTTATTTCTGATTGTTCTGTCATCAGGGAAATAAACATGGCATTTCCTGATTTTTCCCGGCAGGGAAGTGTCTTCTGAAAGAACATCCTTCAGACGCTCATCTGCTGTTGCCACCCGGACACATTTCATTTTTCCGGGCCACATCGGATATTTTCCAGTGCCTGCCGCAAACGACATATACATCAGTGCCAGCGTTGCCCAGAATGCGGTGAACAGTTGCATCAGTGACCGGTCAGTTTCCCGGGCATACTCTGCGCCCCCAACATTACGGTAACGGCAGATTTTCTCTTCTGCTCCTGGAAGATCATGCAGAGAAGGCAGACATTCTCTTACAGGAAACTGCCCGGCAGGGGCTGTTTGTCTTGCGAAGTCAATTTCCTGAACCAGTAATTTCCCCGGCGTGGTGTTGTCCTTCCATAAAACAAATAACGCCATCAGGGCCATTGTCGCCAGCGGCCAGATAATCACAAACCTGACGGCCCACAGCAGCCAGCGAACGACAAACGCAGCACGGAATGTCAGCGAATTACCCACCATTTCCTCCCTCCTTGCCGGCTTCTCCATCCTGCGGGTTCTTGTCTTTGGACATAAACTGCTGCGGATTCAGGTTGCCCAGCTGTTTCAGCATCTGGTCGGTGTTAAAACCGTTCAGGTGGCTTTCTGCCGTGGGCGGATTCGGCACCGGGCTTTCCGGGTTACCCTCTTCCGCTGTACTCTGTGACTGCTCCAGCGCCATCTCTTCCACGGTTTTCAGCTGGAAGCCGTCCTGGAACACCACCGTCACTTCGTTGCCCGCACCAATCGGTATCACCGGGTGATACTGTTCGGCACGTTTGATGTAGTAGTCACTGAGCGTCTGTGCCGCTTTCGATGCGCCGCCACCGATACCCATTTTAAGGACGTCACCGGCCCCGTAAGCAGCAGTGGCACCCAGTCCGACAGCCGGCTGGGAGGCACGCTCCATTCCCTGACCGATACCGTCAACAAATCCCGCGCCCCATGCCCAGCCGAGGATTTTGCCGTTACGCATCACCACTTCGCCCTTGATACCGTTCTTGCCCCGGAAGCTGACATGCCCCTTAATCGGCATATCAATGGTTTTGCCGTTCTTCAGGCAACTGATATTGCGGGTGCGTACAATGGCACGCTCACTGGACACATCCCCCCAGGCTTCCAGCCCCACAAAACATCCCGTTGCGTCATACGTCTTGCTGTTCGGCATTTCCACCAGGCCGGTGATACGCAGCTGCATCGGTACCGTGGATTCATTGCCGGTGACAGAAGCATTGGCATCTGCCCCCTCAATCAGGACGGATTTTGCAAAGCTCCCGGATGGGATATACGGCAGGGAGGGGCCTTTCTTTGTGCCAGCGTCATAGCTGAACGTTTTACGCTGTATCCGGTTAGGTACCGGCACAGACTTGTACGTCACCTGCGGTGGTGGCGTGACGCCATTACCGGGATAAAACGCCGTCGGCGGTGGAACAGCAACGCTGCCCTGCGGCGGGAACGTCGCCGGAACATTACCCGGCTGAGGTTCGCCTTCCGGGCCGGGCGGTGAGGCTGGTGCCTGCGGTACAGGCTCTCCGGTCGCGGTGACGGGATTTGCACCCAGGGCTTTTACCTGCTCTGCCAGGGCGGCATTATCCTGTCCCAGCTTTTCAATACGACGCTGGTCATCACCGCGCTGTTTGTTCAGGACATCCAGCTCGCGACGGATTTCCTCATACTGCTTCTGCATCTGCGCTGCCGTCACCTGCATCTCCGTGGTGGCATGCTGACGCACCTTGTCATCAAAGGTCGTATCCACCACACCGGTCATATCCGGCACAGGCTCCTGTTCAGCCACGGTTTCACCGTTACCGGTCATGTCCACATCAGACAGATACAGTGCACCACCAATCGCGGAGGCTGCACCGACAACCACAATCCCCAGCCACAGGTACTGCTTGCGTTTCACAATGGTATTGATACTGGCCATCAGTTGCCCTCCCCGTCACGGATGACATACACATCCATGCGCGCACCTGCCAGTAACTGGCTGGCAGGCTGACTGAACATCACGGCACGGGTTCCCGGCTGCCAGAAATCACTTTCCCGGATATTCAGGGCAGACAGCGTTTTATTTTCCACGGCAAAGCGGACCATCTTCAGGTGATTCCCCGTCCATACGGCATCTGCCACTGAAGACAACCCCGCCGGAGCCTGCAGGGTTTCTTTTGTCACAGGCACCTGATACCAGCCTGCAGGTAATTTTCCGCCACGGACGGCCTGGCTGATGGCCACAAGCAGGGATTCGTAAGGCGTGGACGTTTCCCACGCACCGGCTTCTTCTCCGGTTCCGCGCAGGTCACTGACCAGCTGAATGGTACGCCCCGCGCCTTCACGGGGAACGGCCTGAATGGAAAGGTTCAGACAACGTTCTGTTTCCAGAATGAACGTAAAGGGCTTTTTGTTGACGGTGGCCACCACCACACCGCCGGAGGCGGTCTGCTCATTATTGGTCAGGGCACCATCCAGACTGTTCACGGCGATAATCCGGTCACCGGGAACAGTAAACAGATTCGGGCTGGTATTGCTGATGGCAATACTGGCCTGACCACCGTTCACCATTGGCACCACGGTGGGGGCCAGCGTACCGGCTCCGGCCATCACGCTGCAGGAAAAAAACAGGCCGCCGAATATTATTGCTGTATTATTTTTTCTCATCGTCTGTTTCCCCGAAATTATCCAGCCAGGTCACCCCGTTTTCCCGCTTCAGAATAAGGATGTAATGTTTGATATCAGTAAAAGGTTTTGAATCACCAATCCAGGTTTTAAGCACACCACGAATTTCCACACGGCCATACTGGGGCCAGACACGGACACTGGTCTGAAAAAATGCGGAGTTCACGTTATCGTTTTTAATACGCTTCGCTTCCTCAGCCAGAATAACTTTCATCTGGTTCTGTGCACCCGGACGAATATATTGCAAAAGCGCCTGATGTGAGGCATCGACGGTTTCTGATGAAACATTCAGACGGAGGGCAATAAATGACAGCGCCATCTGCTGTAAATAAGAGGCATCGGCACTGTTCTGTGACACGGCAAAGGGCACATTAAATCCCATTGGGGTTACGGCGGTGCGTTGCTCATTCTGAAGACGGTAGTTATTTATTCCCTGAATAACGTTAACGGCGAGGCTGAGAACAATAAGCACCGACATAAATATAAAAGCGATGGCCATTACACGACTGGTACTTAAACGGGCACCGTGTTCCATAGAATAATCCTGGTATCAGTTCTATTTAATCCACTGCCGGAAACACGAATCGGGAACATTATGAAAAATACCGCGCAACAGGGCTGTTGGCATATACCAGTAAATCAGGTCACGTAACCAGGAACTGCCCCGCCCTTTTTTCAGTTTTTTAATCCCGATATAAACCAGAACCGCTGCAGCAATACCAAAAATCTGTTTTGAGGTCATCAGCCCCCAGCCCAGACATATTCCGGCGGGGACAAGTTCATCCAGCGGCAGGCCAAACCAGCGGCTCTGGTTGGTCAGTGTTTCCGGGAAACGATATTTTTTAAGTTTATTCTCGTCTCCCGACATGACGTTATTTCCTGTCAGAGACCGACGACGGCCATACCCACGGTAATAAACACGGAGATAATGGCAAAACCGGCGAGGAACTTAACGTTTTTGGTCATCATGTACATGATGGCCCCGACGAGAACTTCCGCCAGAATCACCCATTTCACCGCACTGGAGTCTTTACCGAAGGTGGCCTTGACGGTGGCGTTACCCCCGGCCATCAGGTCCTGACCGCCCCCCTGGGCAGCCATCGCCAGTTGCGGAAAGAACATCATCAGCACCGCAGCAGGAACAACCGCACGCACCAGGCGAAGCAGGTTAAGTTTAGAGAAGAAAGACGATTTCTTTTTGACGGGCGCAGAAGCACCCTGAACACTCAAAATAGCATTCATAAGTTACCTCTATTGTAGATGGATTAATAAAACCTAAAGCTCTTTAAATGTGGACTCAGATTCTTCGTGCACCTCCCTGAAAATCTCTTCGTTATAAAAATCCGGATATCGCTTCAGATGATCTCTCAGGCGAATCTGAACTTCGATAGTTTTACTTCTTCCGCTCCGATCTTTTGCTCTGATAAGCCGGTTATTTGTATCTTCATCGAGATAAACTGAAATTGTTCTGCTTGTACCGGCTTTAGCGTTCCGCCTCCTCACAGACTCACCTCATTCTTAATGGCTAATAAGAGGATGATTGCACAGAAATCGACGAAAAAAAACACGCCAAAAATGGCGTGTCTTATTTAACTTTTACTTAACACTATAATATTCACGTATCACATCAATTAATTTTGTGAATTCATTACTTGTTATTACAGATATTCTAAAAAGATCAAACTTAGCATATCTGGTTTTAACTTTACGTTTCATCGGTTTAATTCTGTCCTCTGATGCACGAATGGTAATACCTAACTCCCTGGCAATTGTTACATGACCAACACCAAGCATATACATCGAAAACACAATTAAGGTGCCAGGAGAGAGTTCATTCAACCAAAATTTATCATGCGCAACAGCAAATTTT
Source organism: Escherichia sp. MOD1-EC6842 (assembly GCF_002965705.1). Taxonomy (NCBI): domain Bacteria; kingdom Pseudomonadati; phylum Pseudomonadota; class Gammaproteobacteria; order Enterobacterales; family Enterobacteriaceae; genus Escherichia; species Escherichia sp. MOD1-EC6842. The sequence goes on along the minus strand of NZ_PTRF01000021.1, from coordinate 964 downwards.
TTCAGACAATCATTTTGCAGAAAAAAAGGATAGTCAGGAAACAAATTTATTTGCCACAAAACAACTGACTCATTACTGTCAAAAGAAATATTTTCCATTCTTATCTGATAGATTTCGCCATGAAAATTAAAGCGACGACAAAAAGCTGAACCATGCCCAAGAGACTGACACTCCAACTCCAGAGAGGATAAATAAACCTCAACCTGATAACGAATATAGCTTTCCCCCGAAAGGGGCTGATCTTCTTTTGAAAATAACTCAATAAATGCACCATTGGCATAAAGTATTTTACGATTCTGATTTCGAACACAGACAGGAACAGGTGAGTTACGATAGATATCCTGAACACTCAGAATATATTTATTTACAGATTGACTGTTACGTGGCCTTTCTCTACGATCCAGTGCACACATAGGAGCCTCCGTTAAGGATTCTATGGACAGTCAATGCAGGGAGCTGCTACTCCCTGCATTGGCGATTTAATCTAAATTTTTAACGTGGCATTAACCACATAATTAATATACTCTTTATGTGGTTAATTGTCATCAAATTGAACCAGATCAAAATCCTGTTATTTGAAGCAAATCAACTTTTAATTCTTTTTTATTCCTCATCATTTTCTGGAAAGAACCTCTCCATCTCAGATGACACCTTCTCCCTGATATCTTCGACCATATTCGCATATTCAAACTTTGGATTCCCGGAAACATGAGGGCTTAGTGACTCAATACCTAAAATCTTAGCAACTGTTGACTGTATTTTTACCGCACATTCAAGAAGCACCTTATTAAACTCAGCCTGATTGAACGCTGACTCTTTACGCTCCATCTGAGCCTCATATACACGAAGCCCTAATTCGAGAAGCATAGTGGATATGCTTGAGAAACTTACATCTGTACTTTTAGCTCCTTCTGCACGTCTTCTTTCCACAATTTCATTTATTTTATAGACAATTTCGTCACTG
>NZ_PTRF01000020.1:0-85817 GCF_002965705.1 Escherichia sp. MOD1-EC6842 | reverse complement strand
GTAGCGCGGTGGTCCCACCTGACCCCATGCCGAACTCAGAAGTGAAACGCCGTAGCGCCGATGGTAGTGTGGGGTCTCCCCATGCGAGAGTAGGGAACTGCCAGGCATCAAATTAAGCAGTAAGCCGGTCATAAAACTGGTGGTTGTAAAAGAATTCGGTGGAGCGGTAGTTCAGTCGGTTAGAATACCTGCCTGTCACGCAGGGGGTCGCGGGTTCGAGTCCCGTCCGTTCCGCCACCCTAATTAGGGGCGTAGTTCAATTGGTAGAGCACCGGTCTCCAAAACCGGGTGTTGGGAGTTCGAGTCTCTCCGCCCCTGCCAGAAATCATCCTTAGCGAAAGCTAAGGATTTTTTTTGTCTGAAATAACCCTCTTCGAAGTAAATCCTTCCATCGGCATCCTTGCCGGCTATTTTGATTAATACACATCATCCAGCACGTTAATTTTCAATAGATCGCGAATCAACGCGTGTTTATCGCTATTTTGCAGCCATATAGCATAAAGAGGACGTGAAAGAGTTGTGCTGTCGACAACGGTATGTAGCCCACCTTTCTTACGTGCCCAACTCACCGGTAGCCATGTGCAACCATTAAGCATCGCAATCTGTTGCTGTGCCAGTTCAGCAGAACTGGTTGTTAGCATTGGAACTTCATCAGCACCGATTAAACCAGCCTCATGTTGTTGAAAATCCGGCCCCCATTCCAGACGGAGATAGTTAAGCTCACCTTTTAGCTTAGAAGGGGCACTGGTATAGAGTGCTAAAGTAAAATGCCCCAGTAACTGACTACTAAATTCATCCATTTTGGGCGCTTCAGTAGTAATAAGAAGATCAAGCTGGCGTTCATGCAACTGTTTTACCAGAGACTGCCGTTGGGCAATTCGCGCTTCGAACTGTAAGCCTGTATGGGCATCCTGATTTTGATACAAGCGCCCCAGCCACTGATTAAGCATACATTCCCACAACGAGGCGCTGGCACCGATAGAAAACTCATTATGTCGTGAGGTATGCGCTACCTCCTTACGAGCGGTCTGCCAGGTGCTCATGAGTGTTTCTGCATAAGGCAACAGCTTTTCACCGGCAGCGGTTAAACGGATATTGTTTCTGTGACGGGTGAAAAGATTCACACCCAGCTGATTTTCCAGTTGTCTGATCCGAAAGCTCACTGCTGACTGGGTCAGATAGAGCGATTCAGCCGCTCGGCCAAAGTGACGCGTTCGGCTAACTTCCAGGAAAGTTTTTAACAATTCCGTATCCACAGTGCTCTCCGCAAAATTATTTGTCGTTATGATTTAAATGTTTTGTTTTACACTCTGTCAAGCGTAACTAATACTCCGCGCCATAACTAGCTCGGTCAAAGAATTAGGAGCGTGCAGGATGGCGGAAAGCTTTACGACGACTAATCGATATTTCGACAATAAACATTATCCACGTGGATTCTCTCGTCATGGTGATTTCACCATCAAAGAGGCACAACTGCTTGAACGTCATGGTTATGCCTTCAATGAGCTGGATCTCGGCAAACGCGAGCCGGTTACCGAGGAAGAGAAACTCTTCGTAGCAGTATGCCGTGGCGAACGTGAGCCAGTGACAGAAGCAGAACGCGTGTGGTCCAAGTATATGACGCGTATCAAGCGTCCAAAACGTTTTCACACTCTTTCCGGCGGTAAACCGCAGGTCGAAGGTGCTGAAGACTACACCGATTCCGACGATTAATAAAAAGGGCGAAATGCCCTTTTTTTACGTCAGCAGCTTTTGCAAATGGATGAGCAAACGGTCGATAGCCCGATAACTTACGGCCTCTTGTAAATGCTGACGTGTGATGACGTCAGACTGATCAATATCAGCTATGGTTCTTGATACTTTCAGTAACCGCTGCCAGGCACGAATAGATAATCCCAGATGGATCAGCGTTTCTTCCAGCCACTGTGCGTCCTCGTTCTCAAGCTTGCAAAATTGTCGTATTTCCGGACTATCCAGCCAGGCATTCAGTTTATTCTGTCGCTTAAATTGGCGCTCTCTGGCGGCCATTACGCGTTGTTTAACGGTGGCGCTGCTTTCCCCCTGAATGACCGCTTTGCTCAAAATACCGGGTGGCGGTAGCGGGATCTCCAGTGAGAGGTCAAAGCGGTCAAGAAAGGGACCGGAGAGTCGGTTGAGATAACGCAGCGTTTGTTCCGGCGTGCAGCGGTTATGGTTCCCTTGATAATGTCCTGTTGGGCTGGGATTCATCGCCGCAACAAGCTGGAAACGGGCTGGATAGGTTATTTTTGCTCGTGTGCGTGAAAGATGGATTTGCCCTGACTCTATGGGTTCCCGCAAGGCATCCAGTGTACGCCGTTCAAATTCAGGTAGTTCATCAAGAAAAAGTACGCCGTTATGCGCCAGCGAAATTTCACCAGGCCCGGGAATTGCGCCACCGCCCACCATCGCAGTTAACGACGCACTGTGGTGCGGTGAGCGGAACGGGCGCTGCCGCCATTGTTTTTGCACTGATTCGGCATTTACCAGGCTTAATATTGCGGCACTCTCCAGTGCTTCTTCATTGCTTAAATCTGGCAACAGGCCATTAATACGGCTGGCGAGCATCGTTTTGCCTGTTCCCGGCGGTCCAATCAATAAAAGGTTGTGTCCGCCAGCAGCAGTAATTTCCAGTCCTCGCTTTCCTTGCTCCTGACCGACAACATCACTGAGATCATGTTGTAATGCACGGGATACTACATCAGTTGGTTTCGGGCGTTCGAGAGCGTGTTTACCTTCCAGAAATGCACAGACAGCCTGCAGATGATCGGCTATCAGGCATCCTTCACCGTTAATTAACCCCACTTCATCTTCGTTGTCTTTCGAGACGATAATTTTTCTGCCCGACTTAATGGCTTCAGTTGCACTGGAGATTGCGCCTGGAACGCCACGCAGAGCGCCTGTAAGCGCCAGTTCTCCGACTAATTCATATTCATCTAACTTATTGGCTGTAAGCTGTTCTGAGGCCGCCAGCAACGCAATGGCGATAGGTAAATCATATCGTCCCCCTTCTTTTGGCAGATCGGCTGGAGCAAGGTTGATGGTGATTTTTTTCGCCGGATATTCATATCCGCTATTAATAATGGCGCTGCGCACGCGATCGCGAGCTTCTTTCACCGTTGTTTCTGGTAAGCCCACCATTGTTAACCCTGGCAAACCTTTACTGATATGTACCTCAACAGTGATTGGGGGAGCATTGACTCCCAGGGCTGCGCGGGTATGAACAATTGACAGTGACATAAGTCCTCCTTAAGTCACCATTATGAACATAAGAGATCCCTGCTGTAGTCTGCGAAATTGTGTTATTTAGCGGCTGATTCCCGTTTATTTGTGCAAAGTAATTTGAGTTGTATTAGTGATGGAATCACTCTCGCAAAAATAAAAAGCACAAAAAACTGCCACTCGAAGAGCGCGAGAATTATACGGAAATTGAATTTTTTTCACTCACAAATTTTTATATAAAAAACAATGGTTTTTATAGAAATTATTATGAGAGTCATAAAAAGCGGCCAAAAAATATCTTGTGCTATTCGCAAAATCTATGGTAACTCTTTAGGCATTCCTTCGAACAAGATGCAAGAAAAGACAAAATGACAGCCCTTCTACGAGTGATTAGCCTGGTCGTGATTAGCGTGGTGGTGATTATTATCCCACCGTGCGGGGCTGCACTTGGACGAGGAAAGGCTTAGAGATCAAGCCTTAACGAACTAAGACCCCCGCACCGAAAGGTTCGGGGGTTTTTTTTGACCTTAAAAAACATAATCGAGGAGCAGGCAATGAATAACAGCACAAAATTCTGTTTCTCAACATTCAGGACGGGGAACTAACTATGAATGGCGCACAGTGGGTGGTACATGCTTTGCGGGCACAGGGTGTGAACACCGTTTTCGGTTATCCGGGTGGCGCAATTATGCCTGTTTACGATGCATTGTATGACGGTGGCGTAGAACACTTGCTGTGCCGGCATGAACAGGGCGCGGTAATGGCGGCTATCGGTTATGCCCGTGCTACCGGTAAAACGGGCGTGTGCATCGCCACTTCTGGCCCTGGCGCAACCAACCTGATCACCGGACTTGCGGACGCGCTGTTAGATTCCATCCCTGTAGTTGCCATCACCGGTCAGGTATCTGCACCGTTCATCGGCACCGATGCATTTCAGGAGGTTGATGTCCTGGGATTGTCGTTGGCCTGTACCAAACACAGCTTCCTGGTGCAGTCGCTGGAAGAATTACCACGCATCATGGCCGAAGCGTTTGATGTCGCCAGCTCAGGTCGTCCCGGTCCGGTTCTGGTCGATATCCCTAAAGATATCCAGTTAGCCTGCGGCGATCTGGAACCCTGGTTCACCACCGTTGAAAACGAAGTGACTTTCCCACATGCCGAAGTCGAGCAAGCGCGCCAGATGCTGGTAAAAGCGCAAAAACCGATGCTGTATGTTGGCGGCGGCGTGGGTATGGCGCAGGCGGTTCCTGCTCTACATGAATTTCTCGCTGCCACAAAAATGCCTGCCACCTGCACGCTGAAAGGGCTGGGCGCAGTCGATGCGGATTATCCGTACTATCTGGGGATGTTGGGGATGCACGGCACCAAAGCGGCGAACTTCGCGGTGCAGGAATGTGACCTGCTGATCGCCGTGGGGGCACGTTTTGATGACCGGGTTACCGGCAAACTTAACACGTTCGCGCCACATGCCAGCGTGATCCATATGGATATCGACCCGGCAGAAATGAACAAGCTGCGTCAGGCGCATGTGGCATTACAAGGCGATTTAAACACGCTGTTGCCTGCGTTACAGCAATCGTTAAATATCGATGAATGGCAGCAATACTGCGCACAAATGCGTAGTGAACATGCCTGGCGTTACGATCATCCTGGAGACGCTATCTACGCGCCGTTGTTGTTAAAACAACTGTCGGATCGTAAACCTGCGGATTGCGTTGTGACCACGGATGTGGGGCAGCATCAGATGTGGGCTGCGCAGCACATCGCCCACACTCGCCCGGAAAATTTCATCACTTCAAGCGGTTTAGGCACTATGGGCTTCGGTTTACCGGCGGCGGTTGGCGCACAAGTCGCGCGACCGAACGATACTGTCGTTTGTATCTCCGGTGACGGTTCTTTCATGATGAATGTACAAGAGCTGGGCACCGTAAAACGCAAGCAGTTACCGTTGAAAATTGTCTTACTCGATAACCAGCGGTTAGGGATGGTTCGACAATGGCAGCAACTGTTTTTCCAGGAACGATATAGCGAAACCACCCTTACCGATAACCCAGATTTCCTCATGTTAGCCAGCGCCTTCGGCATCCCTGGCCAACACATCACCCGTAAAGACCAGGTTGAAGCGGCACTCGACACCATGCTGAACAGTGATGGGCCATACCTGCTTCATGTCTCAATCGACGAACTTGAGAACGTCTGGCCGCTGGTGCCGCCTGGCGCCAGTAATTCAGAAATGTTGGAGAAATTATCATGATGCAACATCAGGTCAATGTATCGGCTCGCTTCAATCCAGAAACCTTAGAACGTGTTTTACGCGTGGTGCGTCATCGTGGTTTCCACGTCTGCTCAATGAATATGGCTGCCGCCAGCGATGCACAAAATATAAATATTGAATTGACCGTTGCCAGCCCGCGTTCGGTCGACTTACTGTTTAGTCAGTTAAATAAACTGGTAGACGTCGCACACGTTGCTATCTGCCAGAGCACAACCACATCACAACAAATCCGCGCCTGAGCGCAAAAGGAATATAAAAATGACCACGAAGAAAGCTGATTACATTTGGTTCAATGGGGAGATGGTTCGCTGGGAAGACGCGAAGGTGCATGTGATGTCTCATGCGCTGCACTATGGCACCTCGGTTTTTGAAGGCATCCGTTGCTACGACTCGCATAAAGGTCCAGTTGTATTCCGTCATCGTGAGCATATGCAACGTCTGCATGACTCTGCCAAAATTTACCGCTTCCCGGTTTCGCAGAGCATTGATGAGCTGATGGAAGCTTGCCGCGAAGTGATCCGTAAAAACAATCTCACCAGCGCCTATATCCGTCCGCTGATCTTCGTAGGTGATGTTGGCATGGGCGTTAACCCTCCAGCGGGATACACCACCGACGTGATTATTGCCGCTTTCCCGTGGGGAGCTTATCTGGGCGCGGAAGCACTGGAGCAGGGGATCGACGCGATGGTTTCTTCCTGGAACCGCGCGGCGCCAAACACCATTCCAACCGCTGCGAAAGCGGGGGGGAACTACCTCTCTTCCCTGCTGGTTGGCAGCGAAGCGCGCCGCCACGGTTATCAGGAAGGTATCGCGCTGGATGTGAATGGTTACATCTCTGAAGGTGCAGGCGAAAACCTGTTTGAAGTGAAAGACGGCGTGCTGTTCACCCCACCGTTTACCTCATCCGCGCTGCCGGGTATTACCCGTGACGCCATCATCAAACTGGCGAAAGAGCTGGGAATTGAAGTGCGTGAGCAGGTGCTGTCGCGTGAATCACTGTATCTGGCGGATGAAGTGTTTATGTCCGGTACAGCGGCTGAAATCACGCCAGTGCGCAGCGTCGACGGTATTCAGGTGGGCGAAGGCCGTTGTGGCCCGGTCACCAAACGCATCCAGCAAGCCTTCTTCGGCCTCTTCACCGGCGAAACCGAAGATAAATGGGGCTGGTTGGATCAGGTTAATCAATAAATACAAAAAATGGGACGGCACGCACCGTCCCATTTACGAGACAGACACTGGGAGTAAATAAAGTATGCCTAAGTACCGTTCCGCCACCACCACTCATGGTCGTAATATGGCGGGTGCTCGTGCGCTGTGGCGCGCCACTGGAATGACCGACGCTGATTTCGGTAAGCCGATTATCGCTGTTGTGAACTCGTTTACTCAATTTGTACCGGGGCACGTCCATCTGCGCGATCTCGGTAAACTGGTCGCTGAACAAATTGAAGCGGCTGGCGGCGTTGCCAAAGAATTCAACACCATTGCGGTGGATGATGGGATCGCCATGGGTCACGGGGGGATGCTTTATTCACTGCCGTCTCGCGAACTGATCGCTGATTCTGTTGAGTATATGGTCAACGCTCACTGTGCCGATGCGATGGTCTGTATCTCCAACTGCGACAAAATCACCCCAGGGATGCTGATGGCTTCCCTGCGATTAAACATTCCGGTGATCTTTGTTTCCGGCGGCCCGATGGAGGCCGGGAAAACCAAACTATCCAATCAGTTAATCAAGCTTGATCTGGTTGATGCGATGATCCAGGGGGCAGATCCGAAAGTTTCTGACTCCCAGAGCGATCAGGTTGAACGTTCGGCCTGTCCAACCTGTGGTTCCTGCTCCGGGATGTTCACCGCTAACTCGATGAACTGCCTGACCGAAGCTCTGGGTCTGTCGCAGCCAGGCAACGGCTCGCTACTGGCAACCCACGCGGATCGTAAGCAGCTGTTCCTCAATGCCGGTAAACGCATTGTTGAATTGACCAAACGTTACTACGAGCAAAACGACGAAAGCGCACTGCCACGTAATATCGCCAGTAAAGCGGCGTTTGAAAACGCCATGACGTTGGATATCGCGATGGGCGGCTCTACCAATACGGTTCTTCACCTGCTGGCGGCGGCTCAAGAAGCGGAAATCGACTTCACCATGAGTGATATCGACAAACTTTCGCGTAAAGTCCCGCAGTTGTGCAAAGTTGCGCCGAGCACCCAGAAATACCATATGGAAGATGTTCATCGTGCTGGTGGCGTGATCGGTATTCTCGGCGAACTGGATCGTGCCGGGTTGTTGAATCGCAATGTGAAAAACGTACTCGGCCTGACCTTGTCGCAAACGCTGGAACAATACGATGTCATGCTGACTCAGGATGATGCGGTGAAAAATATGTTCCGCGCTGGCCCGGCTGGAATCCGCACTACACAGGCATTCTCGCAGGATTGCCGTTGGGATTCTCTCGATGACGATCGCGCAAACGGCTGCATCCGCTCGCTGGAGCACGCCTACAGCAAAGACGGTGGCCTGGCGGTACTTTACGGTAACTTCGCGGAAAATGGCTGCATCGTTAAAACGGCAGGCGTCGATGACAGCATCCTCAAATTCACTGGCCCGGCGAAAGTGTACGAAAGCCAGGATGACGCGGTAGAAGCGATTCTTGGCGGTAAAGTTGTCGCTGGCGATGTGGTTGTTATTCGCTACGAAGGCCCGAAAGGCGGACCGGGGATGCAGGAAATGCTCTATCCAACCAGTTTCCTGAAATCGATGGGTCTTGGCAAAGCCTGTGCGCTGATCACCGATGGACGCTTCTCCGGCGGCACTTCTGGTCTTTCCATCGGCCACGTCTCGCCGGAAGCGGCGAGCGGCGGTAGCATTGGCCTGATTGAAGATGGTGACCTGATCGCCATCGACATTCCGAACCGTGGCATTCAGTTGCAGGTAAGCGATGCCGAACTGGCGGCGCGTCGTGAAGCGCAGGAAGCCCGTGGCGACAAAGCCTGGACGCCGAAAAACCGTGAACGTCAGGTTTCCTTTGCTTTGCGCGCCTACGCCAGCCTGGCGACCAGCGCCGACAAAGGTGCGGTGCGCGATAAATCGAAACTGGGGGGTTAATAATGGCTGACTCGCAACCCCTGTCAGGCGCCCCGGAAGGTGCCGAATATTTAAGAGCGGTGCTACGTGCGCCGGTCTATGAAGCGGCACAGGTCACGCCGCTACAGAAAATGGAAAAACTGTCGTCGCGTCTTGATAACGTGATACTGGTGAAGCGCGAAGACCGCCAGCCAGTGCACAGCTTCAAGCTGCGCGGCGCATACGCCATGATGGCAGGTCTGACGGAAGAACAGAAAGCGCACGGTGTGATCACCGCCTCGGCGGGTAACCATGCGCAAGGTGTCGCGTTTTCCTCCGCTCGGTTAGGTGTGAAGGCGCTCATCGTCATGCCAACCGCTACCGCCGACATCAAAGTCGACGCGGTGCGCGGCTTCGGCGGTGAGGTGCTGCTTCACGGCGCGAACTTTGATGAAGCGAAAGCGAAAGCAATCGAACTGTCGCAGCAGCAGGGCTTCACCTGGGTGCCGCCGTTCGATCATCCGATGGTGATCGCCGGGCAAGGCACGCTGGCGCTGGAACTGCTCCAGCAGGACGCCCATCTCGACCGCGTATTTGTGCCGGTTGGTGGCGGTGGCCTGGCGGCGGGCGTGGCTGTGTTGATCAAACAACTGATGCCGCAAATCAAAGTGATCGCCGTAGAAGCGGAAGATTCAGCCTGCCTGAAAGCGGCACTGGATGCGGGTCATCCGGTTGATCTGCCGCGCGTGGGGCTATTCGCCGAAGGTGTTGCGGTAAAACGCATCGGCGACGAAACCTTCCGTTTGTGCCGGGAGTATCTCGACGACATCATCACCGTCGATAGCGATGCCATCTGCGCAGCGATGAAAGACTTATTCGAAGATGTGCGCGCAGTGGCGGAACCGTCTGGCGCGCTGGCGCTGGCGGGGATGAAAAAGTACATCGCTCAGCACAACATTCGCGGTGAGCGGCTGGCGCATATTCTTTCTGGAGCCAACGTGAACTTCCACGGTCTGCGCTACGTCTCGGAACGCTGCGAACTGGGCGAACAGCGTGAAGCGTTGCTGGCGGTGACCATCCCGGAAGAGAAGGGCAGCTTTCTGAAGTTCTGCCAGTTGCTTGGCGGGCGCTCGGTCACAGAGTTCAACTACCGTTTCGCTGATGCTAAAGATGCCTGTATTTTTGTCGGTGTGCGCTTAAGTCGCGGCCTTGAAGAGCGCAAAGAAATTTTGCAGATGCTCAGCGACGGCGGCTACAGCGTGGTTGATCTCTCCGACGACGAAATGGCGAAGTTGCATGTGCGCTATATGGTTGGCGGGCGTCCATCGCATCCGTTGCAGGAACGCCTCTACAGCTTCGAATTCCCGGAATCACCGGGCGCGCTGCTGCGCTTCCTCAACACGCTGGGGACGCACTGGAATATCTCTTTGTTCCACTATCGCAGTCATGGCACCGACTACGGGCGTGTACTGGCAGCGTTCGAGCTGGGCGATCATGAACCGGATTTCGAAACCCGGCTGAATGAGCTGGGCTACGATTGCCACGACGAAACCAATAACCCGGCGTTCAGGTTCTTTTTGGCGGGTTAATGGTTCGGCAAAATCTTCCAGAACGCCTCAATCAGCGGCTCATGTAGCCGCTTTTTTTGCGCACAAACGCCCAGCTCAAACGGCGTTTTCTCATCGCTACGCTCTAAAATCATCACACGATTACGCACTGGCTCCGGGCTGTTATCCAGTACCACTTCCGGCAGCAGCGCCACGCCACAGCCAAGTGCCACCATCGATACCATCGCTTCATGCCCGCCAACCGTGGCGTAAATCATCGGGTTACTGATTTTATTGCGTCGAAACCACAACTCAATGCGGCGGCGTACTGGTCCCTGATCGGCCATGATGAAGGGAATCGTCGACCAGTCCGGTTGTTCTACTGAGACCTGATTACGCACCGGGCAGGGCAGCGCGGGCGCGATCAGCACCACCGCCAGGTTCTCCAGCATCGAAAACGCCACCGCGCCTGGCAGAGTCTCCGGCTTCCCGGCAATCGCCAAATCTGCTTCTCCAGTGACCACCTTTTCCATTGCATCCGCCGCATCACCGGTGGTGAGCTTAATTTCCACCGATGGATGCTCCGCGCGGAATCGGTCGAGAATCGGTGGCAGATGGCTGTAAGCGGCAGTCACCGAACAGAAAATATGTAATTCGCCAGAGAGGGACGGCCCTTGCTGGTCGATGGTGTGGCGCAATTGCTGATACTGTAACAACGTTTGCTGGGCGAAAACACGCAGCTCTTCGCCCGCTTCCGTCAGCGTTACCGTGCGGTTATCGCGCACAAACAGCGGTTGGCCGAGATCTTCTTCCAGGCGCTGAATCTGTCGGGAAAGCGTGGAGGGGCTGACGTGCATTGCCCGCGCGCTACGGCCAAAATGGCGGCTTTCCGCCAGATGCAGAAACATTTTCAGGTCGCGTAAATCCACAGGCTTAACCCCCGGTTATGACGTTGCAGAAATTGCAATATGACGTTGTGAATATATCAATTTCCGCAATAAATTTCCTGTTGTAATGTGGTGACATTCTCGCTCAACAGCGAACCGAACAATAAGAAGCACAACATCACGAGGAATCACCATGGCTAACTACTTCAATACACTGAATCTGCGCCAGCAGCTGGCACAACTGGGCAAATGTCGCTTTATGGGGCGCGACGAGTTCGCTGACGGCGCGAGCTACCTTCAGGGTAAAAAAGTGGTCATCGTCGGTTGTGGCGCGCAGGGTCTGAACCAGGGCCTGAACATGCGTGATTCTGGTCTCGATATCTCCTACGCCCTGCGTAAAGAAGCGATCGCTGAGAAGCGCGCGTCCTGGCGTAAAGCGACTGAAAACGGTTTTAAGGTAGGTACTTACGAAGAACTGATCCCGCAGGCGGATCTGGTGGTTAACCTGACGCCGGACAAGCAGCACTCTGACGTAGTGCGTTCCGTTCAACCGCTGATGAAAGATGGCGCTGCGCTGGGTTACTCGCATGGTTTCAACATCGTCGAAGTGGGCGAGCAGATCCGTAAAGACATCACTGTAGTAATGGTTGCGCCGAAATGCCCAGGCACCGAAGTGCGTGAAGAGTATAAACGTGGATTCGGCGTACCGACGCTGATTGCCGTTCACCCGGAAAACGATCCGAAAGGCGAAGGCATGGCGATCGCTAAAGCCTGGGCGGCAGCAACAGGCGGTCATCGTGCCGGCGTTCTGGAATCCTCTTTCGTTGCGGAAGTGAAATCAGACCTGATGGGCGAGCAAACTATCCTGTGCGGTATGTTGCAGGCTGGTTCTCTGCTGTGCTTCGACAAGCTGGTGGAAGAGGGCACCGACCCGGCATATGCAGAAAAACTGATTCAGTTCGGCTGGGAAACCATCACCGAAGCCCTGAAGCAGGGCGGCATCACCCTGATGATGGACAGGCTCTCTAACCCGGCGAAACTGCGTGCTTATGCGCTGTCAGAACAACTGAAAGAGATCATGGCGCCGCTGTTCCAGAAACATATGGACGACATCATCTCCGGTGAATTCTCCTCTGGCATGATGGCAGACTGGGCTAATGATGATAAGAAACTGCTGACCTGGCGTGAAGAGACCGGCAAAACCGCGTTCGAAACCGCACCGCAGTATGAAGGTAAAATCGGCGAGCAGGAGTACTTCGATAAAGGCGTGCTGATGATCGCGATGGTGAAAGCGGGCGTTGAGCTGGCGTTCGAAACCATGGTTGATTCCGGCATCATTGAAGAGTCGGCATACTATGAATCACTGCATGAGCTGCCGCTGATTGCCAACACCATCGCCCGTAAGCGTCTGTACGAAATGAACGTGGTTATCTCTGATACCGCAGAATACGGTAACTATCTGTTCTCTTACGCTTGCGTACCGCTGCTGAAACCGTTTATGGCAGAGCTGCAGCCGGGCGATCTGGGTAAAGCTATTCCAGAAGGTGCGGTAGATAACGCGCAACTGCGTGATGTAAATGATGCGATTCGCAGCCATGCAATTGAGCAGGTAGGTAAGAAACTGCGTGGCTATATGACGGATATGAAACGTATTGCTGTTGCGGGTTAAGTGTGCGCTGATGCCCTCTCCCACAGGGAGAGGGAGAAAACACTCAAGGCCTTCTCCGGGAGAAGGCCTTGCTGTTAGTTGCGGTACAGCACCTTAATGATGTGATACCCGAACTGGGTATGCAGCGGGCCGGTTGGCTCCAGCACCGGACAAGAGAACACCACTTTATCAAACGCCGGAACCATCTGACCCTGGCGAAATTCCCCTAAATCACCACCGCGTTTGCCTGACGGGCAAATGGAATGTTTCTTCGCCAGCTTGCCAAAATCGGCGCCGTTCTTGATCTGCTCCAGAAGTTCCTGAGCCAGTTTCTCTTCTTTTACAAGGATATGCAGTGCTGCTGCTGTTTTTGCCATGATCGTGCCTTGAGTGGTAAGGATGAGGCTGGCTATACTACCACGCTGTTATTTCCCCCTCCCGACTTTCATTGAGCGATTTTTCTATGCGTCTAAACCCCGGCCAACAACAAGCTGTCGAATTCGTTACCGGCCCCTGCCTGGTGCTGGCGGGCGCGGGTTCCGGTAAAACTCGTGTGATCACCAATAAAATCGCCCATCTGATCCGTGACTGCGGTTATCAGGCGCGACATATCGCAGCGGTGACCTTTACCAATAAAGCAGCGCGCGAGATGAAAGAGCGTGTCGGGCAGACGCTGGGGCGCAAAGAGGCTCGTGGGCTGATGATCTCCACCTTCCACACGCTGGGGCTGGATATCATCAAACGCGAGTATGCAGCGTTAGGGATGAAAGCGAACTTTTCGCTGTTTGACGATACCGATCAGCTTGCTTTGCTCAAAGAGTTGACCGAAGGACTGATTGAAGATGACAAAGTTCTCCTGCAACAGCTGATTTCAACCATCTCTAATTGGAAGAATGATCTCAAAACTCCTGCGCAGGCGGCGGCAGAGGCAAAAGGCGAGCGGGATCGCATTTTTGCCCATTGTTATGGGCTGTATGATGCGCACCTGAAAGCGTGCAATGTTCTCGACTTCGACGATCTGATTTTATTGCCGACATTGCTGCTGCAACGCAATGTGGAAGTACGCGAACGCTGGCAAAACAAGATTCGCTACCTGCTGGTGGATGAGTATCAGGATACCAACACCAGCCAGTATGAGCTGGTGAAACTGCTGGTGGGCAGCCGCGCTCGCTTTACCGTGGTGGGCGATGATGACCAGTCGATCTACTCCTGGCGTGGCGCACGCCCGCAAAACCTGGTGCTGTTGAGCCAGGATTTCCCAACGTTGAAGGTGATTAAGCTTGAGCAGAACTACCGCTCTTCCGGGCGTATTCTGAAAGCGGCGAACATCCTGATCGCCAATAACCCGCACGTCTTTGAAAAGCGTCTGTTCTCCGAACTAGGCTATGGCGCGGAGCTAAAAGTTTTAAGCGCGAATAACGAAGAACATGAAGCCGAGCGCGTTACAGGTGAGCTGATTGCGCATCACTTCGTCAACAAAACACAGTACAAAGATTACGCCATTCTCTATCGCGGCAACCATCAGTCACGGGTGTTTGAAAAATTTCTGATGCAAAACCGCATTCCGTACAAAATATCCGGCGGTACTTCGTTCTTCTCCCGTCCGGAAATCAAGGATTTACTGGCTTATCTGCGTGTGCTGACTAACCCGGACGATGATAGTGCGTTCCTGCGTATCGTTAACACGCCGAAGCGAGAGATTGGCCCGGCGACGCTGAAAAAGCTGGGTGAGTGGGCGATGACGCGTAATAAAAGTATGTTTACCGCCAGCTTTGATATGGGGTTGAGTCAGACACTGAGTGGACGTGGTTATGAAGCGTTGACCCGATTTACTCACTGGCTGGCGGAAATCCAGCGACTGGCGGAGCGGGAGCCTGTCGCCGCAGTGCGCGATCTGATCCACGGGATGGATTATGAATCCTGGTTATACGAAACGTCACCCAGCCCGAAAGCCGCCGAAATGCGCATGAAGAACGTTAACCAGTTATTTAGCTGGATGACGGAGATGCTGGAAGGTAGCGAACTGGATGAGCCGATGACGCTCACCCAGGTGGTGACGCGCTTTACTCTGCGCGACATGATGGAACGTGGCGAGAGTGACGAAGAGCTTGATCAGGTGCAACTGATGACTCTGCACGCGTCAAAAGGGCTGGAGTTTCCTTATGTCTACATGGTCGGTATGGAAGAAGGATTTTTGCCGCACCAAAGCAGCATCGACGAGGACAATATCGATGAAGAGCGGCGGCTGGCCTATGTCGGCATCACCCGCGCCCAGAAAGAGTTGACCTTTACGCTGTGTAAAGAGCGTCGTCAGTACGGTGAGCTGGTACGTCCGGAGCCGAGCCGCTTCCTGCTGGAATTACCGCAGGATGACTTGATTTGGGAACAAGAGCGCAAAGTGGTCAGCGCCGAAGAACGGATGCAGAAAGGGCAAAACCATCTGGCGAATCTGAAAGCGATGATGGCAGCAAAACGAGGCAAATAGCCATTCGTATTGTCTGGGGCTGGTTGGATTGGATGATCACGGCACCGGAAAGCGGAATTATCGCCGGATAAGATGCGTGAGCATCGCATCCGGCACATTACACGTTAAAGCACTTCCAGCGGCCAGTGGACATAGCTCTGCCACTCAATTTCCTGATCGATAATCTCTTTACCCAGCGGGTGCTGAGCCAGCCAACCTTGCGGCAGTGTCAGGGTCAACTGTTCATGGTTGGCTTGTAATGTAATCTCCGGCACTAAATCATCACGGCGACGGCTGGCAAAAATGATTGCCAGGCGCAGTAAACGGCAGAGTTGTTCCGCAACGCGCGGCGGTACGGCATTTTGTTGATGCAGCGATGAGAGATCGACTGGATTCGTCTGGTTGAGCAATAGCGTCGCCAGCAGCTTTTTCTGCGCAGGCGTAAAACCGGGAAGATCCAGATTACGCACGAGATAAGCGGCATGTTGCGGCGCTTGTTTGAAATCAACGCTCAGACCAATTTCATGAAGTTGACAGGCGCTGATTAGCAAATCGCGGCTAATCGCTTCAAGATGCCATTCACTCTCCACTTGATCGAAGAAGTTAGCCGCAACGCTGGCTACGCGCTGAGCCTGATCAATATCAATCATAAAGCGGCGCTGAATATTATGCAGTGTTCGGCTGCGAATATCCTGCTCAACCGCCAGATGTAACATGCCGTAGACCAGGCCTTCACGTAGAGCACCGCCCGCCAGGGTCATACACTGAATATTCAGTTCGGTAAAAATGGCTATCAGGATCGCCAGACCACTCGGGAATACTAATGCGCGTTCCAGCGTTAACCCTTCAATCTCCAGCTCTTCCAGCCGACCGCAATGAATAGCGCGCTGTTTCAGTTGCTGCAACTTCGCGAGGGTAATGCGCTCATCCATCCCCTGCGCCATCATTATTTCCTGTAACGCCTGCACGGTGCCGGAAGCGCCAACGCACACTTTCCAGCCGTGATATCGCAGTTCATCAGCAACCGGACGCAAAACTTCACGTGCGGCTTGTTCAGCTGCGACAAAGTTTTCCTGCCCGAGATTACGATCGACGAAATAACGTTCCAGCCAGGTGACGCAGCCCATCGACAGGCTGAACAAAGACGTGGTCTGTGCACCTGTGCCAGTGACCAGTTCGGTACTCGCGCCGCCAATATCCACGACCAGGCGCTGATCGGCTCCGCCGGTGGTGTGAGCAACACCCTGATAAATCAGGCGAGCTTCTTCTTCACCACTAATGACTTGCACTGGACAACCGAGGATTTCCTGCGCTTTAGCAATAAAATCACCGGCATTGACAGCAAGTCGTAACGTCGCCGTAGCGACAACGCGAATTTGCGATGGTGGGATATCTTGCAGACGTTCAGCAAACAGGCGCAAACATTGCCAGCCGCGCTCCATTGCTTCATTAGACAGGGCATTTTCGCTGTTCAGGCCAGCAGCCAGACGCACTTTACGTTTAATTCGCGTCAGCGTCTGGATACTTCCAGCCACCTCGCGCACTACCAGCATATGGAAACTATTTGAACCGAGATCAATAGCTGCATATAGCGACGAGGTGGAACCCATACTCTTCATCCTTCAATCTGTCTCTGCGTTGGCTGCATTCTTTCACCCGAATCACTTACTACAGTAAGCGCATCGGGATTCATTCTCTTGCCATCTTGATACAGTTTGAATGATTTTGAGTATGACATTATTTATTTAACCTGAACGACGACGATTACGTGGAGCACCAGTACGACGCGGACCATTGCCTGTGCGCGGGCGCGTGAGGCGCAGCGGTTTTGGCAGATCGGTCATCAATGCGTCCGGATTGTATTTGCTTACCGGAATTGAGTGACCAATATAGGTCTCAATAGCAGGCAAATTCAATGCATACTCTTCACACGCCAGGCTGATAGAGTGACCGCTTGCGCCTGCGCGGCCAGTACGACCGATACGGTGAACGTAATCTTCACAGTCATCGGGTAAATCGTAGTTAAAGACGTGCGTCACAGCCGGAATATGCAGACCACGCGCGGCAACGTCGGTAGCAACCAGAATATCCAGATCGCCACGGGTAAATTCATCAAGAATACGCAGGCGTTTTTTCTGCGCCACATCGCCCGTCAACAGACCGACACGATGACCATCTGCCGCCAGGTGACCCCAGATATCTTCACAACGGTGTTTGGTGTTGGCGAAAATAATCGCTCTGTCTGGCCACTCTTCTTCGATCAGCGTTTGCAACAAACGCATCTTTTCTTCGTTAGAAGGGTAGAAAAGCTCTTCTTTAATACGGTGGCCCGTTTTCTGTTCCGGTTCCACTTCGATATATTCGGCGTTATTCATCTGCTCGAACGCCAGTTCACGTACCCGGTACGAAAGTGTGGCGGAGAACAGCATGTTGAGGCGCTGGTTCGCAGGCGGCATACGGCGGAACAGCCAGCGGATATCTTTAATAAAGCCCAGATCGTACATGCGATCGGCTTCGTCCAGCACCACCACCTGAATGGCACCGAGGTTAATATGGTTTTGTTTGGCGTAGTCGATCAAACGACCCGTGGTGCCAATCAGAATGTCAACGCCGCTTTCCAGCACTTTCAACTGTTTGTCGTAGCCATCGCCACCGTAGGCCAGACCCAGTTTCAGGCCAGTAGCTTGTGCCAGTGGTTCCGCGTCGGCGTGGATCTGCACGGCAAGTTCACGCGTCGGTGCCATAATTAAGGCACGCGGTTGATTCACCTTGCGATCGGCAATTGCGGGATGAGAGAGAAGGTAATGAAACGAAGACGTAAGAAACGCCATCGTTTTCCCGGTACCGGTTTGCGCCTGCCCGGCTACGTCACGACCTTCCAGCGTTAGCGGAAGAGCCAGTGCCTGAATGGGCGTACAGTTATGAAACCCTTTTTTTTCAAGGGCTTCTACAACTTTCGGATGCAGGGCGAAGTCGGAAAACTTCTGTTCTGTTAAATGTGTTTTGCTCATAGTGTGATAGAATATCAGCTTACTATTGCTTTACGAAAGCGTATCCGGTGAAATAAAGTCAACCTTTAGTTGGTTAATGTTACACCAACAACGAAACCAACACGCCAGGCTTATTCCTGTGGAGTTATATATGAGCGATAAAATTATTCACCTGACTGACGACAGTTTTGACACGGATGTACTCAAAGCGGACGGGGCAATCCTCGTCGATTTCTGGGCAGAGTGGTGCGGTCCGTGCAAAATGATCGCCCCGATTCTGGATGAAATCGCTGACGAATATCAGGGCAAACTGACCGTTGCAAAACTGAACATCGATCAAAACCCTGGCACTGCGCCGAAATATGGCATCCGTGGTATCCCGACTCTGCTGCTGTTCAAGAATGGCGAAGTGGCGGCAACGAAAGTCGGCGCGCTGTCTAAAGGTCAGTTGAAAGAGTTCCTCGACGCCAATCTGGCATAAGGGAACGTCATGTTCGGGTGCCCTGTCGCTAAAAACTGGACGCCCGGCGTGAGCCATGCTAACTTAATGTTGACTTCGTATTAAACTTACCTTATTAAGTTTGAATCTTGTAATATCCAACGCTTCCCGTTTTTATCTAATGCGAAGTGAACAGATTTCTGGTTTGTCACTCAATCCGTCTTGTCGTTTCAGTTCTGCGTACTTTCCTGTGACCAGACAGCGAAAAGACATGAGTCGATGACCGTAAACAGGCATGGATGATCCTGCCATACCATTCACAACATTAAGTTCGAGATTTACCCCAAGTTTAAGAACTCACACCACTATGAATCTTACCGAATTAAAGAATACGCCGGTTTCTGAGCTGATCACTCTCGGCGAAAATATGGGGCTGGAAAATCTGGCTCGTATGCGTAAGCAGGACATTATTTTTGCCATCCTGAAGCAGCACGCAAAGAGTGGCGAAGATATCTTTGGTGATGGCGTACTGGAGATATTGCAGGATGGATTTGGTTTCCTCCGTTCCGCAGACAGCTCCTACCTCGCCGGTCCTGATGACATCTACGTTTCTCCCAGCCAAATCCGCCGTTTCAACCTCCGCACTGGTGATACCATCTCTGGTAAGATTCGCCCGCCGAAAGAAGGTGAACGCTATTTTGCGCTGCTGAAAGTTAATGAAGTTAACTTTGATAAACCTGAAAACGCCCGCAATAAAATCCTCTTTGAGAACTTAACTCCGCTGCACGCAAACTCTCGTCTGCGTATGGAACGTGGTAACGGTTCTACTGAAGATTTGACCGCTCGCGTGCTGGATCTGGCTTCGCCAATCGGTCGTGGTCAACGTGGTCTGATTGTGGCGCCGCCGAAAGCAGGTAAAACCATGCTGCTGCAGAATATCGCCCAGAGCATTGCTTACAATCACCCGGATTGTGTGCTGATGGTTCTGCTGATTGACGAACGTCCGGAAGAAGTAACCGAGATGCAGCGTCTGGTTAAAGGGGAAGTTGTCGCTTCTACCTTTGACGAACCGGCATCTCGCCACGTTCAGGTTGCGGAAATGGTGATCGAGAAGGCGAAACGTCTGGTTGAGCACAAGAAAGACGTTATCATTCTGCTCGACTCTATTACTCGTCTGGCGCGTGCTTATAACACCGTCGTTCCGGCTTCCGGTAAAGTGTTGACCGGTGGTGTGGATGCTAACGCACTGCATCGTCCGAAACGCTTCTTCGGTGCGGCGCGTAACGTGGAAGAGGGCGGCAGCCTGACCATCATCGCGACGGCGCTGATCGATACGGGTTCCAAAATGGACGAAGTTATCTACGAAGAGTTTAAAGGCACCGGTAACATGGAACTGCACCTCTCTCGTAAGATCGCTGAAAAACGCGTCTTCCCGGCTATCGACTACAACCGTTCCGGTACACGTAAAGAAGAACTGCTCACTACTCAGGAAGAGCTGCAGAAAATGTGGATCTTGCGCAAAATCATTCACCCGATGGGTGAAATCGACGCAATGGAATTCCTCATTAATAAACTGGCAATGACCAAGACCAATGACGATTTCTTTGATATGATGAAACGCTCATAAATTTGTCTTATGCTAAAAACGCCACGTGTTTACGTGGCGTTTTGCTTTTATATCTGTAATCTTAGCAGCGTGCCTGTGATGGTGGGAAAATTCCTGGTTTTTGCGGGTGTTTTATACGATTTTCGTCGCGAGTGGTTGGTTTTTACACAAGTCTGATTGGTTCAGAAAGTAGTTTCCCTTCTGAATAAAGGTCTTCGTGGGTATACTTCTGCTAATAATTTTCTCTGAGAGCATGCATTGTGAATTTACTGACAGTGAGTACTGATCTCATCAGTATTTTTTTATTCACGACACTGTTTCTGTTTTTTGCCCGCAAGGTGGCAAAAAAAGTCGGTTTAGTGGATAAACCTAACTTCCGCAAACGTCACCAGGGATTGATACCGCTCGTTGGGGGTATTTCAGTTTATGCAGGGATTTGCTTTACGTTCGGAATTGTCGATTATTACATTCCGCATGCATCTCTCTACCTGGCTTGCGCTGGCGTCCTGGTGTTCATCGGCGCGCTGGATGACCGTTTTGATATCAGCGTAAAAATTCGAGCCACCATACAGGCCGCTGTTGGCATCATTATGATGGTGTTCGGCAAACTTTATCTCAGTAGCCTTGGCTATATTTTTGGCGACTGGGAGATGGTACTTGGACCGTTTGGGTATTTCCTGACGTTGTTTGCAGTCTGGGCGGCAATTAATGCTTTCAATATGGTTGATGGCATTGATGGTTTGCTGGGCGGGTTATCCTGCGTCTCATTTGCGGCAATTGGCATGATTTTGTGGTTCGACGGGCAAACCAGCCTCGCTATCTGGTGCTTTGCGATGATTGCCGCCATCCTGCCTTACATCATGCTTAACCTCGGTATTCTGGGGCGTCGCTACAAAGTCTTTATGGGCGATGCGGGCAGTACATTGATTGGTTTTACCGTAATCTGGATCCTGCTGGAAACCACCCAGGGTAAAACGCATCCGATTAGCCCGGTGACTGCATTATGGATAATCGCCATTCCGCTGATGGATATGGTGGCTATTATGTATCGTCGCCTGCGTAAAGGCATGAGTCCGTTCTCGCCTGACCGTCAGCACATTCATCATTTAATCATGCGCGCTGGCTTTACTTCTCGTCAGGCATTTGTGCTGATTACCCTTGCTGCTGCACTGCTTGCTTCCATTGGCGTGCTGGCAGAATATTCTCATTTTGTCCCTGAATGGGTCATGCTGGTGCTCTTTTTGCTAGCATTCTTCCTCTATGGCTATTGCATTAAGCGCGCCTGGAAGGTTGCTCGCTTTATTAAGCGTGTGAAACGCCGACTGCGCAGAAATCGTGGTGGCAGCCCCAACTTAACCAAATAAACGAGGATGTAATGACGCAACCAATGCCTGGGAAACCAGCCGAAGACGCTGAAAATGAACTGGATATTCGTGGGTTGTTTCGTACCTTGTGGGCTGGGAAGCTGTGGATTATTTGCATGGGGCTGGCGTTTGCGTTAATTGCGCTGGCGTATACATTTTTCGCCCGCCAGGAGTGGAGTGCGACGGCGATTACCGATCGTCCAACGGTGAATATGCTGGGGGGATACTACTCGCAGCAGCAGTTTTTGCGTAACCTGGACGTCCGTTCGAACATGGCTCCTGCCGACCAACCATCGGTCATGGACGAAGCCTATAAAGAATTTGTTATGCAGCTGGCGTCGTGGGACACCCGTCGCGATTTCTGGCTGCAGACGGATTATTACAAACAGCGGATGGTCGGTAACAGTAAAGCCGATGCGGCTCTGCTGGATGAAATGATCAACAACATCCAGTTTATTCCCGGTGATTTCACCCGTGCGACCAATGATAACGTTAAATTGATTGCCGAAACTGCCCCTGATGCCAATAATCTACTGCGTCAATATGTCGCATTCGCCAGTCAGCGCGCTGCCAGCCATCTGAATGATGAGCTGAAAGGCGCATGGGCAGCACGCACTATCCAAATGAAAGCCCAGGTGAAGCGTCAGGAAGAAGTTGCGAAAGCGATCTACGACCGCCGGGTAAACAGCATTGAGCAGGCGCTCAAAATCGCCGAGCAACATAATATTTCCCGTAGTGCGACAGATGTCCCTGCGGATGAATTGCCTGATTCAGAAATGTTTTTGCTGGGGCGCCCTATGCTGCAGGCGCGATTAGAAAATTTACAGGCCGTCGGTCCGGCCTTTGATCTTGACTATGATCAGAATCGGGCCATGTTAAACACCCTTAATGTAGGTCCAACCCTGGATCCGCGTTTTCAGACCTATCGCTATTTGCGTACGCCGGAAGAACCGGTAAAACGCGATAGCCCACGTCGTGCCTTCCTGATGATTATGTGGGGCATTGTCGGGGGGCTGATCGGGGCTGGTGTCGCATTAACCCGCCGTTGCTCGAAATAGCAACACTGCTGCGGTGAGCGCAAAGGCGCTCGCCGCTTATTCAAAGAGAATCGATGTGAAAGTACTGACTGTATTTGGTACGCGCCCGGAAGCCATCAAGATGGCACCGCTGGTGCATGCGTTGGCAAAAGATCCTTTTTTTGAGGCTAAAGTTTGCGTCACTGCGCAGCATCGGGAGATGCTCGATCAGGTGCTGAAACTCTTTTCCATTGTACCTGACTACGATCTCAACATAATGCAGCCAGGGCAGGGCCTGACAGAGATAACCTGTCGGATTCTGGAAGGGCTAAAACCTATTCTTGCCGAGTTTAAACCAGACGTCGTGCTGGTTCACGGTGATACCACTACCACACTGGCAACCAGCCTGGCAGCGTTTTATCAGCGTATTCCTGTTGGTCACGTAGAGGCTGGACTGCGTACTGGTGATCTCTATTCACCGTGGCCGGAAGAGGCTAACCGCACGCTGACCGGTCATCTGGCGATGTACCATTTCTCGCCAACTGAAACTTCCCGGCAAAACCTGCAGCGTGAAAACGTTGCTGACAGCCGAATCTTTATTACCGGCAATACCGTTATCGACGCCTTGCTGTGGGTGCGCGACCAGGTGATGAGCAGCGATACGCTGCGTTCTGAACTGGCGGCAAATTACCCGTTTATCGACCCCGATAAGAAGATGATTCTGGTGACCGGTCACAGACGTGAGAGCTTCGGTCGTGGCTTTGAAGAAATTTGCCACGCACTGGCAGAAATCGCCACCACTCATCAGGACATCCAGATTGTCTATCCGGTACATCTCAACCCGAACGTCAGAGAACCGGTAAACCGCATTCTGGGGCATGTGAAAAATGTCATTCTGATCGATCCCCAGGAATATTTACCGTTTGTCTGGCTGATGAACCACGCCTGGTTGATTTTGACTGACTCTGGCGGTATTCAGGAAGAAGCGCCTTCACTGGGTAAACCGGTGCTGGTGATGCGCGATACCACTGAACGTCCGGAAGCAGTGATGGCGGGTACGGTGCGTCTGGTAGGCACGGATAAGCAGCGAATTGTCGAGGAAGTGACGCGTCTTTTAAAAGACGAAAACGAATATCAAACTATGAGCCGCGCCCATAACCCGTATGGTGATGGTCAGGCATGCTCTCGCATTTTGGAAGCGTTAAAAAATAATCGGATATCACTATGAGTTTTGCGACCATTTCTGTCATTGGACTGGGTTACATTGGGCTGCCGACGGCGGCAGCGTTTGCCTCCCGGCAAAAACAGGTGATTGGTGTCGATATCAACCAACAAGCGGTTGATACCATCAATCGTGGCGAAATCCATATCGTCGAGCCTGATTTGGCGAGCGTGGTAAAAACTGCCGTAGAAGGTGGATTTTTACGAGCGAGCACGACGCCGGTTGAGGCGGATGCCTGGTTGATTGCTGTACCCACGCCGTTTAAAGGCGATCATGAGCCAGATATGACCTACGTTGAATCGGCTGCTCGCTCCATTGCACCAGTGCTGAAAAAAGGCGCGCTGGTGATCCTTGAATCCACCTCGCCGGTGGGGTCAACCGAGAAGATGGCAGAATGGTTAGCAGAGATACGTCCCGATCTCACTTTCCCACAGCAGGTGGGCGAGTTGGCGGACGTCAACATTGCTTACTGCCCGGAACGTGTATTACCGGGCCAGGTTATGGTCGAGCTGATTAAAAACGATCGTGTGATTGGCGGTATGACGCCGGTTTGTTCTGCGCGCGCCAGCGAACTGTACAAAATTTTCCTCGAAGGAGAGTGTGTCGTCACTAACTCGCGGACGGCGGAAATGTGTAAGCTGACTGAAAACAGCTTCCGCGATGTGAATATTGCTTTTGCTAACGAACTGTCGCTAATTTGTGCCGATCAGGGGATTAACGTCTGGGAACTGGTTCGCCTGGCGAATCGCCATCCACGAGTCAATATTCTTCAGCCTGGGCCTGGCGTGGGCGGTCACTGTATCGCTGTTGATCCGTGGTTTATCGTGGCGCAGAACCCGCAGCAGGCGCGGCTTATCCGTACCGCACGCGAAGTGAACGACAACAAACCTTTCTGGGTTATCGATCAGGTCAAAGCGGCGGTTGCCGACTGCCTGTCCACTACGGATAAACGCGCCAGCGAGCTGAAAATTGCCTGCTTTGGTCTGGCGTTTAAACCGAATATTGATGATCTGCGCGAAAGTCCGGCAATGGAAATCGCTGAACTGATCGCGCAATGGCACAGCGGTGAAACGCAGGTTGTTGAACCGAATATTCACCAGTTGCCGAAAAAACTGATCGGACTTTGCACTCTGGCGCAGCTTGACGACGCACTGGAAACGGCAGATGTACTGGTGATGC
Organism: Escherichia sp. MOD1-EC6842; assembly: GCF_002965705.1. NCBI lineage: Bacteria > Pseudomonadati > Pseudomonadota > Gammaproteobacteria > Enterobacterales > Enterobacteriaceae > Escherichia > Escherichia sp. MOD1-EC6842. The sequence goes on along the minus strand of NZ_PTRF01000020.1, from coordinate 60,879 downwards.
TGGTCGATCACAGTCAGTTCAAAGCCATCAGCGGCGAACATGTTAAACAGCAGTATGTCGTAGATACCAAAGGGGTCTGGCGCTGATTACAGTGAATGACTGTTTTGAGGGAGTCACACAATGCCCATTCGCGCCAGAATTGAACCACTAACCTGGGAAAACACCTTCTTTGGTGTCAACAGCGCCATTGTGCGTATTAGTCCTGACGCGCCACTCCTGACGTCAGACGTCTTAGCGCCGTGGTCACGGGTGCAGGCCAAAATTGCCGCATCAAATACCGATGAGCTGGACGCCTTGCAACAACTGGGATTCTTACTGGTTGAGGGTGAAGTTGATTTGGTACTGCCTGTGAACAGTGCAAGTGATAGCGACGCAGAAGTGGCACAAGAGACAGATATTCCAGTGCTACGCCAGTTAGCCAGTGAGGCATTTGCGCAAAGCCGTTTTCGTGCGCCGTGGTATGCGCCTGACGTCAGTGGGCGCTTTTATGCGCAGTGGATTGAAAACGCCGTACGCGGCACTTTTGATCATCAATGCCTGATTTTACGTTCGGCGTCTGGTGATATTTGTGGCTATGTTTCTCTACGAGAGTTGAATGCCACTGACGCGCGCATTGGCTTGCTGGCAGGCCGTGGCTCCGGTGCACAGCTGATGCAAGCGGCACTAAACTGGGCGTATGCTCGCGGTAAAACAACATTGCGGGTGGCGACCCAGATGGGCAACACCGCCGCGCTTAAACGATACATACAAAGTGGTGCGAATGTAGAAAGCACCGCGTACTGGTTATACAGGTGATCACATGATTCCATTTAACGCACCGCCGGTGGTAGGAACCGAACTCGACTATATGCAGTCGGCAATGGGTAGCGGCAAACTGTGCGGCGATGGCGGTTTTACCCGTCGCTGCCAGCAGTGGCTGGAGCAACGTTTGGGTAGTGCCAAAGTGCTGCTGACGCCGTCCTGCACCGCTTCGCTGGAGATGGCGGCGTTGCTGCTCGATATCCAGCCTGGCGATGAAGTGATCATGCCGAGTTACACCTTTGTCTCCACCGCCAATGCCTTTGTGCTGCGTGGCGCGAAAATCGTCTTTGTGGATGTTCGTCCGGACACCATGAACATCGACGAAACGCTTATTGAATCGGCGATCACCGACAAAACGCGTGTTATCGTGCCGGTACATTACGCGGGCGTGGCCTGTGAAATGGACACCATTATGGCGCTGGCGAAAAAGCATAACCTGTTTGTGGTGGAAGATGCCGCTCAGGGCGTGATGTCCACTTACAAAGGGCGTGCGCTGGGAACCATTGGTCATATTGGCTGCTTTAGCTTCCATGAAACCAAAAACTACACGGCGGGAGGTGAAGGTGGTGCGACGCTGATTAACGATAAAGCGTTGATTGAACGTGCCGAGATCATCCGTGAAAAAGGCACTAACCGCAGCCAGTTCTTCCGTGGTCAGGTCGATAAATATACCTGGCGTGATATTGGTTCCAGCTATCTGATGTCCGATCTGCAAGCTGCGTACCTGTGGGCGCAACTGGAAGCCGCCGAACGTATCAACCAGCAACGTCTGGCGTTGTGGCAAAACTACTATGATGCGTTATCACCTCTGGCGAAAGCCGGGCGTATCGAACTGCCGTCGATTCCGGATGGCTGCGTGCAGAACGCGCATATGTTCTACATTAAGCTGCGGGATAATGATGACCGGAGCGCATTGATTAACTTCCTGAAAGAAGCGGAAATTATGGCAGTGTTCCATTATATTCCGCTACACGCAAGCCCTGCGGGTGAACGCTTTGGTGAGTTCCACGGCGAAGATCGCTACACCACCAAAGAGAGCGAGCGCCTGCTGCGCCTGCCGCTGTTCTACAATTTGTCGCCCGTCAATCAACGCACGGTAATTGCGACTTTGTTGAACTACTTCTCCTGATATGTCGCTGGCAAAAGCGTCCTTATGGACGGCGGCCAGTACGCTGGTCAAGATTGGTGCCGGGTTGCTGGTCGGTAAGTTGCTGGCGGTGTCATTTGGTCCGGCTGGGCTGGGGCTGGCGGCAAATTTCCGCCAGTTGATTACCGTGCTCGGCGTGCTCGCTGGGGCGGGCATCTTTAACGGCGTAACGAAATACGTTGCCCAGTACCATGATAATCCGCAGCAGCTACGCCGCGTGGTCGGCACTTCATCAGCGATGGTGCTTGCCTTCTCTACGCTGATGGCGCTGGTTTTTGTGCTGGCGGCTGCCCCAATCAGCCAGGGATTGTTCGGTAATACCGACTATCAGGGGCTGGTGCGATTGGTTGCACTCGTACAGATGGGGATCGCCTGGGGCAACCTGCTGCTGGCGCTGATGAAAGGTTTTCGTGATGCCGCCGGTAATGCCCTGTCGCTTATTCTCGGCAGCTTGCTTGGCGTTATTGCCTATTACGTCAGTTACCGTTTGGGCGGTTATGAAGGGGCGTTGCTGGGACTGGCGTTGATTCCTGCGCTGGTGGTGATTCCTGCCGTCATCATGCTAATTAAGCGTGGTGCAATCCCGTTAAGCTATCTGAAACCCAGCTGGGATAATGGTCTGGCAGGGCAGTTGAGCAAATTTACGCTCATGGCGTTGATTACGTCGGTGACCTTGCCCGTTGCTTACATCATGATGCGTAAACTGCTGGCGGCGCAGTATAGCTGGGATGAAGTGGGCATCTGGCAAGGGGTGAGCAGTATTTCCGATGCCTACCTGCAATTCATTACCGCCTCTTTTAGCGTGTATTTACTGCCCACGTTGTCGCGGCTAACGGAAAAGCGCGATATCACCCGGGAAGTGGTGAAGTCGCTGAAATTCGTCTTACCAGCAGTGGCGGTGGCGAGTTTTACCGTCTGGCTGCTGCGCGATTTTGCCATCTGGCTGCTGTTATCGAATAAATTTACCGCTATGCGCGATCTCTTTGCCTGGCAGTTGGTGGGCGATGTGTTAAAAGTGGGTGCTTATGTCTTTGGTTACCTGGTGATCGCCAAAGCGTCGCTGCGGTTTTATATCCTGGCGGAAGTCAGCCAGTTCACTTTGTTGATGGTATTTGCCCACTGGTTGATCCCTGCGCATGGTGCGCTGGGCGCGGCGCAGGCTTATATGGCAACGTATATCGTCTATTTCTCTCTTTGTTGTGGCGTGTTTTTACTCTGGCGTAGGCGGGCATGACTGTACTGATTCACGTACTGGGATCGGATATCCCTCACCATAACCAAACCGTTTTACGGTTTTTCAACGACGCGCTGGCCGCAACGAGCGAGCACGCGCGCGAGTTTATGGTTGCTGGCAAGGACTACGGCTTAAGTGACAGCTGTCCGGCACTTTCTGTGCAATTTTACCCAGGTAAAAAATCCCTGGCAGAAGCGGTCATCGCAAAGGCGAAAGCTAACCGGCAGCAGCGATTTTTCTTCCACGGTCAGTTCAACACCACGCTGTGGCTGGCGTTGCTGAGTGGTGGTATCAAACCCAGCCAGTTTTACTGGCATATCTGGGGGGCAGATCTCTATGAGGTCTCCAGCGGGCTGAAATTCAAACTGTTTTACCCTATCCGCCGGCTGGCACAAAAGCGAGTTGGCTGCGTATTTGCTACTCGCGGTGATTTGAGCTTTTTTGCTAAAACGCATCCTAAGGTGAGGGGCGAACTGATTTACTTCCCGACGCGGATGGATCCATCTCTCAATACGATGGCGAACGATCGGCAACGTGAAGGGAAAATGACCATTCTGGTGGGGAACTCCGGCGATCGCAGCAATGAACACATTGCCGCCTTAAATGCTGTTCATCAGCAGTTTGGCGATACGGTAAAAGTGGTGGTGCCGATGGGGTATCCGCCCAATAACGATGTGTATATCAACGAAGTTCGTCAGGCGGGGCTGAAATTGTTCAGCGAAGAAAATCTGCAAATTTTGAGCGAAAAACTGGATTTTGACGCCTATCTGGCGCTACTTCGCCAGTGCGATCTCGGCTACTTTATTTTTGCCCGCCAGCAGGGCATTGGTACTCTGTGCTTGTTGATTCAGGCAGGCATTCCCTGCGTACTTAACCGGGAAAACCCATTCTGGCAAGATATGACGGAACAACATTTACCGGTGCTGTTTACCACTGATGATCTCAACGAGGATATTGTGCGTGAAGCGCAGCGCCAGCTGGCGTCGGTGGATAAAAACAACATTGCCTTCTTTAGCCCGAACTATCTGCAAGGCTGGCGGCGGGCGTTGGCTATTGCCAGCGGGGAGGACGCATGAGCCTGTTGCAATTTAGCGGCCTGTTTGTTGTCTGGCTGCTTTGCTCACTGTTTATTGCTACGCTGACCTGGTTTGAGTTTCGCCGCGTGCGCTTTAACTTCAATGTCTTCTTTTCATTGCTGTTTTTGCTCACTTTTTTCTTTGGCTTTCCGCTGACCAGCGTGCTGGTATTTCGCTTTAATGTCGGCGTTGCGCCGCCAGACATTCTCCTTCAGGCGCTACTTTCTGCTGCTTGCTTCTACGCGGTTTACTACGTCACCTACAAAACCCGCCTACGCAAACGCGTTGCCGATGTACCGCGCCGCCCGCTGTTTACCATGAACCGTGTGGAGACCAATCTCACATGGGTGATCCTGATGGGTATCGCGCTGGTGAGCGTCGGCATCTTCTTCATGCACAACGGTTTTTTGCTGTTCCGGCTTAACTCCTACAGCCAGATCTTCTCCAGTGAAGTCTCTGGCGTGGCGCTAAAACGCTTTTTTTACTTTTTCATCCCGGCGATGCTGGTGGTCTACTTTCTGCGCCAGGACAGCAAAGCGTGGCTGTTTTTCCTCGTCAGCACGGTCGCATTTGGTTTGCTGACTTATATGATTGTCGGCGGTACTCGCGCCAATATCATCATTGCATTCGCTATCTTTCTGTTTATTGGCATTATTCGCGGCTGGATTTCGTTGTGGATGCTGGCGGCGGCAGGCGTGCTGGGGATTGTTGGTATGTTCTGGCTGGCGCTAAAACGCTATGGAATGAACGTGAGCGGCGATGAGGCGTTCTACACGTTTCTCTATCTCACCCGCGACACCTTCTCGCCGTGGGAGAATCTGGCGTTGCTGTTGCAGAACTACGACAACATCGACTTCCAGGGGCTGGCGCCGATTGTTCGCGATTTCTATGTCTTTATTCCTTCCTGGTTGTGGCCGGGACGGCCGAGCATGGTGCTGAATTCTGCCAACTATTTCACCTGGGAAGTGCTGAACAATCACTCCGGGTTGGCAATCTCGCCTACGCTTATTGGTTCACTGGTTGTTATGGGCGGCGCGCTGTTTATTCCTCTGGGGGCGATTGTGGTTGGCCTGATCATTAAATGGTTCGACTGGCTGTATGAGCTGGGCAACCGCGAAACCAATCGTTATAAGGCCGCGATATTGCACAGTTTCTGCTTCGGGGCGATCTTCAATATGATCGTGCTGGCGCGTGAAGGGCTGGATTCGTTTGTCTCACGCGTGGTCTTTTTTATCGTGGTCTTCGGCGCATGTCTGATGATCGCAAAACTGTTGTACTGGCTTTTTGAAAGCGCCGGACTCATTCATAAACGCACAAAATCATCGCTCCGGACGCAGGTTGAAGGATAACAATGAATAACAACACCACGGCACCGACCTATACGCTGCGTGGCTTACAGTTAATCGGTTGGCGTGATATGCAGCACGCCCTCGATTATCTGTTCGCTGAAGGGCAGCTTAAGCAGGGAACGCTGGTTGCCATTAATGCCGAAAAAATGCTGACCATTGAAGATAATGCTGAGGTCAGGGAGTTAATTAACGCTGCCGAATTTAAATATGCTGATGGCATCAGCGTTGTACGTTCAGTGCGTAAAAAGTACCCACAGGCGCAGGTTTCCCGTGTTGCCGGGGCCGATCTCTGGGAAGAGCTGATGGCGCGCGCAGGCAAAGAAGGGACGCCAGTATTTCTTGTTGGCGGTAAACCTGAAGTGCTGGCGCAGACCGAAGCTAAACTGCGCAACCAGTGGAATGTGAATATCGTTGGCAGTCAGGATGGTTATTTTAAACCCGAGCAGCGTCAGGCGCTGTTTGAACGAATTCATGCCAGTGGAGCGCAAATCGTCACCGTTGCGATGGGATCGCCAAAGCAGGAGATCTTCATGCGCGACTGCCGTCTGGTGCATCCAGATGCGCTGTATATGGGCGTTGGCGGGACGTATGATGTCTTTACTGGCCATGTGAAACGCGCGCCGAAAATCTGGCAAAAACTGGGGCTGGAGTGGCTCTATCGCCTGCTTTCGCAGCCAAGCCGCATTAAACGCCAGCTTCGTTTACTGCGCTATTTACGCTGGCACTACACCGGCAACCTCTGATTTTCCTCTCTCTGTAAAGCGACGGAGTGGTCACTCCGTCACCTGTCTGCCGTTTTATTACACAAAGCATTCAAATTTTTAATGCTTCATTTGCCATTTCTTCTAAATTACGAAAACATTCGCAACACTCGATGTACCCATAACGATAACCGGTAACACCGGAAAAGCATGCAAACACAACACGAGGATTTATGGCAGATAACAAACCAGAGCTACAGCGTGGGCTGGAAGCTCGACATATCGAACTCATCGCCCTGGGGGGCACCATTGGCGTTGGCTTGTTTATGGGGGCCGCCAGTACCCTGAAATGGGCTGGGCCATCCGTATTGTTGGCCTATATCATCGCCGGGCTGTTCGTCTTTTTCATTATGCGTTCAATGGGCGAAATGTTGTTCCTCGAACCGGTTACCGGTTCGTTCGCCGTTTACGCGCATCGTTATATGAGCCCGTTCTTTGGCTATCTCACCGCCTGGTCTTACTGGTTTATGTGGATGGCGGTGGGGATCTCGGAAATTACCGCCATCGGCGTCTACGTCCAGTTCTGGTTCCCGGAGATGGCACAGTGGATACCCGCATTGATCGCGGTGGCGCTGGTGGCGCTGGCGAATCTGGCGGCGGTGCGGTTGTATGGCGAAATCGAGTTCTGGTTCGCGATGATCAAAGTCACCACAATCATTGTGATGATCGTCATTGGCCTGGGCGTGATTTTCTTTGGTTTTGGCAATGGCGGGCAGTCGATTGGTTTTAGCAATCTCACAGAGCATGGCGGTTTCTTTGCGGGTGGCTGGAAAGGCTTCCTCACCGCCTTGTGTATCGTGGTGGCGTCCTACCAGGGCGTGGAGCTGATTGGCATCACCGCCGGTGAAGCGAAGAATCCGCAGGTGACGTTGCGCAGTGCCGTAGGCAAAGTGCTATGGCGAATCCTGATTTTCTACGTAGGCGCGATTTTCGTTATCGTCACTATCTTCCCGTGGAATGAAATAGGCAGCAACGGCAGCCCATTCGTACTGACTTTCGCCAAAATCGGCATTACCGCAGCGGCGGGCATTATCAACTTTGTGGTGCTGACGGCGGCTCTCTCTGGCTGTAACAGCGGCATGTACAGTTGCGGACGTATGCTCTACGCGCTGGCGAAAAACCGCCAGTTACCTGCGGCGATGGCGAAAGTTTCCCGTCACGGCGTGCCGGTTGCAGGCGTGGCGGTATCAATAGCCATTCTGTTGATTGGTTCATGCCTGAATTACATCATCCCCAATCCACAGCGTGTGTTTGTTTACGTCTACAGTGCCAGCGTGCTTCCGGGGATGGTGCCATGGTTTGTGATTTTGATAAGCCAACTGCGTTTTCGTCGTGCGCACAAAGCGGCGATTGCCAGCCATCCGTTCCGCTCCATTCTGTTCCCGTGGGCCAACTACGTAACAATGGCATTCCTGATTTGCGTTTTGATCGGCATGTACTTTAATGAAGATACGCGTATGTCGCTGTTTGTTGGCATCATCTTTATGCTGGCGGTGACGGCGATTTATAAAGTTTTTGGGCTTAATCGCCACGGTAAAGCGCATAAACTGGAGGAATAAGCAGCAAAATGCACAAACCGTAACCAAACGCGCATTTTATTTAAAAAGGGACTAGACAGAGGGGTGCGAAGTCCGTATTATCCACCCCCGCAACGGCGCTAAGCGCCCGTAGCTCAGCTGGATAGAGCGCTGCCCTCCGGAGGCAGAGGTCTCAGGTTCGAATCCTGTCGGGCGCGCCATTTAGTCCCGGCGCTTGAGCTGCGGTGGTAGTAATACCGCGTAACAAGATTTGTAGTGGTGGCTATAGCTCAGTTGGTAGAGCCCTGGATTGTGATTCCAGTTGTCGTGGGTTCGAATCCCATTAGCCACCCCATTATTAGAAGTTGTGACAATGCGAAGGTGGCGGAATTGGTAGACGCGCTAGCTTCAGGTGTTAGTGTCCTTACGGACGTGGGGGTTCAAGTCCCCCCCCTCGCACCACGACTTTAAAGAATTGAACTAAAAATTCAAAAAGCAGTATTTCGGCGAGTAGCGCAGCTTGGTAGCGCAACTGGTTTGGGACCAGTGGGTCGGAGGTTCGAATCCTCTCTCGCCGACCAATTTTGAACCCCGCTTCGGCGGGGTTTTTTGTTTTCTGTGCATTCCATCACTCTCCCTTCGCAATAAACGCCCGTAGTTAATCATTGCCAAACGGTATTATTTCGCCCTTAAATTCATCGAAGGACGACTTCAGGCAAGGAGCGACTATGCTGCAACAGGTTCCAACGCGTGCTTTTCACGTAATGGCGAAACCGAGCGGTTCAGATTGTAATCTGAACTGTGACTACTGTTTTTATCTCGAAAAACAATCCCTTTACCGCGAACAACCTGTCACGCATATGGACGATGAAATGCTGGAAGCGTATGTCCGTCACTATATCGCTGCCAGCGAACCCCAAAACGAAGTGGCATTTACCTGGCAGGGCGGCGAACCAACGTTACTCGGGCTGGATTTTTACCGTCGTGCAGTGGCGCTACAGGCGAAATATGGTGCTGGCAGGAAGGTAAGTAACAGCTTCCAGACTAACGGTGTGCTGCTTGATGAAGAATGGTGTGCATTTCTGGCAGAAAATCATTTTCTTGTTGGGTTATCGCTGGATGGCCCGGCTGAGATCCACAATCAATATCGCGTGACTAAAGGTGGCAGACCAACGCATAAGCTGGTGATGCGCGCACTTAAACTACTGCAAAAATATCACGTTGATTATAACGTGCTGGCGTGCGTTAACCGCACCAGCGCGCTGCAACCGTTGCAGGTTTATGACTTTTTGCGTGATGCGGGCGTGGAGTTCATCCAGTTTATTCCTGTAGTGGAGCGGCTGGCGGATGAAAAATCTGCCAGCGACGGGCTAAAATTACAGGCGCCTGGTGATATTCAGGGGGAACTGACGGAATGGTCAGTGCGCCCCGATGAATTTGGTGAATTTCTGGTGGCGATATTCGACCACTGGATCAAACGCGACGTCGGCAAGATTTTCGTGATGAATATCGAATGGGCGTTTGCCAATTTTGTCGGTGCGCCGGGTGCGGTTTGCCATCATCAGCCAACCTGTGGACGTTCGGTGATTATTGAGCACAACGGTGACGTTTACGCCTGCGATCATTTTGTTTATCCGCAATATCGGCTGGGGAATATGCTTCAGCAGACCCTCGCAGAAATGGTAGATTCCCCACAGCAGCAGGCGTTTGGTGAAGATAAATTTAAGCAGTTACCGGCGCAGTGTCGCAGTTGTAACGTGTTAAAAGCATGTTGGGGAGGCTGCCCGAAACACCGCTTTATGCTCGATATCAGCGGCAAACCGGGGCTGAATTATTTGTGTGCCGGGTATCAGCGTTATTTCCGCCATCTACCGCCATATCTTAAAGCAATGGCTGATTTGCTGGCGCACGGCCGCCCGGCCAGTGACATTATGCAGGCACATTTGATGGTAGTGAGTAAGTAAAAAGCGGCCATTTGGAGGCCGCCTGCGGTTGATTGCCGGATAAGGCGTTCACGCCGCATCCGGCAAGGTCAGTGTGGCCCGATGTAGCGATAGCGCCGGCTTAATCAGATTTAATCTGCGCGCGTGGCGGATATTTTTTCAGGATCTCCATATACGCATGCATTTCGGTCTGTAGCGGTACTCCCATCGGAATATGGCGCACGCCGATGGAGTCGCTTTCCTGCGGATCGGTATAGAGATTAAATACCGCAGAGCCCGCCGTTTGCATTACTGTACCGGTGAATCCTCCCTGATATCCGCTCTGGGTATAGGCATATGGCTGCTGAATAAGAACATGATATTTGAACTCATCCATACGCACAGCAGCGAGTTTACCGTTGAGGAAGTAGTGCTCGGCCTTACGGTTAGACTGACCATTTGTTCCCAGGAAGAAGGATGTCTGATCCACGCCATCGATAAAGGTGGTTTTCGGCACTAAATTTGCCACTTTCGCCCCAGGATGACCAGCCAGATCCAGCGCGGTAGGGAAGAGATCTGCCAGATCGACAATACCGTCAGATTTACGCGGTTGGATCATCCCTTTCCAGTAAACGAAAGTCGGTACGCGAACGCCGCCTTCCCAGGTCGAACCTTTAGAGCCACGAAACGGTGTGCGACCGTGCGGCGGCACTTCGGCTTCCGGGCCGTTATCGGAGGTAAAGACAATCAGCGTGTTATCGAGCTGACCGTTTTTCTCCAGTGCTTTATACAGGTTGGCGAACACATCGTTCATCTCAACCATACAGTCGCCGTAAGAGGTGCGCGCCGGAGAACTTCCCGCATATTTTGCGTTCGGGTAGTTATCAAAGTGACAGCCGCGAGTACCGTAATAGAGGAAGAAAGGTTTGTCGCTTTTCGCCATTTTGTCGAGGAACTTAACGCCATATTCCATCCAACGCTGATCCAGATCTTCCATATATTTCGGCGTAATGTCGGCAATGGCTTCCTGTTCACCGCCGCGCACCGCATGAACGTCATCTTTACTGAACGGCAGTTTTTTGATGTATTCAGAACGATCCGGGCTCAGGGCGACTTCCGGGTTTACGTGAACATCACGCCATTCGGTATACATATCGGACACTGAGTTGAAGCCACGGAAATCATCAAAGCCGACGTTCTGTGGCTGCGACTCTTTGTTTTCCCCCATGTGCCATTTCCCGATGGCCTGGGTGACATAGCCTTGATCATGCAGCAGTTGCGGTAGTGTCGTTAACCCTTGCAGACCGCCAGGTTGTCCGTACATCGGCGGCATCAAAATGCCGTGGTGGATGGAATACTGTCCAGTGAGAATCGTTGCGCGGGTTGGTGAAGAACTGGGTTGTGAATAAGCAGACGTTAAAATCAGCCCCTGGCTGGCAACGGCGTCAATATCTGGCGTTGGGTTACCTACTGCCACGCCGCCGCCGTTAAAGCCAACGTCCATCCAGCCTACATCGTCCAGCAAGAAAACAACCACGTTCGGTTTCTTGCCGGTTTTTTTCTCAAGTTCCGCCAGTTTCTGCTGGGTTTCTTTATCCTGCGCCGGATGCTGCATTACTGGCATCATGTTGTCGGCAATAGTGGTCGCCGGTTTAACCAGATACTGGTTTGGGTGATCGTATCCGGCAAAGCCTTTGCGTGCGGTGGCAGTTGACGGGGTATCTGCTGCGCTGGCCATGAGAGGAAGAGCGGCGGCGACAGCAACAACAAGAAGTTTGGGTGAAAACGAAAATTCCATGCAAAATGCTCCGGTTTCATGTCATCAAAATGATGACGTAATTAAGCATTGATAATTGAGATCCTTCTCCCTGATAAAATAGTTATATAAATAATTTATGGAAATATATTATTTATATACTGTGGGAATGTATATGAATATCAGGAGAGCATTTTCAATCCTACCTCCAGCGTGGCGGATATGTAAGGCTGGTTTATTATATATTATTGATTATTTATGCTGTTTTTATTTTGAATTCAATTAATATTTATATTGCCTATTTAACGACTTTAATTATTCATGAAATATATAATCGCGGTTGCCAGATTTGAGATAACATTCACTAATGTAATTATTGCAAGTGCATGAAAACAGGGTACAGAATTGTCTCATAACAAGTATTAAAGGATGTTATTTCCAGGGTCAGTGTGGCATAATAATTGGGTAGATGCTCATTCCATCTCTTATGTTCGCCTTAGTGCCTCATAAACTTAGGAATGACGCAGAGCCGTTTACGGTGCTTATCGTCCACTGACAGATGTCGCTTTTGCCTCATCAGACACCATGGACACAACGTTGAGTGAAGCACCCACTTGTTGTCATACAGACCTGTTTTAACGCCTGCTCCGTAATAAGAGCAGGCGTTTTTTTATGTATCAGAAAGCCCCCGGAGGTGCTTGCCTCCGGGTGAGAGAGAACTATTGCGGCGGGTTGTTCTGTAAGGTCAGCATTAAACCGTCGCGGCGCATCGCTGCGGCTTCTTCCGGCTTGTGCAGTCTGTCCAGCACGTCGGCAAGCCATGCATAATCATAGGCGTCCGGGCGTTGTTTCAGCGCCGCACGGAAGGCGAGGGATGCTTCCTGCCATTCGCCATGTTTCATCAGCGACTGACCCAATGTGCTCCATAACAGCGGGCGATCGCCCACGTTTTTGATCTGTTGGCGCAGCACTTTTTCCAGTTGTTCTGGATTGTTGGTTTTCAGGCGTGGGATCGGCAGCAGCAAACGATCGTCATACTGGTGTTTCAGGCCGTCGATGATAATTTGCTGGGCGGTGTCATGGTCATCACACTCAATAAGATGTTCCGCCATTGCCACCTGCAACGCCACCTGATGACGCGTTTTCCGGCTTTGATTTTTCCACCAGTTACGCAAGCCTTCACTACCGTCATCAGCCCGCGCCTGATCCATCAGACCAATCCATGCCTGTTGTTCCAGTGCGGCGCGGTGTTCTTCATCGCTAACGTGGGCTTTCGCCATTGATGGGATGATGTCCAGTAGCGAACTCCATGCGCCCGTGCGGATATAAGCCTGTTCAGCCAGACGTAATACTTCTGGATGGCGTGGCGTTACTTCCAACAACTTATCCACGCCGTGGCGTGCTGCATGGTTTTCATTACGCGCCAGTTGCAGGCGAACGCGGGCGATTTCTACCGGAATGGTATCATTGCCCGCCAGTTCCGCCGCGCGTTCCAGATGCTGATTGGCGCGCGATTCATCACCACGCTGTTGCGCGGCTTCGGCAGCCAGCAAATAGTTCACTACGGGTTGCTCAGCATGATCGGCATTTTTCGCCATCAGCTTTTCGACTTGCTGATAATCACCTTCCGCCAGTTTCAGCAGCGCCTGTTCGGTCTGTTTACGCGCGCGGCGACGTTTACGCCCGACAAACCAACCGCGAGTGTGCGCGCCTGTGCGGAAAATCCGTCGCAGTAACCATTCGATAGCAAACAGCACCACCATAGCCAGAATCAAAATGATTGCCAGTCCCGTGACGCTGGTTTCGATATTGTAGTTATCCGTCTGGATCAGTACGTAACCCTGATGTCCGGCAATCATTGGGCCAACGACGATGCCTGCAATCAGCAACACAAAGAGCAATAACACTTTTAGCATGGTTATTCTCCTTGCGGCGCGGCTGCCGGTGTATCAGCTTGCGGTGCAGGTGCAGCCTCCGCTACTGGTGTTACTGGTTGCGCCAGCAGATTGCGCACGCGAGTCTGCATCAGTTTTTCCAGCATTGCCTGGCTTTGCAGGGTTTCCGGGAGAACCATCGAGATATTTTGCTGACTTAACTGATCCACCTCGTCGAGGAACGCTTTGGTGGTGGCATCGTCAGTATCGTAGTAAGCACGTACCCAGGTGGAGACGTTCTCCAGCGCCTGGCGGTAAGTCTCTTGCTGATGACGTGGTACAGCTTGTGCCGCGACCAGCAGGCGAGAGCGAATATTTTCGCGCAGATAGATATCCTGATTCGGTGCTAACAGCGGTACGGCGGTGTCATCACGACGGCGAATCGTAATGAAGTTGTCCATAAAGTTCTGCCAGCTTTTTTGCAGATTGATGCGCCATTCGCTGATGGAGCTGGAAAGCTCTTCACCATCGGAATCCATCGGCGAACCGTCGCTATCATTATCGGCCAGACGCAGGTTATCAACCTGATTAGAAAGCTGATTCAGCTTGAGGATGATGCCGTCATAATCTACCTGCGAGACCGCAGAAAGGCTGGCGATATCATCGGTAATTGCCCGGCGAACGGTAATAAGACTTGGGTCATTCATATCCGCCAGGCTGGCGTCTGCGCTTTTCAGCAATGCCGCAGCGGTAGTGACGTCCTGATCGCTCCACAACTTACGTCCGGCGAGCTTCACAAGGAAATCAGCCTGCGCCAGCAGCCAGGTCTTGGCATCACTACCTGAGATAGTGGCGACCTTTTGTTGAACTTCATCCAGCTGTTTGGCCAGCGTTTCCTGCTGACGATTTGCCTGCTCTAGCTGTGTAGCCTGTTGCTTGATGATGCTTTCCAGCTCGGCTTTTTGGCTCTCCTGGGCTTTTTGCAGAGCCGCGAGTTGGTTAGCCAGAACATCACTGGTGGTCGTCTGATTGACGGCCTGTTGTTTACCCCAGCCATACAAACCGACACCTGCAGCCAGAGCAATAGCGATAGCCACCGCACTTAAAATCAGAGCAGTACTGTTATTACTCTTTTTTTCTACTGTGACAGATTGTGGCGTGGTGTCCACGACCTCCCTGGTCTCTTCAACCACGGCGGAGGTTTTTTCTTGTTCCGTCATTATGGCTTCCTGTTATGAGAGTTATTGTAATGCCCGTAAAAGCGCATCGTTGTCTGCGTTATCGGCGACCTTAATATCTTGCCAGCCCAGTTCCCGGGCGAGTTTCGCCAGACGCTCGCTGACGACCAGTAGTCGACAGCGTAGTAACCAGTGCTCACGATACCATCGTGGAATCAGCGACCAGAGCTGTTGCAGCATTTCACCGCTGGTAACAACGATCGTTGTCACTTCGCGAGTTTGCCAGCGCATCGCTTCTTCTGCACCATCGTAATGAATGGCGCATCGTTGATAACATTCGCAAAAAATGACTTCAGCACCGCGTGCCGTCAGGGTGTCCCCGATCAGCTCACGACCGCCGTTGCCACGTAAAATTAGCGCACGTTTGCCTGCAATATTTTGTAATTCAGGTAATTGTAGCAAGACTTCGCTGATTTCCCGATCCTGCGGATAACGAACTTCGTGTCCGCTCACGGTATGCAGCGCCAGTGCGGTAGTGCGACCAATGGCGAAATAAGCGGGTAGGGCGGGCCACTGGAGACCTTGCTGATGCAGTTGCGACTGTGCAAAAGCAACGGCATGTTGCGAAAGGGCAAATAGTAGATCTCCTTCGCTCAGTGCCGCCAGCTGGTCGGCAAGTTGTGGCAGTTGCCGACCCGGAGAAAACTCAATCAGCGGAAAATGCCAGGCCACCTGTCCCAGTGCGCGCAGACGGCTCACTAACTCTTCTCCTGCGGGAGATGGGCGGGTGACCAGGATACTCATGCTGGCGCATCTCCGCTGTAAACTTCGGCGAGGATCTCGCGCGCGCCGTTATTCAGTAGCTCTTCCGCCAGCGAAATGCCCATTTGCTCGGCAGCCTGCGGCGAGCCACGGCGCTCACCGCGAATAATCTGCGAACCGTCCGGTGCGCCAACCAGCGCACGCAGCCAGATTTCGCCATTGATAAGTTCGGCATAGCTACCAATCGGCACCTGACAACCGCCTTCGAGGCGGGTATTCATGGCACGTTCGGCGGTGACGCGCAGCGCCGTTTCGTGGTGATTCAGCGCGGTGAGTACCTCGCGGGTGCGCGAATCATCCAGGCGGCATTCAATGCCTACTGCACCTTGTCCTACTGCTGGAAGAGAAACTTCAGGCGGCAGCGCAGCACGAATGCGAGACTCCAGCCCTAAACGTTTTAAGCCAGCCACAGCAAGAATAATGGCATCGTATTCGCCATTATCCAGTTTACTCAGACGAGTACCGACATTGCCGCGCAGAGAACGGATAATGAGATCCGGACGGCGTTCAGCCAGTTGGCACTGGCGGCGTAAGCTGGAAGTACCGACGATGCTGCCTGCGGGTAACGCATCCAGACTTTCATAGTTATTGGAAACAAAGGCATCGCGAGGATCTTCGCGCTCGCAAATGGTGACCAGCCCCAGACCTTGCGGAAATTCAACCGGCACATCTTTCATTGAATGCACGGCGATATCGGCACGGTTTTCCAGGAGCGCGACCTCCAGCTCTTTCACAAATAAGCCTTTTCCGCCAACCTTCGCCAGCGGCGTATCAAGAATCACATCGCCGCGCGTCACCATCGGCACCAGTTCAACCACCAGCCCTGGATGGCTCGCCATCAACTTGTCTTTGACATAATGTGCCTGCCAGAGTGCAAGTGGGCTTTGGCGTGTGGCAATTCTTAAAACATTGTCTAACATGCTTGTTACCGTCATTATCATCCATGGTCCATCCTAACATCCTTGCCGGAGCGATGTCAGTGTTGTGGTGAAACGTCGATGCCTGTGTAAAACGTAAAATGTAGCCAGGCGGTGGTTCCTGACAGGCGCTTCAAGCCGTCGTAATAAGGAATTTACAGAGAATAAACGGTGCTACACTTGTATGTAGCGCATCTTTCTTTACGGTCAACCGGCAAGGTGTTAAATTGATCACGTTTTAGACCATTTTTTCGTCGTGAAACTAAAAAAACCAGGCGCGGAAAGTGGTACGGTTACCTTTGACATACGAAATATCCCGAATGCCGCGTGTTTCCGTTGATGTTGGCGGAATCACAGACATGACGGGTAGCAAATCAGGCGATACGTCTTGTACCTCTATATTGAGACTCTGAAACAGAGACTGGATGCCATAAATCAATTGCGCGTGGATCGCGCGCTTGCTGCTATGGGGCCTGCATTCCAACAGGTCTACAGTCTGCTGCCGACATTGTTGCACTATCACCATCCGCTAATGCCGGGTTACCTTGATGGTAATGTTCCCAGGGGCATTTGCCTTTACACGCCTGATGAAACCCAACGCCACTACCTGAACGAACTGGAACTGTATCGTGGAATGTCAGTACAGGACCCGCCAAAAGGCGAGCTTCCGATTACTGGCGTATACACCATGGGCAGCACCTCGTCTATAGGGCAAAGCTGTTCCTCCGATCTGGATATCTGGGTCTGCCATCAATCCTGGCTCGATAGCGAAGAGCGCCAGTTACTACAACGTAAATGCAGTCTGCTGGAAAGCTGGGCCGCCTCGCTGGGCGTGGAAGTCAGCTTCTTCCTGATTGATGAAAACCGTTTCCGCCATAATGAAAGTGGCAGTCTGGGGGGGGAAGATTGTGGCTCTACCCAGCATATACTGCTGCTTGACGAATTTTATCGTACCGCCGTGCGTCTCGCCGGTAAGCGTATTCTGTGGAATATGGTGCCGTGCGACGAAGAGGAGCATTACGATGACTACGTAATGACGCTCTACGCGCAGGGTGTATTAACGCCAAATGAATGGCTGGATCTCGGTGGCTTAAGCTCGCTTTCCGCTGAAGAGTACTTTGGTGCCAGCCTTTGGCAACTCTACAAAAGTATCGATTCTCCGTACAAAGCGGTGCTGAAAACACTGTTGCTGGAAGCTTATTCCTGGGAATATCCAGACCCACGCCTGCTGGCGAAAGATATCAAACAGCGTTTGCACGACGGCGAGATAGTGTCATTTGGTCTCGATCCGTACTGCATGATGCTGGAACGCGTTACTGAATATTTGACGGCAATTGAAGATTTCACCCGTCTGGATTTAGTGCGCCGCTGCTTCTATTTAAAAGTGTGCGAAAAACTCAGCCGCGAGCGCGCTTGCGTAGGCTGGCGTCGGGAAGTCTTAAGCCAACTGGTAAAAGAGTGGGGATGGGACGAAGCCCGTCTGGCGATGCTCGATAATCGCGCCAACTGGAAGATTGATCAGGTGCGTGAAGCGCACAACGAGTTGCTTGATGCAATGATGCAGAGCTACCGTAATCTGATCCGCTTTGCCCGTCGCAATAATCTTAGCGTTTCCGCCAGCCCGCAGGATATCGGCGTGCTGACGCGTAAACTGTACGCTGCGTTTGAAGCATTACCGGGGAAAGTGACGCTGGTAAACCCGCAGATTTCACCGGATCTTTCCGAGCCAAACCTGACCTTTATTTATGTACCGCCGGGCCGCGCTAATCGTTCTGGCTGGTATCTGTATAATCGTGCGCCGACAATCGAGTCGATCATCAGCCATCAGCCGCTGGAATATAACCGCTATCTGAATAAGCTGGTGGCCTGGGCGTGGTTTAATGGCTTGCTGACATCACGAACGCATTTGTTTATTAAAGGCAACGGCATTGTCGATCTGCCTAAGTTGCAAGAGATGGTGGCTGATGTGTCGCACCATTTCCCGTTGCGCTTACCTGCGCCGACGCCGAAGGCGCTCTACAGTCCTTGTGAGATCCGCCATCTGGCGATTATCGTCAACCTGGAATATGACCCGACGACAGCGTTTCGTAATCAGGTAGTACATTTCGATTTCCGTAAGCTGGATGTCTTCAGCTTTGGCGAAGAACAAAAATGCCTGGTGGGTAGTGTTGATCTGTTGTATCGCAACTCGTGGAATGAAGTGCGTACGCTACATTTCAACGGCGAGCAGTCGATGATTGAAGCCCTGAAAACGATTCTTGGCAAAATGCATCAGGACGCCGCTCCGCCTGATAGCGTAGAAGTCTTCTGCTACAGTCAGCATCTGCGCGGATTAATCCGTACTCGCGTGCAACAACTGGTTTCTGAGTGTATCGAACTGCGTCTTTCCAGCACTCGCCAGGAAACCGGGCGCTTCAAGGCGCTGCGCGTTTCTGGTCAAACCTGGGGCTTGTTCTTCGAACGCCTGAATGTGTCTGTGCAGAAACTGGAAAATGCTATCGAGTTTTATGGCGCGATCTCGCATAACAAACTGCATGGTTTGTCAGTGCAGGTTGAGACCAATCACGTCAAATTACCGGCAGTAGTGGATGGCTTTGCCAGCGAAGGGATCATCCAGTTCTTCTTCGAAGAAACGCACGATGAGAACGGCTTTAATATCTACATTCTCGATGAAAGCAATCGGGTTGAGGTATATCACCACTGCGAAGGTAGCAAAGAGGAGTTGGTGCGTGACGTCAGCCGTTTCTACTCGTCATCGCACGACCGTTTCACTTACGGCTCCAGTTTCATCAACTTCAACCTGCCGCAGTTCTATCAGATTGTGAAGGTCGATGGTCGCGAACAGGTCATTCCGTTCCGTACCAAATCTATCGGCAACATGCCGCCAGCCAATCAGGATAATGACACGCCGCTGTTACAGCAGTATTTTTCGTGATGAGTATGCCGGAAAGCGAGGCTTATCCGGCATGAAACCTTAACGGAAGCTCACCCTCTCTCCCGCCTGCTGCGTCGCCGCCTGTTCCAGCAAATCCCAGAAGGTTTCGCCACTGCGA
Organism: Escherichia sp. MOD1-EC6842; assembly: GCF_002965705.1. Lineage (NCBI taxonomy): Bacteria > Pseudomonadati > Pseudomonadota > Gammaproteobacteria > Enterobacterales > Enterobacteriaceae > Escherichia > Escherichia sp. MOD1-EC6842. The sequence continues at coordinate 41,472 of NZ_PTRF01000020.1, read as the reverse complement.
TCGCAAATCCATTCGTCGCCTTTCAGATCAAAGTGGTAGCCGCCCTGTTTGGTTGCCAGCCATACCTGGTGCAGCGGTTCCTGGCGGTTGATAATGATTTTGCTGCCGTTTTCAAAGGTAATGGTCAGTACGCCGCCGTTGATTTCGCAGTCGATATCGCTGTCGCCATCCCAGTCGTCCAGGTGTTCTTCAATGGTTAGCCACAGTTGGTCAGCCAGGCGATGAAATTCACTGTCGTTCATTGTTGTATCCTGTTTTTACGTGATGGCGGCAGTATAGCGGCCTGGCGTCAGGGCATCAAAGTTTGCCCGTCTGCTGCTGCGTTCCGGCATGATTCCTCCGTCATCGAAATAATAATGTCTCTGTTTTGAATTTCACGCACATCTTCCTCTCTGACGTGTGTTTTCGCCGGGCAGGGGGAGGGTGTAACCCTTACCTCTGTATCGGTCCAGGTATAAACATTGCGATAGTGCATAAAGCCATCCTGGCGCGAGGTGCCGATCACGAAACTACCAGCAAAACATAAATCCTCTCTTGTAAGCGTTATACTCGCAGCAATTCCTCACTTTTCAGACTTCATAAAGAGTCGCTAAACGCTTGCTTTTACGTCTTCTCCTGCGATGATAGAAAGCAGAAAGCGATGAACTTTACAGGCAATCCATAATGAAAAACGTGTTTAAAGCACTCACTGTATTACTTACTCTTTTCAGCCTGACGGGCTGCGGTTTGAAAGGTCCGCTCTATTTCCCGCCCGCAGATAAAAATGCGCCACCGCCGACTAAACCGGTAGATACGCAAACACAATCCACGTTGCCGGATAAAAACGACCGCGCCACTGGCGATGGCCCATCTCAGGTGAATTACTAAAAGTCAGTTTCTGTACCCGCGTGATTGGAGTAAATGATGCAGTTCTCGAAAATGCATGGCCTTGGCAACGATTTTATGGTCGTCGACGCGGTAACGCAGAATGTCTTTTTTTCACCGGATCTGATTCGTCGCCTGGCGGATCGGCACCTGGGTGTGGGTTTTGATCAGCTACTGGTGGTCGAGCCGCCGTACGATCCAGAACTGGATTTCCACTATCGCATTTTCAATGCTGACGGTAGTGAAGTGGCGCAGTGTGGCAACGGTGCACGCTGCTTTGCCCGCTTTGTACGCCTGAAAGGGCTGACCAATAAGCGCGATATTCGCGTCAGCACTGCCAATGGTCGGATGGTACTGACCGTCACTGATGACGATCTGGTACGGGTAAATATGGGGGAACCAAATTTCGAACCTTCCGCCGTGCCATTTCGCGCCAACAAAGCGGAAAAGACCTATATCATGCGCGCCGCCGAGCAGACAATCTTATGCGGCGTGGTGTCGATGGGAAATCCGCACTGCGTGATTCAGGTCGATGATGTCGATACTGCGGCGGTAGAAACACTGGGGCCTGTTCTGGAAAGCCACGAACGTTTCCCGGAACGTGCCAACATCGGTTTTATGCAAGTGGTTAAGCGCGAGCATATTCGTTTACGTGTCTATGAACGTGGTGCAGGAGAAACCCAGGCCTGCGGCAGCGGCGCGTGTGCGGCGGTAGCGGTAGGGATTCAGCAAGGTTTGCTGGCCGAAGAAGTTCGTGTGGAACTCCCAGGCGGTCGCCTTGATATTGCCTGGAAAGGTCCGGGTCATCCGTTATATATGACGGGTCCGGCAGTACATGTTTACGACGGATTTATTCATCTATGAAGCAACCAGGGGAAGAACTACAGGAAACACTCACGGAGCTTGATGACCGGGCGGTTGTCGATTATCTGATTAAAAATCCTGAGTTTTTTATCCGCAATGCGCACGCAGTAGAGTCAATTCGTGTGCCGCATCCGGTACGTGGCACCGTTTCACTCGTCGAATGGCATATGGCTCGCGCGCGTAACCATATTCATGTTCTGGAAGAGAACATGGCGCTGTTGATGGAACAGGCTATCGCTAACGAAGGCCTGTTTTATCGCTTACTCTATTTGCAGCGCACTCTTACTGCCGCCAGCAGCCTCGACGATATGCTAATGCGCTTTCACCGCTGGGCTCGCGATCTCGGCCTGGCTGGCGCGAGTGTGCGCCTGTTTCCGGATCGCTGGCGTTTAGGTGCGCCGTCGAACCATACCCATCTGGCATTAAGCCGTCAGGCTTTCGAACCGCTGCGTATTCAGCGTCTGGGGCAGGAACAGCATTATCTGGGGCCGCTTAACGGGCCGGAACTGCTGGTGGTGCTGCCGGAAGCGAAAGCGGTGGGGTCGGTGGCGATGTCGATGCTGGGAAGTGATGCTGATCTTGGTGTGGTGCTGTTCACCAGTCGCGATGCCAACCATTATCAACAAGGGCAGGGAACGCAGTTACTCCATGAAATTGCGCTGATGATGCCGGAGCTTCTGGAGCGTTGGATTGAACGCGTATGACCGATTTACATACCGATGTGGAACGCTACCTACGTTATCTCGGCGTAGAGCGTCAGCTTAGCCCGATTACCCTGGTTAACTACCAGCGCCAACTTGAGGCGATCATCAATTTTGCCAGCGAAAACGGCCTGCAAAGCTGGCAACAATGTGATGTGACGATGGTGCGTAATTTTGCTGTACGCAGTCGTCGTAAAGGGTTGGGAGCGGCAAGCCTCGCGTTGCGGCTTTCTGCGCTACGTAGCTTTTTTGACTGGCTGGTCAGCCAGAACGAACTCAAAGCTAACCCGGCAAAAGGTGTTTCGGCACCGAAAGCGCCGCGTCATCTGCCGAAAAATATCGACGTCGATGATATGAATCGGCTGCTGGATATCGATATCAACGATCCCCTCGCCGTGCGCGACCGGGCGATGCTGGAAGTGATGTACGGCGCGGGGCTGCGTCTTTCCGAACTGGTGGGGCTGGATATCAAACATCTCGACCTGGAGTCCGGCGAAGTGTGGGTGATGGGAAAAGGCAGCAAAGAGCGCCGCCTGCCGATTGGTCGCAACGCCGTGGCGTGGATTGAGCACTGGCTTGATTTGCGTGACCTGTTTGGTAGCGAAGACGACGCGCTTTTCCTGTCGAAACTGGGCAAGCGTATCTCCGCGCGTAATGTGCAGAAACGCTTTGCCGAATGGGGCATAAAACAGGGGCTGAATAATCACGTTCACCCGCATAAATTACGTCACTCATTCGCCACGCATATGCTGGAGTCGAGTGGTGATCTGCGTGGTGTGCAAGAGCTGTTGGGTCATGCCAATCTCTCAACCACACAAATCTATACTCATCTTGATTTTCAACACCTTGCCTCGGTGTATGATGCGGCGCATCCACGCGCCAAACGGGGGAAATAATGCGTTTTTACCGGCCTTTGGGGCGCATCTCGGCGCTCACCTTTGACCTGGATGATACCCTTTACGACAACCGTCCGGTGATTTTGCGCACCGAGCGGGAGGCGCTGACTTTTGTGCAAAATTATCATCCGGCGCTGCGCAGCTTCCAGAATGAAGATCTGCAACGTCTGCGCCAGGCGGTACGGGAAGCAGAACCCGAGATTTATCACGACGTGACGCGCTGGCGTTTTCGCTCGATTGAACAAGCGATGCTTGACGCCGGGCTGAGCGCGGAAGAAGCCAGCGCAGGCGCACACGCGGCGATGATCAACTTTGCCAAATGGCGCAGCCGAATCGATGTTCCGCAGCAAACCCACGACATCTTAAAACAGCTGGCAAAGAAATGGCCGCTGGTAGCGATCACCAACGGTAACGCGCAGCCGGAACTGTTTGGTCTGGGCGACTACTTTGAGTTTGTGCTGCGCGCTGGCCCGCACGGGCGCTCGAAACCGTTCAGCGATATGTACTTTCTGGCGGCAGAAAAACTCAATGTGCCGATCGGCGAGATCTTACATGTAGGTGACGATCTTACCACCGACGTGGGTGGGGCGATCCGCAGCGGAATGCAGGCCTGTTGGATCAGACCGGAAAATGGCTGCCTGATGCAAACCTGGGACAGCCGTTTACTCCCACATCTGGAAATTTCCCGGTTGGCATCTCTGACCTCGCTGATATAATCAGCAAATCTGTATATATACCCAGCTTTTTGGCGGAGGGCGTTGCGCTTCTCCGCCCAACCTATTTTTACGCGGCGGTGCCAATGGACGTTTCTTACCTGCTCGAAAGCCTTAATGACAAACAGCGCGAAGCGGTGGCCGCGCCACGCAGCAATCTTCTGGTGCTGGCGGGCGCGGGCAGTGGTAAGACGCGCGTACTGGTGCATCGTATCGCCTGGCTGATGAGCGTGGAAAACTGCTCGCCATACTCGATTATGGCGGTAACGTTTACCAACAAAGCGGCGGCAGAGATGCGTCATCGTATTGGGCAGCTGATGGGCACCAGCCAGGGCGGCATGTGGGTCGGCACCTTCCACGGACTGGCGCACCGTTTGCTGCGTGCGCACCATATGGACGCCAATCTGCCGCAGGATTTCCAGATCCTCGACAGTGAAGACCAGCTACGCTTGCTTAAGCGTCTGATCAAGGCGATGAACCTCGACGAGAAGCAGTGGCCGCCGCGCCAGGCAATGTGGTACATCAACAGCCAGAAGGACGAAGGGCTGCGTCCGCACCATATTCAAAGCTACGGTAATCCGGTGGAGCAGACCTGGCAGAAGGTTTATCAGGCGTATCAGGAAGCGTGTGACCGCGCAGGCCTGGTGGACTTCGCCGAACTGCTGCTACGCGCGCATGAGTTGTGGCTTAACAAGCCACATATCCTTCAGCACTATCGCGAACGTTTCACCAACATTCTGGTGGACGAATTCCAGGATACCAACAACATTCAGTACGCGTGGATCCGTCTGCTGGCGGGCGATACCGGCAAAGTGATGATTGTTGGTGATGACGACCAGTCAATCTACGGCTGGCGTGGGGCGCAGGTAGAGAATATTCAGCGTTTCCTCAATGATTTCCCCGGTGCCGAAACTATTCGTCTGGAGCAGAACTACCGCTCAACCAGCAACATTCTGAGCGCCGCCAACGCCCTGATTGAAAACAACAACGGGCGTCTGGGTAAAAAACTGTGGACTGATGGCGCGGACGGTGAGCCGATTTCCCTCTATTGCGCCTTTAACGAACTCGACGAAGCGCGTTTTGTCGTTAACCGCATCAAAACCTGGCAGGACAACGGCGGTGCGCTCGCTGAGTGCGCCATTCTCTACCGTAGCAACGCCCAGTCGCGTGTACTTGAAGAAGCCTTATTGCAGGCCAGTATGCCGTATCGTATTTATGGCGGTATGCGCTTCTTCGAACGTCAGGAAATCAAAGATGCGCTCTCGTATCTGCGCCTGATCGCCAACCGCAACGATGACGCGGCGTTTGAACGCGTGGTCAATACGCCAACACGGGGTATTGGTGACCGGACGCTGGACGTGGTACGTCAGACATCGCGCGATCGCCAGTTAACTCTCTGGCAGGCGTGTCGTGAACTGTTGCAGGAAAAAGCCCTCGCCGGACGTGCTGCCAGCGCCTTGCAGCGGTTTATGGAACTGATTGACGCCTTAGCGCAAGAAACTGCCGATATGCCGCTGCATGTACAGACTGACCGGGTAATTAAAGACTCCGGCCTGCGCACCATGTACGAGCAGGAGAAAGGCGAAAAAGGCCAGACGCGTATCGAAAACTTAGAGGAACTGGTGACGGCAACGCGCCAGTTCAGCTACAACGAAGAAGACGAAGATTTAATGCCGCTACAGGCGTTCCTCTCCCATGCGGCGCTCGAAGCAGGTGAAGGGCAGGCGGATACCTGGCAGGATGCGGTACAGCTGATGACGCTACACTCGGCAAAAGGCCTGGAGTTCCCGCAGGTGTTTATTGTCGGTATGGAAGAGGGCATGTTCCCAAGCCAGATGTCGCTGGATGAAGGCGGGCGTCTGGAAGAAGAACGCCGTCTGGCCTACGTTGGCGTAACCCGTGCGATGCAGAAACTGACGCTGACCTACGCGGAAACCCGCCGCCTGTACGGCAAAGAAGTTTACCATCGCCCGTCGCGCTTTATCGGCGAGCTGCCGGAAGAGTGTGTGGAAGAGGTACGCCTGCGCGCCACGGTAAGTCGTCCGGTTAGCCATCAGCGTATGGGTACGCCGATGGTTGAGAACGACAGCGGCTACAAGCTCGGTCAGCGCGTGCGTCACGCCAAGTTCGGTGAAGGAACTATCGTTAATATGGAAGGTAGCGGCGAACATAGTCGTTTGCAGGTGGCATTCCAGGGCCAGGGTATTAAATGGCTGGTAGCGGCTTACGCCCGGCTGGAGACGGTGTAATTTACGATTACGTTGCCGGATGCGGTGCTGCGCACCTTATCCGGCCTACGAGAATTGCACCCGGTAGGCCGGATAAGGCGTTTACGCCGCATCCGGCATCAGCACCATATTAAGTATCTGACACAAAACTATCATTCTAACCTTTCCGCTCGACGGAAATCATGGTGACAAAAGGATAGCGTTGCCACGGGATTGCCCCGCCTTTCATATACATATGTGAAATCGTGCCATCAAGATAAAGCAGCTGCTCTACGTCCAGTTTCGCTTTGGCATAGCAGGCAAAATCATAAAAATTTGTCGCCTGCTGGCTCAACAAAAACACGGCGTTCCCTTGTTTATTAATCCCAACACCGTTACGAATTTTACGTGAGGCGACGTTGGGATGAATACGCGGATTAATTACGCCGTTTTCCATCAACATTGGCCCTGACTGCACCGCAAACTGAATCTCTTTACTGGTTTTGAAGGCATCCAGACGAACGATGCCGACTTTATCTCCCGCGACATAAAACACGCCGCCAGGACGGATAAAGAAATTCCCTTCACCTGAAGCGAGATTTAACGCCACCTTCTGCTGACCGTTTTCGATGTACAAACCGAGCGGCGCATAGCTTTCATCATAGATGCCGCCGTTCATCGCCATTTGCACCTGACCCTGACTATTCATATCCGCCAGCAGAGCATGTAACGTTCCCCACGCTTCGCCATTGGCTTTTTGCCAGTACATTTTCACCCGCTCTGTTTGAGGATTAACGGTATACGCCTGTACGGTCAGCGCCGGATCTGAGAGTGCGCAATCATCAGCGGCAACAGCAAACAAGGGAAGTAAGGTGAGGGCGAGAAAAATCCGTTTGAGATTCAAGGTGATCATTCCTTTACCAATGAGTAGCCGATGCGCCATTATAGGTCCTGGATGTGGGATTTTTTTATCCTGTTAGCGACCTTGACGAGTACCAAAAAGCGCGAAGTTCAACTATTGTTCTGTGGTGTTCTGTTGCGTGTTGACGGCAAAATTTTGCTGGCGTAACATGCGCGCACGATCACTCTAAGAGGACATTCGCCTTGGACACACCCAGTAGATACTGGCTCACTATCCTGTCATCCAGGATCAACTCCTAAGGCTATCCCTTTTTGCTGATAGCCTTAGCGGTTGTCAGCGACCTCAATTTTTCCAGTCGCGCTGAGTCAGGCTGTTTAATGGTCTGAAACCCAATTTGTTTCTGTGTGCCCACCGAACTGTCCGATATTTTAAGCATTGGGAGTCCCGGTCATGCTGAGCGCATTTCAACTGGAAAATAACCGACTGACCCGGCTGGAAGTCGAAGAGTCACAACCCCTTGTAAATGCAGTATGGATTGATCTTGTCGAACCGGACGACGACGAGCGACTGCGCGTACAATCTGAACTTGGTCAGAGCCTGGCAACCCGCCCGGAACTGGAAGACATCGAAGCATCGGCACGTTTCTTTGAAGACGACGACGGCCTGCATATTCACTCCTTCTTCTTCTTTGAAGATGCGGAAGATCACGCCGGTAACTCTACTGTGGCATTTACTATCCGCGATGGTCGCCTGTTTACCCTACGTGAGCGTGAGCTGCCTGCATTCCGTCTGTATCGTATGCGCGCCCGTAGCCAGTCAATGGTTGACGGTAACGCCTACGAGCTGCTGCTGGATCTGTTCGAAACCAAAATCGAACAGCTGGCGGATGAAATTGAAAACATCTACAGCGATCTGGAGCAGTTGAGCCGGGTAATTATGGAGGGGCATCAGGGCGATGAGTACGACGAGGCGCTCTCCACGCTGGCGGAACTGGAAGATATCGGCTGGAAAGTTCGTCTGTGTCTGATGGATACCCAGCGCGCGCTCAACTTCCTGGTGCGCAAGGCGCGTTTACCTGGCGGGCAACTGGAGCAGGCGCGTGAAATTCTGCGAGATATCGAATCCCTGCTGCCGCATAACGAATCCCTGTTCCAGAAGGTAAACTTCCTGATGCAGGCGGCGATGGGCTTTATCAACATCGAGCAGAACCGCATCATCAAAATCTTCTCGGTGGTATCCGTCGTGTTCCTGCCGCCAACACTGGTCGCTTCCAGCTACGGGATGAACTTCGAGTTTATGCCGGAACTGAAGTGGAGCTTCGGCTACCCAGGCGCGATTATCTTTATGATCCTCGCGGGCCTGGCACCATATCTGTACTTTAAGCGGAAGAACTGGTTGTAACTATACGATGTCGCTGTGAGTAAGTTAGTGTGCTGACAGCGACATTTTAGCCGAGGGAATCGCAGATAACATAATTGTTGTGAATAATATCCATGCCACGTTGAGTTGGACGCTTAATGAATCACAACTCACCCCTTCTATTACAGCATGAACAATAGAAAACAGTGTCAAACTCAATGAAATCAATACGAAATAGATTGCCTTACACCCAGTATCTCTTATTCTTTTAGCCCCAATATTAATGTTTATATATGTGTTGGCGATGACCAACACAAAACTCAACATCAGGTTGATATCATTCAGCGTTATTAATGTTATCCAGGATATTAAGGTATAAATAATAAATTTCAGGCGTGATAAACGTTCATCCCGTGATGGGTATAATATAGTTTCAATAAATGATTTAATCATTGTTATATTTTCGTTTATATAGGTAATTGTTTTAGTATATATTCATTTTTTTGAAAAGTAACTTTATATAATGTTCATCAGTTCTTATGTTGATAACGCTACAGTACTGGTTTAGGATGCGTGAGTTTCATTCAGAGCATGATATAGATTTAATTAAATATCATTAAATGCTATTTTTTTCTGTTAATAATATTTTTGGTGAATGGATTCCATATGGAAAATGGTAACTTTTGGCAGTTGTTCTTGGGTAAAGAACCTTACAGCAAAAAATCTGATTTTGTTAAGGCGTGGTTATTGTGGTGGGTTATTGCCATCTTCGTTCTATTTATTTTAAGCCTAACTACGACATTAAATTTAAGAAGTATAGGCGTAGGGTTAAGTTTTGGGTTTTGTCAAATCCTTGGTAGATATACAATGTCTCTAGGATGGAGTAAGTACTGGGGAGTTTTGGGTATATTTCCTGTAACAAACATTGTTCTTTTTCTTATCTTAATTTTTTTCAAAAAAAGATAGATAAGTCAGCGGGTAGGCTTTTTAAATGGCCTACCCACTTTAATGCTTAACTTTTTCGACGCTGCGTATAAATTGCATCCATCACAAAAATTGCCAGCGCCACCCAAATAAAGGCGAAGGTCACCATTTTATCTGCCCCCGGTGTTTCACCATAAAACGTCACTGCCAGCAGGAACATCAGCGTCGGGCCAATATACTGGAAAAAGCCTAACGTTGAGAGACGCAGGCGCGTGGCAGCGGCGGTGAAACACAACAGCGGTACAGTGGTGACAACACCAGCGGCGATTAGCAGTAAATTCAGCGACATTGGGTTTTGCCCCATATGGCTGGTAGAACTATCAGCAATAGCAAACAGGTAAATCGCCGCCACGGGCAGCAACCACATAGTTTCAATTAACATGCCGGTTTGTGCTTCTACCGCAATCTTCTTGCGCACCAGGCCGTAGAAGGCAAAACTAAATGCCAGTCCCAGCGCGATGATTGGCAGCGAACCAAAAGTCCAGAGCTGGACCAGCACACCACAAATCGCCAGAATCACTGCCAGCCATTGCATCCGGCGGAATCGCTCGCCGAGGAAAATCATCCCCAGCAATATATTCACCAGTGGATTAATAAAGTATCCAAGGCTGGCCTCCAGCATATGGTGATTGTTCACTGCCCAGATAAACAGTAACCAGTTGCCACCAATTAGCACAGCAGAGACTGCCAGCATAAATATTTTCTTCGGCGTCTGAATCAGGGTTTTTAAATAGGACCACTGGCGGCTGATGCTCATCAACACCACCATAAAGAAAAACGACCAGATTACACGATGCGTCAGGATCTCATCAGCAGGTACGTAATAAATCAGTTTGAAGTACGCAGGTGCAATACCCCAAATAAAATAAGCGGCAAGAGCGAGTAATACGCCCTGCCGCGTTTGTTTTGTATCCATTGGAAAACTCATTTTTTGTTGTTAATTGCAGTTTACCTGCTCAGATGGCTGACAAAGTGCGCTTTGTTCATGCCTTACCCAACCTACAAAAGGATGCAAATTCAATACATTGCATTTCTCTGGTAGACCAGATAAGCGTAGCGCATCAGGCAATTTGCGTTTGTCATCAGTTTAAGCAGTTTACCTGCTTTTAGATTTTCAACCTACCATATAGGTGGCGGTAGCACTGGCAATATAAAGCTGTTCTTCATTGTGCAGTTCGACACGGGCGACGGCGACTTTATTACCCGCACGTAACAGGCTACTAGTGGCTGTAAAACGCTCACCCCTGCCTGGACGCAGATAATCGACGCGAAGATCTATGGTTCCCATCCGCGATAGCCGCTGGCGCAGTTCATCTTCATTAATGGTTTCGTGACGCGTTAAAGTGCTGCCTACACATACCAGGCCAGCGGCGACATCCAGCGCCGACGCAATCACCCCGCCGTGCAAAATACTTTGCGCCCAGTTACCGACCATCATTGGCTGATTATTAAAGGCCAGCTGCGCAAATTCTTTTTCGTAACGCTCCAGTTCCATCCCCAATGCCCGGTTAAACGGCATGTGATAGACAAACATTTCACCCACTAATTTCAGGGCTTGTTCAGCAGTCAGTACGGCAGACATATCATCCTTACACTTCAATAGTTAATGAAATGTTGATTTTATGCTTCTTTGTTGTTGGTTTCTACTTTAGGAAGGGATAACTAACGGCAATTGAGTTAAGTATGTAGAATAGCCTGCAGAAATATTCATCTAATCAATAATTCGTCACGGAGAACATGACCGATGCGGACTCTTCTGGGCTGGTTGTTGCCTGTATATATGCTGCCGCTGGCGGTACATGCACAAGAGGCAACGGTGAAAGAGGTGCATGATGCGCCTGTTGTGCGCGGTAGTATTATCGCCAATATGTTGCAGGAACATGATAATCCTTTCACCCTTTATCCTTATGACACCAACTACATCATCTATACCCAGACCAGCGATCTGAATAAAGAAGCGATTGCCAGTTACGACTGGGCAGAAAACGCGCGTAAGGATGAAGTAAAGTTCCAGTTAAGTCTGGCGTTTCCGCTTTGGCGTGGGATTTTGGGAGCAAACTCTGTACTGGGTGCGTCTTACACCCAGAAATCCTGGTGGCAGCTTTCTAATAGCGAAGAGTCATCGCCGTTTCGTGAAACTAATTACGAACCGCAATTATTCCTCGGTTTTGCTACCGATTACCGCTTTGCTGGCTGGACACTGCGCGATGTGGAAATGGGCTACAACCACGATTCAAACGGGCGATCTGACCCGACGTCCCGTAGCTGGAACCGTATCTATACCCGCCTGATGGCAGAAAACGGCAACTGGCTGGTGGAAGTCAAACCGTGGTATGTAGTGGGTAATACAGACGATAACCCGGATATCACCAAATATATGGGGTACTACCAGCTTAAAATCGGCTACCACTTGGGTGATGCCGTATTGAGCGCGAAAGGACAGTACAACTGGAACACCGGTTACGGTGGTGCGGAGTTAGGCTTAAGTTACCCGATCACCAAACATGTGCGACTTTATACCCAAGTCTACAGCGGTTACGGCGAATCGCTCATCGACTATAACTTTAACCAGACCCGCGTCGGTGTGGGGGTTATGCTAAACGACTTGTTTTGATGAACGGTTGAGTGGTTGGCAAATCTGGAATCCAGCATCCAGTATTACCCTCTCAGAAACTAAAAGCATTGCAGTTTCTTGCGCAGGCGCTGAAAATAGCGCCTGTTTTTATTTCAGGCAATTGGGGTGAATGTGGCGCAGGCGGAAGTGTTGAATCTGGAGTTCGGAGCTAAACAGGTTTTACAAGAAACCTTTGGCTACCAACAGTTTCGCCCCGGTCAGGAAGAAATTATCGACACCGTACTTTCCGGTCGCGATTGCCTCGTCGTCATGCCAACTGGCGGCGGAAAATCCCTGTGCTATCAAATCCCTGCGTTGTTATTGAACGGTCTTACTGTCGTTGTTTCACCGCTAATTTCGTTGATGAAAGATCAGGTGGATCAACTGCAAGCCAACGGTGTGGCGGCGGCGTGCCTTAACTCGACGCAGAACCGCGAGCAGCAGCTTGAAGTGATGACAGGCTGCCGTACCGGGCAAATTCGCCTGCTATATATCGCGCCGGAACGCCTGATGCTGGATAACTTCCTTGAGCATCTGGCGCACTGGGATCCTGTCTTATTAGCCGTTGATGAAGCGCATTGTATTTCCCAATGGGGTCACGATTTCCGCCCGGAATATGCCGCGCTCGGCCAGTTGCGCCAGCGTTTCCCGACGTTGCCGTTTATGGCGTTAACCGCTACTGCCGATGACACCACGCGGCAAGATATCGTGCGCCTGCTGGGGCTTAATGATCCGCTGATCCAAATCAGTAGTTTTGACCGCCCGAATATTCGCTACATGTTGATGGAGAAATTTAAACCACTCGATCAACTGATGCGTTACGTTCAGGAACAACGCGGTAAGTCGGGGATTATTTACTGCAATAGCCGTGCGAAAGTAGAAGACACCGCTGCGCGCCTGCAAAGTCGGGGTATTAGCGCAGCGGCGTATCACGCAGGGCTGGAAAACGATGTCCGTGCCGACGTGCAGGAAAAATTCCAGCGTGATGACCTGCAAATCGTGGTGGCTACCGTGGCCTTCGGTATGGGCATCAACAAACCTAACGTCCGCTTCGTGGTGCACTTTGATATTCCGCGCAATATTGAATCCTATTATCAGGAAACAGGTCGCGCCGGGCGTGACGGCCTGCCCGCAGAAGCGATGCTGTTTTACGATCCAGCAGATATGGCGTGGTTGCGCCGCTGTCTGGAAGAAAAGCCGCAGGGGCAACTACAGGATATCGAGCGCCATAAACTGAATGCGATGGGCGCGTTTGCCGAAGCGCAAACCTGTCGTCGTCTGGTACTGCTGAACTACTTTGGCGAAGGGCGTCAGGAACCGTGTGGGAACTGCGATATCTGCCTCGATCCGCCGAAACAATACGATGGTTCAACCGATGCGCAGATTGCGCTTTCTACCATTGGTCGTGTGAATCAGCGGTTTGGTATGGGCTATGTGGTGGAAGTGATCCGTGGTGCTAATAATCAGCGTATCCGCGACTATGGCCATGACAAACTGAAAGTTTACGGCATGGGGCGTGATAAAAGTCATGAACACTGGGTGAGCGTGATCCGTCAACTGATTCACCTCGGTCTGGTGACGCAAAATATCGCCCAGCATTCTGCGCTACAACTGACAGAGGCCGCGCGTCCGGTGCTGCGTGGCGAATCCTCTTTGCAACTCGCCGTGCCGCGTATTGTGGCACTCAAACCGAAAGCGATGCAGAAATCCTTCGGCGGCAATTATGATCGCAAACTGTTCGCCAAATTACGCAAACTACGTAAATCGATTGCCGATGAAAGCAATGTTCCGCCGTATGTGGTGTTTAACGATGCGACACTGATTGAGATGGCAGAGCAAATGCCGATCACCGCCAGCGAAATGTTGAGTGTAAACGGTGTCGGGATGCGCAAGCTGGAACGCTTTGGTAAACCGTTTATGACGCTGATTCGCGCTCATGTCGACGGCGATGACGAAGAGTAGTCAACGGCATAAAAAAGTGCCAGGATGAACATTCCGTAAACGTTTTCCCCGCGAGTCAAATGTATGTTGATGTTATTTCTCACCGTTGCCATGGTGCACATTGTGGCGCTTATGAGCCCCGGCCCCGATTTCTTTTTTGTCTCTCAGACCGCCGTTAGTCGTTCCCGTAAAGAAGCGATGATGGGCGTGCTGGGCATTACCTGCGGCGTAATGGTCTGGGCAGGAATCGCGCTGCTTGGCCTGCATCTGATTATCGAAAAAATGGCCTGGCTGCATACGCTAATTATGGTTGGCGGTGGTCTGTATCTTTGCTGGATGGGTTACCAGATGCTGCGCGGTGCGCTGAAAAAAGAGGCTGTTTCTGCGCCTGCACCACAGGTGGAACTGGCGAAAAGCGGGCGCAGTTTCCTGAAAGGCTTACTGACCAATCTCGCCAATCCGAAAGCGATTATCTACTTTGGCTCGGTGTTCTCATTGTTTGTCGGTGATAACGTCGGTACTACCGCGCGCTGGGGCATTTTCGCGCTGATTATTGTCGAAACGCTGGCGTGGTTTACCGTTGTTGCCAGCCTGTTTGCGCTACCGCAAATGCGCCGGGGTTATCAACGTCTGGCGAAGTGGATCGACGGTTTTGCCGGGGCGTTATTTGCCGGATTTGGCATTCATTTGATTATTTCGCGTTGATACCAGACGCGTCATCAGAGAAAGTCGGATAAGGCGTTTATGCCGCATCCGACATTATTTTTCACGCATGTCTTGCCGATGCCAACAGCGCCCCCACCAGCATAAACAGCGAGCCGAATATCTTATTCAGCGCCTTCATCTGCTTCGGCCCTTTAATCCAGAGAGCGATTCGTTGGGCGAGGGTGGCGTAACCGATCATCACAATAATATCGACCACAATAGTGGTGACGCCGAGCACAATATACTGCATCAGTTGCGGTTGCTGCGGCATGATGAATTGCGGAAATAGCGCCGCCAGAAACACAATACTTTTGGGATTAGTAAGATTCACAAACACTGACCGCTGGAACAGGTGGCGGCGCGATTGGGTAGGCGTCAGCGATTTAAGATCAATTGCACCAGCGGCGCGCCACTGCTGTATTCCCAGCCAAATCAGGTAAGCCGCGCCTGCCCACTTCAACACTTCAAAAGCAATAACCGAGCGGGAAAATAGTGTCCCCAAACCCACGCCAACCAGCACAATATGAATCGCCAGTCCGGTCTGAAGCCCTGCAATAGACGCCACCGCGCCGCGATAACCGTGGTTGAGCGAAGTGGTCATGGTGTTGATTGCGCCAGAGCCTGGCGAGAGGCTTAAAATGATCGATGTCAGTAAGTAGGCGAACCACCATTCAAAGGTCATGGGAATCTCCCGGATAGTCTATTTTTGTGCCACAATACGCTACTGTCGCAGCGTTGTGTCAGGCACGCTTAAAAAAACGATTTTACGTGGTTTAAGAGGCAGATTACCCGATGTTTCAGCAGCAAAAAGACTGGGAAACAAGAGAAAAAGCGTTTGCTGCTTTTACGATGGGGCCACTGACTGACTTCTGGCGTCAGCGGGACGAAGCAGAGTTTATCGGCGTGGATGACATTCCGGTGCGTTTTGTCCGCTTTCGCGCTCAACAACATGATCGGGTGGTCGTCATTTGTCCGGGGCGTATTGAGAGCTATGTAAAGTATGCGGAGCTGGCCTACGACCTGTTCCATCTGGGGTTTGATGTCTTAATCATCGACCATCGCGGTCAGGGGCGTTCCGGTCGACTGTTAGCCGATCCGCATCTTGGTCATGTTAATCGCTTTAATGATTATGTTGATGATCTGGCGGCGTTCTGGCAACAAGAAGTTCAGCCAGGTCCGTGGCGTAAACGCTATATACTGGCGCACTCGATGGGCGGTGCGATTTCCACGCTGTTTCTGCAACGTCACCCTGGTGTGTGCGATGCCATTGCGCTAACTGCGCCAATGTTTGGGATTGTGATTCGTATGCCATCATTTATGGCGCGGCAGATCCTTAACTGGGCAGAAGCGCATCCACGTTTTCGTGATGGCTATGCGATTGGCACCGGGCGCTGGCGCGCGCTGCCGTTTACCATCAATGTACTGACCCACAGCAGGCAACGATATCGACGTAATTTACGTTTCTATGCTGATGACCCAACGATTCGCGTCGGTGGGCCGACCTACCATTGGGTACGCGAAAGTATTCTGGCCGGCGAACAGGTGTTAGCCGGTGCGGGTGATGACGCCACGCCAACGCTTCTCTTGCAGGCTGAAGAGGAACGCGTGGTGGATAACCGTATGCACGACCGTTTTTGTGAACTCCGCGCCGCAGCGGGTCATCCTGTAGAAGGGGAGCGACCGCTGGTAATTAAAGGTGCGTACCATGAGATCCTTTTTGAAAAGGACGCAATGCGCTCAGTCGCGCTCCACGCCATCGTTGAATTTTTCAACCGGCATAACTCACCCAGCGGAAATCGCTCTATAGAGGTTTAAATTTCTTATGTATCAGGTTGTTGCGTCTGATTTAGATGGTACGTTACTTTCTCCCGACCATACGTTATCCCCTTACGCCAAAGAAACCCTGAAACTGCTCACCGCGCGTGGCATCAACTTTGTGTTTGCGACGGGTCGCCACCACGTCGACGTGGGTCAGATTCGCGATAATCTGGAGATTAAGTCTTACATGATTACCTCCAATGGCGCGCGCGTGCACGATCTGGATGGTAATCTGATTTTCGCGCATAACCTGGATCATGACATTGCCAGCGACCTGTTTGGCGTGGTCAACGACAACCCGGACATCATTACTAATGTTTATCGTGATGATGAATGGTTTATGAATCGCCACCGTCCGGAGGAGATGCGCTTTTTTAAAGAAGCAGTATTTAAATATGCGCTGTATGAGCCGGGTTTGCTGGAGCCGGAAGGCGTCAGCAAAGTGTTCTTCACCTGCGACTCCCATGAAAAATTGTTACCGCTGGAGCAAGCAATCAATGCTCGCTGGGGCGATCGCGTCAACGTCAGTTTCTCTACTTTGACTTGTCTGGAAGTGATGGCTGGCGGCGTTTCTAAAGGTCATGCGCTGGAAGCGGTGGCGAAGAAATTGGGCTACAGTCTGAAGGATTGCATTGCGTTTGGTGACGGGATGAACGACGCCGAAATGCTGTCGATGGCGGGGAAAGGCTGCATTATGGGCAGTGCGCACCAGCGCCTGAAAGATCTGCATCCGGAGCTGGAAGTGATTGGCACTAACGCCGAAGACGCGGTGCCGCATTATCTGCGTAAGCTCTATTTATCGTAATCGTTCTTTATTTGGTCAGTTGTCAACCTGATACTTCGCTACAATGGATACTCGTTAATCAAAGAGTTTTCCATTGTGGCGCTACTTATCATCACCACGATTCTGTGGGCCTTCTCCTTTAGCTTTTATGGCGAGTACCTTGCGGGGCACGTCGACAGCTATTTTTCGGTGCTGGTACGCGTTGGGCTGGCGGCGCTCGTTTTCCTGCCGTTCCTGCGTACCCGTGGCAATAGCCTGAAAACCATTGGCCTGTATATGCTGGTGGGCGCGATGCAGCTTGGCATTATGTATATGCTCAGTTTTCGTGCCTATCTCTACCTGACGGTCTCTGAACTGCTGCTGTTTACCGTGCTGACGCCGCTCTACATCACGCTGATTTATGACATTATGAGCAGACGTCGTCTGCGCTGGGGTTATGCGTTCAGCGCGTTACTGGCGGTGATTGGTGCCGGAATTATTCGTTACGATCAGGTCACTGACCATTTCTGGACTGGCCTGCTGCTGGTGCAACTCTCCAATATCACTTTCGCGATTGGCATGGTGGGTTACAAACGCCTGATGGAAACTCGCCCGATGCCGCAGCATAACGCCTTTGCGTGGTTCTATCTTGGCGCGTTCCTGGTGGCGGTGGTTGCATGGTTCTTGCTGGGAAATGCGCAGAAAATGCCGCAAACCACGTTGCAATGGGGCATTCTGGTGTTTCTTGGCGTGGTGGCTTCCGGGATTGGCTACTTTATGTGGAACTACGGCGCGACGCAGGTGGACGCCGGAACGCTGGGCATTATGAATAATATGCACGTTCCGGCAGGGCTGCTGGTTAACCTGGCTATCTGGCACCAACAGCCGCACTGGCCAACATTTATCACAGGCGCGCTGGTGATCCTGGCCTCACTGTGGGTGCATCGGAAGTGGGTCGCTCCGCGCTCTTTACAAACGGCAGATGATCGCAGGCGTGATTGCGTGCCGAGCGAATAAACGCTTCTGTCACTGGCTGACGCTGCTCGCCATCGCGCACGGCGGCGTACAGTCGGCTCCATAATCCCTCGCCCAGGGTTTTGGTCACAACCAGACCCTGGCGCTCAAAACTCTCCACGACCCAATGCGGCAGAGCGGCAATACCCATCCGCGCGGCAACCATCTGAATCAACAATAAGGTGTTATCGACGCTTTTCAGCGACGGGCTAACGCCTGCGGGCTGCAGAAAATGCCGCCAGACGTCCAGTCGGCTGCGCTGTACCGGATAAATCAGCAGCGTTTCGCTGGCGAGATCTTCCGGCGTGATTCGCGTTTTCGCCGCCAGTGGGTGGTCAGGTGCTAATACCAGACGTACTTCATAATCGAACATCGGCGAATAATGCAGGCCACTGCGCGGCAGAATATCGGAGGTCATCACCAGATCCAGCTCGCCCTGCTGCAACGCGGGCTGCGGGTCAAACGTCACGCCCGATTTAAAGTCCATCTCGACCTGCGGCCAGCTCTTATGGAAATTTTCTAACGCGGGCGTCAGCCACTGAATACAGCTATGGCACTCAATGGCAATGCGCAGGCGCGTCTGCTGCGGTTCATTGCAGGCTTGCAGTGCCTGACTGATTTGCGGCAGTACCTGGTTTGCCAGTTGCAACAGGATTTCTCCCTGCGGCGTAAAACGTAGCGGCTGGCTTTTACGCACAAATAGCCGGAAGCCAAGGCGTTGTTCCAGATCGCTAAACTGGTGAGACAGGGCGGATTGCGTCTGATGCAACGTCGCCGCAGCGGCTGCGAGCGAGCCGCAATTCCGCAACGCTTGTAGCGTTTTCAGGTGTTTTACTTCGATCATGAAAGTCCTTCACTTCGGCATGAATAATTTGCGCTTGAGGAATATACAGTAACCGCCAATTATGGATGTGTAAACATCTGGACGGCTAAATACTAAAAATTCCATAAGGGGCATATAATGACAATTCTTAATCACACCCTCGGTTTCCCTCGCGTTGGCCTGCGTCGCGAGCTGAAAAAAGCGCAAGAAAGTTATTGGGCGGGGAACTCCACGCGTGAAGAATTACTGGCAGTAGGGCGTGAATTGCGTGCTCGTCACTGGGATCAACAAAAGCAGGCGGGTATCGACCTGCTGCCGGTGGGCGATTTTGCCTGGTACGATCATGTTCTGACCACCAGCCTGCTGCTGGGTAACGTTCCGGCGCGTCATCAGAATAAAGACGGTTCGGTGGATATCGACACCCTGTTCCGTATTGGTCGCGGTCGTGCGCCAACAGGTGAACCTGCGGCGGCGGCAGAAATGACCAAATGGTTTAACACCAACTATCACTACATGGTGCCGGAATTCGTTAAAGGCCAACAGTTCAAACTGACCTGGACGCAGCTGCTGGATGAAGTAGACGAGGCGCTGGCGTTGGGTCACAAGGTGAAACCTGTGCTTCTGGGGCCGGTTACCTATCTGTGGCTGGGGAAAGTGAAAGGTGAACAGTTTGACCGCCTGAGCCTGCTGAACGATATTCTGCCGGTTTATCAGCAGGTTCTGGCAGAACTGGCAAAACGCGGTATTGAGTGGGTACAGATTGACGAACCGGCGCTGGTGCTGGAACTGCCGCAGGCGTGGCTGGACGCATATAAACCTGCTTACGATGCGCTCCAGGGCCAGGTGAAACTGCTGCTGACCACCTATTTTGAAGGTGTAACGCCAAACCTCGACACGATTACGGCGCTGCCTGTTCAGGGTCTGCATGTCGACCTCATTCATGGCAAAGATGATGTAGCAGAACTGCACAAGCGCCTGCCTTCTGACTGGCTGCTGTCTGCCGGACTGGTCAATGGTCGTAACGTCTGGCGCGCCGATCTCACCGAGAAATATGCACAAATTAAAGACATTGTCGGCAAACGTGATTTGTGGGTGGCATCTTCCTGCTCGCTGCTGCATAGCCCTATCGACCTGAGCGTGGAAACGCGTCTTGATGCAGAAGTGAAAAGCTGGTTTGCCTTCGCCCTGCAAAAATGTCATGAACTGGCTCTACTGCGCGATGCGCTGAACAGTGGTGATACGGCAGCTCTGGCAGAGTGGAGCGCCCCGATTCAGGCGCGTCGTCACTCTACCCGCGTACATAATCCGGCGGTAGAAAAGCGTCTGGCGGCGATTACCGCCCAGGACAGCCAGCGTGCGAACGTTTATGAAGTGCGTGCTGAAGCCCAGCGTGCGCGTTTTAAACTGCCAGCCTGGCCGACCACCACGATTGGCTCTTTCCCGCAAACTACAGAAATTCGTACCCTGCGTCTGGATTTCAAAAAGGGCAATCTCGACGCCAACAACTACCGCACGGGTATTGCGGAACATATCAAACAGGCCATTGTTGAGCAGGAACGTTTAGGACTGGATGTGCTGGTGCATGGTGAGGCTGAGCGTAATGACATGGTGGAATACTTTGGTGAGCACCTCGACGGTTTTGTCTTTACGCAAAACGGTTGGGTACAGAGCTACGGTTCCCGCTGCGTGAAGCCACCGATTGTTATTGGTGACGTTAGCCGCCCGGCACCGATCACCGTGGAGTGGGCGAAGTATGCGCAATCGCTGACCGACAAACCGGTAAAAGGGATGCTGACCGGCCCGGTGACCATTCTTTGCTGGTCATTCCCGCGCGAAGACGTCAGCCGTGAAACCATTGCCAAACAAATTGCGCTGGCGCTGCGTGATGAAGTGGCCGATCTGGAAGCCGCTGGAATTGGCATCATCCAGATTGATGAACCGGCGCTGCGCGAAGGTTTACCGCTGCGTCGCAGCGACTGGGATGCATATCTCCAGTGGGGCGTGGAAGCTTTCCGTATCAACGCCGCCGTGGCGAAGGATGAAACGCAGATCCACACTCACATGTGTTATTGCGAGTTCAACGACATCATGGATTCGATTGCGGCGCTGGATGCTGACGTCATCACTATCGAAACCTCGCGTTCCGACATGGAGTTGCTGGAGTCATTCGAAGAGTTTGATTATCCGAATGAAATCGGTCCAGGCGTCTATGACATTCACTCGCCAAACGTACCGAGCGTGGAATGGATTGAAGCCCTGCTGAAGAAAGCGGCAAAACGCATTCCGGCAGAGCGCCTGTGGGTCAACCCGGACTGCGGCCTGAAAACGCGCGGCTGGCCAGAAACCCGCGCGGCACTGGCGAACATGGTGCAGGCGGCACAGAATTTGCGTCGGGGATAAACTCCAAACCGGGTGGTAATACCACCCGGTCTTTTCTCATTACAGCGACTTCTTCCCACCATACTGCTTAAACCATTCCAGCATACGCTGCCAACCGTCTTTCGCAGACTCGGCATGATAGCTCGGGCGATAATCGGCGTTAAATGCATGACCGGCATCCGGGTACACGATAATCTCCGCTTTCGCGTTTGCTGCCCGCAGCGCCTGACGCATGGTTTCGACGCTCTCCTGCGGAATGCTGTTATCCTGACCGCCATATAAGCCGAGAACCGGCGCGTTAAGATCGGTTGCGATATCAACAGGTTGTTTCGGTGAATTCAGCGACTTATCGCCTGTCAGCTTGCCGTACCACGCCACTGCCGCTTTCAGCTGCGGGTTGTGCGCGGCATACAACCAGGTGATACGTCCGCCCCAGCAAAATCCGGTAATCATTAAACGATGGACATCGCCGCCGTTGCGGGACGCCCAACTGGCGACATGATCGAGATCGGCCAGCACCTGTGAGTCAGGCACTTTTGCTACCAGACCGCTTAGCAACGTGGGAATATCGGCGAAATCATTCGGATCACCTTCGCGGAAGTAGAGTTCTGGTGCGATAGCCAGATATCCCTCCAGCGCCAGACGGCGACAAATGTCACGGATATGTTCATGCACGCCAAAAATTTCCTGCACTACAATGACCACTGGTAGTGGGCCATCGCTCTGTTTTGGACGGGCATGATAAGCAGGCATGTTATCCCCTTGTGAAGGGATAGAGGTGAACCCTGCCACAATCGCATCATCCGGAGTCTGAACGATGGTCGAGGCGAGGGGGGATGCAGCAGGTGCAAATCCAGAGTGTTGTGTTGTTGTCATGGTATTCTCCGTACCCTTATAAAAATTTTGCGCAATGTTAACTATAGTCAGCGTGCAACAATTCACATTGCCTCAAATGGCTCATCTTTTAAGCGGCCTTACTGACTTAAGAGTAAATTATGTGATTTAAGTCACTTTTGATGAGTAAATGTATGCAACACATTTGCATCATAGTGATGACTATCACGAAAAAATCTTAATCCCTTCGGTAAAGTACCTTTTTGCTTCTTCTGACTAAACCGATTCACAGAGGAGTTGTATATGTCCAAGTCTGATGTTTTTCATCTCGGCCTCACTAAAAACGATTTACAAGGGGCTACGCTTGCCATCGTCCCTGGCGACCCGGATCGTGTGGAAAAGATCGCCGCGCTGATGGATAAGCCGGTTAAGCTGGCATCTCACCGCGAATTCACCACCTGGCGTGCAGAGCTGGATGGTAAACCTGTTATTGTCTGCTCTACCGGTATCGGCGGCCCGTCTACTTCTATTGCCGTTGAAGAACTGGCACAGCTGGGCATTCGCACCTTCCTGCGTATCGGTACAACTGGCGCTATTCAGCCGCATATTAATGTTGGTGATGTACTGGTTACCACGGCGTCTGTTCGTCTGGATGGCGCGAGCCTGCACTTCGCACCGCTGGAGTTCCCGGCTGTCGCTGATTTCGAATGTACGACTGCGCTGGTTGAAGCAGCGAAATCCATTGGCGCGACGACTCACGTTGGCGTGACTGCTTCTTCTGATACCTTCTATCCAGGTCAGGAACGTTACGATACTTACTCTGGTCGCGTAGTCCGTCACTTTAAAGGTTCTATGGAAGAGTGGCAGGCGATGGGCGTGATGAACTATGAAATGGAATCTGCGACTCTGCTGACCATGTGTGCAAGTCAGGGTCTACGTGCCGGTATGGTAGCGGGTGTTATCGTTAACCGCACCCAGCAAGAGATCCCGAATGCTGAGACGATGAAACAAACTGAAAGCCAAGCGGTGAAAATCGTGGTGGAAGCGGCGCGTCGTCTGCTGTAATCCTCTTCTCCTGTCTGAAGGCCGACGCGTTCGGCCTTTTGTATTTTTGCGTAGCGCCTCGCAGGAAATGCCTTTCCAACTGGACGTTTGTACAGCACAATTCTATTTTGTGCGGGTAAGTTGTTGCGTCAGGAGGCGTTGTGGATTTCTCAATCATGGTTTACGCAGTTATTGCGTTGGTGGGTGTGGCAATTGGCTGGCTGTTTGCCAGTTATCAACATGCGCAGCAAAAAGCCGAGCAATTAGCTGAACGTGAAGAGATGGTCGCGGAGTTAAGCGCGGCAAAACAACAAATTACCCAAAGTGAGCACTGGCGCGCTGAGTGCGAGTTACTCAATAACGAAGTGCGCAGCCTGCAAAGTATTAACACCTCTCTGGAGGCCGATCTGCGTGAAGTAACCACGCGGATGGAAGCCGCACAGCAACATGCTGACGATAAAATTCGCCAGATGATTAACAGCGAGCAGCGCCTCAGTGAGCAGTTTGAAAACCTCGCCAACCGTATTTTTGAGCACAGCAATCGCCGGGTTGATGAACAAAACCGTCAGAGTCTGAACAGCCTGTTGTCGCCGCTACGTGAACAACTGGACGGTTTCCGCCGTCAGGTTCAGGACAGCTTCGGTAAAGAAGCACAAGAACGCCATACCCTGACCCACGAAATTCGCAATCTCCAGCAACTCAACGCGCAAATGGCCCAGGAGGCGATCAACCTGACGCGCGCGCTGAAAGGCGACAATAAAACTCAGGGCAACTGGGGCGAGGTAGTATTGACGCGGGTGCTGGAGGCTTCCGGTCTGCGTGAAGGGTATGAATATGAAACCCAGGTCAGCATCGAAAATGACGCCCGCTCGCGGATGCAGCCGGATGTCATCGTGCGGCTGCCGCAGGGAAAAGATGTGGTGATCGACGCCAAAATGACGCTGGTCGCCTATGAACGCTATTTTAACGCCGAAGACGACTACACCCGCGAAAGCGCGCTACAGGAACATATCGCGTCGGTGCGTAACCATATCCGCTTGCTGGGGCGTAAAGATTATCAACAGCTACCAGGGCTAAGAACGCTGGATTACGTGCTGATGTTTATCCCCGTCGAACCTGCGTTTTTACTGGCGCTTGACCGCCAGCCGGAGCTGATAACAGAAGCGTTGAAAAACAATATCATGCTGGTTAGCCCGACCACGCTGCTGGTGGCGTTGCGTACTATCGCCAACCTGTGGCGCTATGAGCATCAAAGTCGTAACGCCCAGAAAATAGCCGATCACGCCAGCAAGCTGTACGACAAGATGCGTTTGTTCGTCGATGACATGTCAGCGATTGGTCAAAGTCTCGACAAAGCGCAGGATAACTACCGCCAGGCAATGAAAAAACTCTCTTCAGGTCGCGGAAATGTGCTGGCGCAGGCAGAAGCGTTCCGCGGTTTAGGGGTAGAAATTAAACGCGAGATTAATCCGGATTTGGCTGAACAGGCGGTGAGTCAGGATGAAGAGTATCGACTGCGGTCGGTTCCGGGGCAGCCGAATGATGAAGCTTATCAACGCGATGATGAATATAATCAGCAGTCGCGCTAGCCCATTGGGGGTAGTTACGCCGGGTAGAAATCTAGGGCATCGACGCCCAATCTGTTACACTTCTGGAACAATTTTTTGATGAGCAGGCATTGAGATGGTGGATAAGTCACAAGAAACGACGCACTTTGGTTTTCAGACCGTCGCGAAAGAGCAAAAAGCGGATATGGTCGCCCACGTTTTCCATTCCGTGGCATCGAAATACGATGTTATGAATGATTTGATGTCATTTGGTATTCATCGTTTGTGGAAGCGATTCACGATCGATTGCAGCGGCGTACGCCGTGGGCAAACTGTGCTGGATCTGGCTGGCGGCACCGGCGACCTGACAGCGAAATTCTCCCGCCTGGTCGGTGAAACTGGCAAGGTAGTCCTCGCCGATATCAATGAATCCATGCTCAAAATGGGGCGCGAGAAACTGCGTAATATCGGCGTGATTGGCAACGTTGAGTATGTTCAGGCGAACGCCGAGGCGCTGCCGTTCCCGGATAACACCTTTGATTGCATCACCATTTCGTTTGGTCTGCGTAACGTCACCGATAAAGATAAAGCACTGCGTTCAATGTATCGCGTGCTGAAACCCGGCGGCCGCCTGCTGGTGCTTGAGTTCTCGAAACCGATTATCGAACCATTAAGCAAAGCTTATGACGCTTACTCCTTCCATGTTCTGCCGCGTATTGGCTCGCTAGTCGCGAATGACGCCGACAGCTACCGTTATCTGGCTGAATCCATCCGTATGCATCCCGATCAGGATACTCTGAAAGCCATGATGCAAGATGCCGGATTCGAAAGTGTCGATTATTACAACCTGACGGCTGGCGTTGTGGCGCTGCATCGTGGTTATAAGTTCTGACAGGAGACCGGAAATGCCTTTTAAACCTTTAGTGACGGCAGGAATCGAAAGTCTGCTCAACACCTTCCTGTATCGCTCACCCGCGCTGAAAACCGCCCGCTCGCGTCTGCTGGGTAAAGTATTGCGCGTGGAGGTAAAAGGCTTTTCGACATCGTTGATTCTGGTGTTCAGCGAACGTCAGGTCGATGTACTGGGAGAATGGGCAGGCGATGCTGACTGCACTGTTATCGCTTATGCCAGCGTGTTGCCGAAACTTCGCGATCGCCAGCAGCTTGCTGCACTGATTCGCAGTGGTGAGCTGGAAGTGCAGGGCGATATTCAGGTGGTGCAAAACTTTGTTGCGCTGGCAGATCTGGCGGAGTTCGACCCTGCTGAACTGCTGGCACCTTATACGGGTGATATCGCCGCCGAAGGCATCAGCAAAGCCCTGCGTGGTGGCGCGAAGTTCCTGCATCACGGTATTAAACGCCAGCAACGCTACGTGGCTGAAGCCATTACTGAAGAGTGGCGTATGGCACCTGGTCCGCTTGAAGTGGCCTGGTTTGCGGAAGAGACATCCGCCGTTGAACGTGCTGTCGATGCGCTAACCAAACGGCTGGAAAAACTGGAGGCAGTTTAATGACGCCAGGTGAAGTACGGCGCCTGTATTTCATCATTCGCACTTTTTTAAGTTACGGACTTGATGAACTGATCCCTAAAATGCGTATCACTTTGCCGTTGCGGTTATGGCGATACTCGTTATTCTGGATGCCGAATCGGCATAAAGACAAACCATTAGGTGAACGACTGCGACTGGCGCTGCAAGAACTGGGTCCGGTATGGATCAAATTTGGACAGATGCTATCGACCCGCCGTGACCTTTTTCCGCCGCATATTGCTGACCAACTGGCGCTCTTGCAGGATAAAGTCGCGCCTTTTGACGGCGAACTGGCGAAAGCACAAATTGAAGCGGCGATGGGCGGTCTGCCGGTGGAAGCGTGGTTTGATGATTTTGACATTAAGCCGCTGGCATCGGCTTCCGTTGCACAGGTACATACTGCGCGGCTGAAATCGAATGGCAAAGAGGTGGTGATTAAAGTCATTCGCCCGGATATTTTGCCGGTCATAAAAGCGGATCTGAAACTCATCTATCGTCTGGCGCGTTGGGTGCCGCGTTTACTGCCGGATGGTCGCCGTCTGCGTCCAACCGAAGTGGTGCGCGAGTACGAAAAGACGTTGATTGATGAACTGAATTTGCTGCGGGAATCTGCCAACGCCATTCAGCTTCGGCGTAATTTCGAAAATAGCCCGATGCTCTACATCCCGGAGGTTTACCCTGACTATTGCAGTGAAGGGATGATGGTGATGGAGCGCATTTACGGCATTCCGGTGTCTGATGTTGCGGCGCTGGAGAAAAACGGCACCAACATGAAATTGCTGGCTGAACGCGGCGTGCAGGTGTTCTTCACTCAGGTCTTTCGCGACAGCTTTTTCCATGCCGATATGCACCCTGGCAATATCTTCGTAAGCTATGAACACCCGGAAAACCCGAAATATATCGGCATTGATTGCGGGATTGTTGGCTCGCTAAACAAAGAAGATAAACGCTATCTGGCAGAAAACTTTATCGCCTTCTTTAACCGCGATTATCGCAAAGTGGCAGAGCTGCACGTTGATTCTGGCTGGGTGCCGCCAGATACCAACGTTGAAGAGTTCGAATTTGCTATTCGTACTGTCTGTGAACCAATCTTTGAGAAACCCCTGGCCGAAATTTCGTTTGGACATGTGCTGTTAAATCTGTTTAATACGGCGCGTCGCTTCAATATGGAAGTACAGCCGCAACTGGTGTTACTCCAGAAAACCTTGCTCTACATCGAAGGGGTAGGACGCCAGCTTTATCCGCAGCTCGATTTATGGAAAACGGCGAAGCCTTTCCTGGAGTCGTGGATTAAAGATCAGGTCGGTATTCCTGCGCTGGTGAGAGCATTTAAAGAAAAAGCGCCGTTCTGGGTCGAAAAAATGCCAGAACTGCCTGAACTGGTTTACGACAGTTTGCGCCAGGGCAAGTATTTACAGCACAGTGTTGATAAGATTGCCCGCGAGCTTCAGTCAAATCATGTACGTCAGGGACAATCGCGTTATTTTCTTGGAATTGGCGCGACGTTAGTATTAAGCGGCACATTCTTGTTGGTCAACCGACCTGAATGGGGGCTGATGCCCGGCTGGTTAATGGCAGGTGGTTTGATCGCCTGGTTTGTCGGTTGGCGCAAAACACGCTGATTTTTTCATCGCTCAAGGCGGGCCGTGTAACGTATAATGCGGCCTTGTTTAATCATCATCTACCACAGAGGAACATGTATGGGTGGTATCAGTATTTGGCAGTTATTGATTATTGCCGTCATCGTTGTACTGCTTTTTGGCACCAAAAAGCTCGGCTCCATCGGTTCCGATCTTGGTGCGTCGATCAAAGGCTTTAAAAAAGCAATGAGCGATGATGAACCAAAGCAGGATAAAACCAGTCAGGATGCTGATTTTACTGCGAAAACTATCGCCGATAAGCAGGCGGATACGAATCAGGAACAGGCTAAAACAGAAGACGCAAAGCGCCACGATAAAGAGCAGGTGTAATCCGTGTTTGATATCGGTTTTAGCGAACTGCTATTGGTGTTCATCATCGGCCTCGTCGTTCTGGGGCCGCAACGACTGCCTGTGGCGGTAAAAACGGTAGCGGGCTGGATTCGCGCGTTGCGTTCACTGGCGACAACGGTGCAGAACGAACTGACTCAGGAGTTAAAACTCCAGGAGTTTCAGGACAGCCTGAAAAAGGTTGAAAAGGCAAGCCTGACCAACCTGACGCCTGAACTGAAAGCGTCAATGGATGAACTGCGCCAGGCTGCGGAATCGATGAAGCGTTCCTATGTTGCAAACGATCCTGAAAAGGCGAGCGATGAAGCGCACACCATCCATAACCCGGTGGTGAAAGATAATGAAGCTGCGCATGAGGGAGTAACCCCTGCCTCTGCACAAACGCAGGCCAGTTCGCCGGAACAGAAGCCAGAAACCACGCCAGAGCCGGTGGTAAAACCTGCTGCGGACGTTGAACCAAAAACCGCTGCACCTTCCCCTTCGTCGAGTGATAAACCGTAAACATGTCTGTAGAAGATACTCAACCGCTTATCACGCATCTGATTGAGCTGCGTAAGCGTCTGCTGAACTGCATTATCGCGGTGATCGTGATATTTCTGTGCCTGGTCTATTTCGCCAATGATATCTATCACCTGGTATCCGCGCCGTTGATCAAGCAATTGCCGCAAGGTTCAACGATGATCGCCACCGATGTGGCCTCGCCGTTCTTTACGCCGATCAAGCTGACTTTTATGGTGTCGCTGATTCTGTCAGCGCCGGTGATTCTCTATCAGGTGTGGGCGTTTATCGCCCCGGCGTTGTATAAGCACGAACGTCGCCTGGTGGTGCCCCTGCTGGTTTCCAGCTCTCTGCTGTTTTATATCGGCATGGCGTTCGCTTACTTCGTGGTCTTTCCGCTGGCATTTGGCTTCCTCGCCAATACTGCGCCGGAAGGGGTACAGGTATCCACCGACATCGCCAGCTACTTAAGCTTCGTTATGGCGTTGTTTATGGCATTTGGTGTTTCGTTTGAAGTGCCGGTTGCCATTGTGCTGCTGTGCTGGATGGGGATCACCTCGCCAGAAGACTTACGCAAAAAACGCCCGTATGTGCTGGTTGGCGCATTCGTCGTCGGGATGCTGCTGACGCCGCCGGATGTCTTCTCGCAAACGCTGTTGGCGATTCCGATGTACTGCCTGTTTGAAATCGGTGTCTTCTTCTCACGCTTTTATGTTGGTAAAGGCCGAAACCGGGAAGAAGAAAACGACGCTGAAAGCGAAAAAACTGAAGAATAAATTCAACCGCCCGTCAGGGCGGTTGTCATATGGAGTGCAGGATGTTTGATATCGGCGTTAATTTGACCAGTTCACAATTTGCGAAAGATCGTGATGATGTTGTAGAGCGCGCTTTTGGCGCGGGAGTTGATGGGCTACTTATCACCGGTACTAACCTGCGAGAAAGCCAGCAGGCGCAAAAACTGGCGCGTCAGTATCCGCACTGTTGGTCAACGGCGGGCGTGCATCCTCATGACAGCAGCCAGTGGCAAGCTGCGACCGAAGAAGCGATTATTGAGCTGGCCGCGCTGCCAGAAGTGGTGGCAATTGGTGAGTGTGGGCTCGACTTTAACCGCAACTTTTCTACGCCGGAAGAGCAGGAACGTGCTTTTGTTGCCCAGCTACGTATTGCCGCAGAATTAAACATGCCGGTATTTATGCACTGTCGCGATGCCCACGAGCGGTTTATGACATTGCTGGAGCCGTGGCTGGATAAACTTCCTGGTGCGGTTCTTCATTGCTTTACCGGCACACGCGAAGAGATGCAGGCGTGCGTGGCGCGTGGAATTTATATCGGCATTACAGGTTGGGTTTGCGATGAACGACGAGGGCAGGAATTGCGTGATCTGTTGCCACTTATTCCTGCGGAGAAATTGCTGATCGAAACCGATGCGCCGTATTTGCTCCCGCGCGATCTCACGCCAAAGCCATCGTCACGGCGTAACGAGCCTGCGTATCTGCCCCATATTCTGCAACGTATTGCATACTGGCGAGGGGAGGATGCTGCGTGGCTGGCGGCTACCACAGATGCGAATGTCAAAACACTGTTTGGGATTGCGTTCTAGAGTTTGCGGAACTCGGTGTTCTTCACGCTGTGCTTAATTTCTTTATTGATAAGATTAAGCAATAGCATGGAGCGTGCCTCGCCGTCAGGCTCGGTGAAAATGGCCTGAAAACCTTCGAATGCGCCTTCGGTAATAATCACCTTATCACCTGGGTATGGTGTTGCCGGATCGACAATGTTTTCCGGTTTATACACCGACAGCTGATGAATCACTGCCGATGGGACTATCGCTGGCGATGCACCAAAGCGCACGAAGTGGCTGACGCCACGTGTAGCGTTGATGGTAGTGGTATGAATCACTTCTGGATCAAATTCCACAAACAGGTAGTTGGGGAACAACGGCTCACTGACTGCGGTACGTTTGCCACGCACGATTTTTTCCAGGGTGATCATCGGCGCCAGGCAATTAACGGCCTGTCTTTCGAGGTGTTCCTGGGCACGTTGAAGTTGCCCGCGCTTGCAGTACAGTAAATACCAGGATTGCATAATGACTCTTATCCGTTTAATCGGGGCGCAAGAATAGCAAAAGCGATGCGTTAAGTTAATTATATTCCCCGGTTTGCGTTATAGCGCCTGAGTTCACGCTAATTTAACAAATTTACAGCATCGCGAAGATGAACGCCGTATAATGGGCGCAGATTAAGAGGCTACAATGGACGCCATGAAATATAACGATTTACGCGACTTCTTGACGCTGCTTGAACAGCAGGGTGAGCTAAAACGTATCACGCTCCCGGTGGATCCGCATCTGGAAATCACTGAAATTGCTGACCGCACTTTGCGCGCCGGTGGGCCTGCGCTGTTGTTCGAAAACCCTAAAGGGTACTCAATGCCGGTGCTGTGTAACCTGTTCGGTACGCCTAAGCGTGTAGCGATGGGCATGGGGCAGGAAGATGTTTCGGCGCTGCGTGAAGTCGGTAAATTATTGGCGTTTCTGAAAGAGCCGGAGCCGCCAAAAGGTTTCCGCGACCTGTTTGATAAGCTGCCGCAGTTTAAGCAGGTGTTGAACATGCCAACGAAACGGTTACGTGGTGCGCCTTGTCAGCAAAAAATCGTCTCCGGCGAGGATGTCGATCTTAACCGTATTCCCATTATGACCTGCTGGCCGGAAGATGCCGCTCCGCTGATTACCTGGGGGTTGACCGTAACGCGTGGCCCGCACAAAGAGCGGCAGAATCTGGGTATTTATCGTCAACAGTTGATTGGTAAAAATAAACTGATTATGCGCTGGTTGTCGCATCGCGGCGGTGCGCTGGATTTCCAGGAGTGGTGTGCGGCGCATCCGGGTGAACGTTTCCCGGTTTCTGTGGCGCTGGGTGCTGATCCCGCTACTATTCTCGGTGCAGTCACCCCCGTTCCGGATACACTTTCAGAGTATGCGTTTGCCGGATTGCTGCGCGGCACCAAGACCGAAGTGGTGAAGTGTATCTCCAATGACCTTGAAGTGCCCGCCAGTGCGGAAATTGTGCTGGAAGGGTATATCGAACAAGGCGAAACGGCGCCAGAAGGGCCGTATGGCGACCACACCGGTTACTATAACGAAGTCGATAGTTTCCCGGTATTTACCGTGACGCATATTACTCAGCGTGAAGATGCGATTTACCACTCCACCTATACTGGTCGCCCGCCGGATGAACCTGCGGTACTGGGCGTGGCGTTGAACGAAGTGTTCGTGCCGATTCTGCAAAAACAATTCCCGGAAATTGTCGATTTCTACCTTCCGCCGGAAGGTTGCTCTTATCGTCTGGCGGTCGTGACGATCAAAAAGCAATACGCCGGGCACGCGAAGCGCGTCATGATGGGCGTCTGGTCGTTTTTACGCCAGTTTATGTACACCAAATTTGTGATCGTTTGCGATGATGATGTCAACGCACGCGACTGGAACGATGTGATTTGGGCGATTACTACCCGTATGGACCCAGCGCGGGATACGGTGCTGGTTGAAAACACGCCCATTGATTATCTGGATTTTGCCTCGCCTGTTTCCGGGCTGGGTTCAAAAATGGGGCTGGATGCCACGAATAAATGGCCAGGGGAAACCCAGCGCGAGTGGGGGCGTCCTATCAAAAAAGATCCGGACGTTGTCGCGCGTATTGACGCAATCTGGGATGAGCTGGCTATTTTTAACAACGGTAAAAGCGCCTGAGGCGCGTTTGTATTGCCCTATTTATCGATCCGACAGAGAAAGCGCATGACAACCTTAAGCTGTAAAGTGACCTCGGTAGAAGCTATCACGGATACTGTATATCGTGTCCGAATCGTGCCAGACGCGGCCTTTTCTTTTCGTGCTGGTCAGTATTTGATGGTAGTGATGGATGAGCGCGACAAACGTCCGTTCTCAATGGCCTCGACGCCGGATGAAAAAGGTTTCATTGAGCTGCATATTGGCGCTTCTGAAATCAACCTTTACGCGAAAGCAGTCATGGATCGCATTCTTAAAGATCATCAAATCGTGGTCGATATTCCGCACGGTGAGGCATGGCTGCGCGATGATGAAGAACGACCAATGATTCTGATTGCGGGCGGCACCGGTTTCTCTTATGCGCGCTCGATTTTGCTGACGGCGCTGGCGCGTAATCCCAATCGTGATATCACCATTTACTGGGGCGGGCGTGAAGAGCAGCATCTTTATGATCTCTGCGAGCTTGAGGCGCTTTCGCTTAAGCATCCAGGTTTGCAAGTGGTGCCGGTGGTTGAACAACCGGAAGCGGGCTGGCGTGGGCGTACTGGCACAGTGTTAACGGCGGTATTGCAGGATCACGGTACGCTGGCAGAGCATGATATCTACATTGCCGGACGTTTTGAGATGGCGAAAATAGCCCGTGACCTGTTTTGCAGTGAGCGTAATGCGCGGGAAGATCGCCTGTTTGGCGATGCGTTTGCGTTTATCTAAGCCATAAAAAACCCGCCCCTGACAGGCGGGAAGAACGGCAACTAAAACTTTATCAGTGGCATTTAGATCTATGTCGCATCCGGCAAACAGTGCCTGATGCGACGCTGTCGCGTCTTATCAGACCTACAATTGGTGCTGGAACGGTAGACCGGATAAGGCGTCACGCCGCATCCGGCAAGTGTTTAAACCCGCTCAAACACCGTCGCAATACCCTGACCCAGACCGATACACATCGTCGCCAGACCAAACTGGACGTCTTTGCGTTCCATCAGATTCAGCAGCGTGGTACTGATACGCGCACCGGAACAACCCAGCGGATGACCCAGCGCGATCGCGCCACCGTTGAGGTTGATCTTCTCGTCAATCTGTTCCATCAGTCCCAGATCTTTAATACACGGCAGGATCTGCGCGGCAAAGGCTTCGTTCATTTCAAACACGCCGATGTCGCTGGCAGAAAGCCCCGCTTTTTTCAACGCCAGCTTAGAGGCCGGAACCGGGCCGTAACCCATAATCGACGGATCACAACCAACAACCGCCATCGAACGCACACGGGCGCGCGGCTTAAGACCTAATTCACGGGCGCGGCTTTCACTCATTACCAGCATGGCAGCTGCGCCATCGGAGAGCGCAGAAGATGTACCCGCCGTTACCGTACCGCTGACTGGATCAAACGCCGGACGCAGCGTGGCGAGGGCTTCCACGGTAGTTTCCGGTCGAATCACTTCGTCATAATTAAACTGCTTCAGGACGCCGTCGGCATCGTGACCACCGGTCGGGATGATTTCATTTTTAAATGCCCCCGACTGCGTGGCGGCCCAGGCGCGAGCGTGTGATCGCGCGGCAAAGGCATCCTGCATTTCACGGCTGATACCGTGCATACGCGCCAGCATTTCTGCCGTTAAGCCCATCATGCCCGCCGCTTTGGCGACATTGCGGCTCAGGCCGGGGTGAAAATCGACGCCGTGACTCATCGGCACATGGCCCATATGCTCCACGCCGCCAACCAGACATGCCTGCGCATCGCCGGTCATGATCATTCGTGCTGCGTCATGCAGTGCCTGCATGGATGAACCACACAAGCGATTGACGGTAACTGCCGGGACAGAGTGCGGCACTTCTGCCAACAGCGCCGCGTTACGGGCGATATTAAAACCCTGCTCCAGCGTTTGCTGCACACAGCCCCAGTAAATATCATCGAGAGCAGCCGCTTCCAGCGCCGGATTACGCGCCAGCAGGCTACGCATTAAATGAGCGGAGAGATCTTCCGCACGCACGTTACGAAAAGCACCGCCCTTCGAACGGCCCATCGGGGTGCGAATTGCATCGACAATGACAACCTGTTCCATTGTGACTCCTTAAGCCGTTTTCAGGTCGCCAACCGGACGGGCTGGCTCAACCGGGGGATAGTACGGTTCGTTATGACGTGCTTTATTACGCAGACCTTCCGGCACTTCATACAGCGGGCCGAGGTGCTGATATTGCTGTGCCATATCGAGGTATTTCGCGCTGCCGAGGGTGTCCAGCCAGCGGAACGCGCCGCCGTGGAACGGAGGGAAGCCCAGGCCGTAGACCAGCGCCATATCCGCTTCTGCCGGAGTGGCGATAATGCCCTCTTCCAGACAGCGCACCACTTCGTTGACCATCGGGATCATCATGCGGGCGATAATCTCTTCCTCACTGAAATCGCGCTTCGGCTGGCTGACTTCTGCCAGCAGGTCGTCAACGGCGGCGTCTTCTTCTTTCTTCGGCTTACCTTTGCTGTCTTCTTTATAACGCCAGAAACCGAGGCCGTTCTTCTGACCAAAGCGGTTGGCATCAAACAGCGCGTCGATGGCATCGCGATAATCTTTCTGCATCCGCTGCGGGAAGCCTGCTGCCATCACGGCCTGAGCGTGGTACGCGGTATCAACCCCCACGACATCCAGCAGGTATGCCGGACCCATTGGCCAGCCGAACTGTTTTTCCATCACTTTGTCGATTTTGCGGAAGTCCGCGCCGTCGCGTAGCAACTGGCTGAATCCGGCGAAGTAGGGGAACAGTACGCGGTTAACGAAGAAGCCGGGGCAGTCGTTCACCACAATCGGCGTCTTGCCCATCTTGCTCGCCCAGGCGACGACTTTCGCGATGGTTTCGTCGGAGCTTTTCTCACCACGAATAATTTCCACCAACGGCATCCGGTGCACCGGGTTAAAGAAGTGCATCCCGCAGAAGTTTTCCGGGCGTTCCAGCGCATTGGCCAGTTCGCTGATAGGAATGGTTGAAGTATTAGAAGCCAGCACGGTATCCGGGCGAACTTTCTGCTCGGTTTCTGCCAGCACGGCTTTTTTCACTTTCGGGTTTTCAACAACCGCTTCTACCACAACATCCACACGGTCAAACCCGGCGTAGTCGAGCGTTGGGTGAATTGTGGAGATCACGCCAGCCAGTTTCAGACCATCGATCTTGCCGCGCTCAAGCTGCTTGTTCAGCAGTTTCGCGGCTTCGGTCATGCCGAGGGTTAACGACTTGTCGTTGATATCTTTCATGACAACCGGCACGCCCTTCCACGCGGACTGGTAAGCGATACCGCCGCCCATAATGCCTGCGCCCAGCACGGCGGCCTGTTTCGGGGTTTCAACGTCTTTGGTGAGTTTCTTCGCTTTGCTTTTTACATATTGATCGTTAAGGAAAATGCCGACCAGTGCGCGAGCTTCGTTGGTGTGCGCCAGCGGGACAAAACTTTTGTTTTCCAGGTTTAAGGCTTCTTCACGACCAAAACGGGCCGCCGCTTCAATAGTTTTTACTGCGGTGATGGGCGCGGGGTAATGTTTCCCTGCTGTTTGTGCGACCATCCCTTTAGCGATGGTGAAGCTCATGGTGGCTTCAATCTTGCTCAGTTTTAGCGGTTCCAGCTTCGGTTGACGTTTCGCTTTCCAGTCGAGGTCGCCGTTAATGGCCTGGCGTAAAATCGCCATTGCGCCTTCAAGTAGTTTTTCTGCTTTGACTACGCCATCCACCAGACCGATTTTCAGCGCCTGATCCGCGCCGACATCTTTACCGGCGGCAATGATTTCCAGCGCACTGTCAGCGCCCAGCATACGTGGCATACGCACGGAGCCGCCAAAGCCCGGCATGATGCCCAGTTTGGTTTCCGGCAGACCGATACGCAGATCCGGCGTCGCCAGACGATAATCGGTTGCCAGCACGCATTCGCAGCCACCGCCCAGCGCATAGCCGTTGACGGCAGCAATGGTCGGCACCGGCAGATCTTCCAGGCGATTAAACACGCTATTGGCAAAGTGCAGCCACTGGCTTAACTGTTCTTCGGGAACGAGGAACAGGGACAAAAATTCGGTGATATCAGCACCGACGATAAAGGCTGCTTTGTTCGAACGCAGCAGCAGCCCTTTTAAATCTGATTGCTGTTCCAGCACACCGATGGCCTCGCCAAGGCTGGCGACGGTCGCAGTGTCGAGTTTATTAACTGAGCCTGGGGCATCAAATACCAGTTCGGCAATGCCATCTTCCAGCCAGTCAAGGTACAGGGTGTCGCCTTTGTAAAGCATGTCAGTCTCCTGAATCCGCAAGGTGATCTGGTCGTACCAGATGAAACGAAGTGTGTATTTTGTGTTAAAAATATGCAAACAAAAGATTAAAGAAATGCCAATTCGATCACGCTCGGCAGAAATCACGCTCTGTATTAACGTTGTGCTAAGATGCGGAGACTTAAGGTCAAAAAAACAGAAGGGTAAAAAATGGAATCACTGGCCTCGCTCTATAAAAATCATATAGCTACCTTACAGGAACGGACTCGCGATGCGCTGGCGCGTTTCAAGCTGGATGCATTACTTATTCACTCCGGCGAGCTATTCAACGTTTTTCTCGACGATCATCCCTATCCGTTTAAAGTGAACCCGCAATTCAAAGCGTGGGTGCCGGTAACTCAGGTGCCAAACTGCTGGCTGCTGGTGGATGGCGTGAACAAGCCGAAACTGTGGTTTTATCTGCCGGTTGATTACTGGCACAACGTCGAACCGCTGCCGACCTCTTTCTGGACTGAGGATGTGGAAGTGATCGCGCTGCCGAAAGCCGATGGCATTGGTAGCCTGCTGCCCGCTGCGCGCGGCAATATCGGTTATATCGGCCCTGTGCCGGAACGTGCGCTGCAACTGGGCATTGAGGCCAGTAACATTAACCCGAAAGGGGTTATCGACTACCTGCATTATTACCGCTCCTTTAAAACCGAGTACGAACTGGCCTGTATGCGTGAAGCGCAGAAAATGGCAGTCAACGGTCATCGCGCGGCAGAAGAAGCCTTCCGTTCTGGCATGAGCGAGTTCGATATCAATATTGCCTATCTGACTGCGACTGGTCATCGTGATACCGACGTGCCTTACAGCAACATTGTGGCGCTTAACGAACATGCTGCGGTGCTGCATTACACCAAACTGGATCATCAGGCGCCGGAAGAGATGCGCAGCTTCCTGCTGGATGCCGGGGCAGAATATAACGGCTATGCGGCTGACCTGACCCGTACCTGGTCAGCAAAAAGCGACAACGACTATGCACAGCTGGTGAAAGACGTAAATGATGAACAACTGGCGCTGATCGCCACCATGAAAGCAGGCGTAAGCTATGTGGATTACCACATCCAGTTCCATCAGCGCATCGCCAAACTGCTGCGTAAACATCAAATCATCACCGATATGAGTGAAGAAGCGATGGTCGAAAACGATCTCACCGGACCGTTTATGCCGCACGGTATTGGCCATCCGCTTGGTCTGCAGGTGCATGACGTAGCCGGTTTTATGCAGGATGATAGCGGTACGCACCTCGCGGCACCGGCAAAATATCCGTACCTGCGTTGCACCCGTATTCTCCAGCCAGGCATGGTTTTAACCATCGAACCGGGTATCTACTTCATCGAATCGTTGCTGGCGCCGTGGCGTGAAGGGCAGTTCAGCAAACATTTCAACTGGCAGAAAATTGAAGCACTGAAACCGTTCGGCGGCATTCGTATCGAAGACAACGTGGTGATCCACGAAAACAACGTGGAAAACATGACCCGGGATCTGAAACTGGCGTGATGGAAAGCTGGTTAATTCCTGCGGCACCGGTCACGGTTGTTGAAGAGATCAAAAAGAGCCGCTTCATTACGCTGTTGGCACATACCGATGGCGTCGAGGCGGCGAAAGCGTTTGTTGAATCAGTAAGGGCAGAGCACCCCGATGCCCGCCACCATTGCGTGGCGTGGGTAGCTGGCGCACCGGATGATTCTCAACAACTGGGTTTCTCTGATGATGGAGAACCGGCAGGAACGGCAGGTAAACCGATGCTCGCCCAACTAATGGGCAGCGGCGTCGGGGAAATTACCGCTGTGGTGGTGCGCTACTACGGCGGCATCTTGCTGGGCACTGGTGGGTTAGTGAAAGCGTATGGCGGTGGCGTGAATCAGGCGCTGCGCCAGCTAACGACCCAACGCAAGACGCCATTAACCGAATATACTTTGCAATGTGAATATAGTCAGTTAACCGGCATTGAAGCGTTGCTGGGGCAGTGTGGCGGCAAAATTATCAACAGTGATTATCAGGCATTCGTTCTGCTGCGGGTGGCGCTTCCGGCGGCGAAAGTGGCTGAATTTTCCGCAAAGCTGGCGGATTTTAGCCGTGGTTCATTGCAATTGTTAGCGATTGAAGAATAATCCCCACTTCGTTTTGCAGAACTAAGGAAGCGGCAGAGATGCATTTTCGCGCCATTACCCGAATCGTTGGACTACTGGTCATCTTATTTTCAGGGACCATGATTATCCCTGGGCTGGTAGCACTCATCTACCGGGATGGGGCAGGCCGCGCTTTTACCCAGACCTTTTTTGTCGCCCTCGCCATTGGCTCTATGCTGTGGTGGCCGAACCGTAAAGAGAAGGGCGAACTGAAATCCCGCGAAGGGTTTCTGATTGTGGTGCTGTTCTGGACGGTGCTGGGTAGCGTCGGTGCGCTCCCTTTTATCTTCTCGGAAAGCCCGAACCTTACGATTACCGATGCGTTTTTTGAATCTTTCTCCGGCCTGACCACCACCGGGGCCACTACGCTGGTGGGGCTGGATTCACTCCCTCACGCTATCCTCTTTTATCGCCAGATGCTGCAATGGTTTGGCGGGATGGGGATCATCGTGCTGGCGGTAGCGATACTGCCTATCCTCGGCGTTGGTGGGATGCAGCTCTATCGCGCGGAAATGCCCGGCCCGCTGAAAGATAACAAAATGCGCCCGCGTATTGCGGAAACGGCGAAAACCTTGTGGCTGATTTATGTCTTGCTGACCGTCGCCTGTGCGCTGGCGCTGTGGTTTGCCGGAATGAATGCCTTTGATGCCATCGGACATAGCTTCGCTACAATCGCCATTGGTGGCTTCTCAACCCATGATGCCAGCGTTGGCTATTTCGACAGCCCGACGATTAACACCATCATTGCTATCTTCCTGCTGATCTCCGGCTGTAACTACGGTCTGCACTTTTCGCTGTTAAGTGGGCGCAGTCTGAAGGTTTATTGGCGCGATCCGGAATTTCGCATGTTTATCGGCGTACAGTTTACGCTGGTGGTTATTTGTACACTCGTTCTGTGGTTTCATAATGTCTACAGTTCGGCGCTGATGACGATTAACCAGGCATTTTTCCAGGTGGTGTCTATGGCGACGACTGCCGGATTTACGACAGACAGCATTGCCCGTTGGCCGCTCTTCTTGCCAGTACTGCTGTTATGCTCTGCTTTTATCGGTGGTTGCGCCGGGTCAACGGGCGGTGGCCTGAAAGTGATCCGCATCCTGCTGCTGTTCAAGCAGGGGAACCGTGAGCTGAAACGACTGGTGCATCCGAACGCCGTCTATAGCATTAAGCTGGGGAATCGCGCACTGCCGGAACGTATCCTCGAAGCCGTTTGGGGATTTTTCTCCGCCTATGCATTGGTGTTTATTGTCAGTATGCTGGCGATTATCGCCACGGGCGTGGATGACTTTTCTGCCTTTGCCTCGGTTGTTGCGACATTGAATAACCTGGGGCCAGGGCTTGGCGTGGTTGCTGATAACTTTACCAGTATGAACCCGGTGGCTAAATGGATCCTGATTGCCAACATGCTGTTTGGTCGTCTGGAGGTCTTTACATTGCTGGTGCTCTTTACCCCGACTTTCTGGCGTGAATGATGGAGTAATACGTGAAAACATTAATTCTTTTCTCAACAAGGGACGGACAAACGCGCGAGATTGCCTCCTACCTGGCTTCGGAATTGAAAGAACTGGGGATACAGGCGGATGTCGCTAATGTGCACCGCATTGAAGAGCCACAGTGGGAAAACTACGATCGCGTGGTTATTGGCGCTTCTATTCGCTACGGTCACTACCATTCTGCGTTCCAGGAATTTGTCAAAAAACATGCGACGCAGCTGAACTCGATGCCGAGCGCCTTTTACTCCGTGAATCTGGTGGCGCGCAAACCGGAGAAGCGTACTGTGCAGACCAATAGCTACGCGCGGAAGTTTCTGATGAACTCACAATGGCGTCCCGATCGCTGTGCAGTCATTGCCGGGGCGCTGCGTTATCCACGCTATCGTTGGTACGACCGCTTTATGATCAAGCTGATTATGAAGATGTCAGGCGGAGAAACGGATACGCGCAAAGAAGTTGTCTACACCGATTGGGAGCAAGTGGCGAATTTCGCCCGAGAAATCGCCCATTTAACCGACAAACCGACGCTGAAATAAGCATAAAGGATAAAAAACGCGCATTCGGAAAATTATTTTAAATTTCCTCTTGTCAGCTCAGAATAACTCCCTATAATGCGCCACCACTGACACGGAACAACGGCAAACACGCCGCCGGGTCAGAGGGATTCTCCTGAGAATCTCAACAGAGAAAAGCAAAAAATGCTTGACTCTGTAGCGGGAAAGCGTATTATGCACACCCCGCGCCGCTGAGAAAAAGCGAAGCGGCACTGCTCTTTAACAATTTATCAGACAATCTGTGTGGGCACTCGAAGATACGGATTCTTAACGTCGCAAGACGATAAA